>JAFVCA010000044.1 GCA_017479705.1 Bacteroidales bacterium
CACACCAACGCCATCGCCGAAAGCACCAACGCCAAAATTCAACTCGCCACTATCAAAAACAGAGGCTCGCGTGACCTCGACTTCTTCCTCTACCGTGTGGCCAACTTTTTATAGCCTGTCACATCAAAATTCAATTAACCCAAAAAATAACCACAATGGAAACTACACAAAACACTAACGAAAGAAAGAAATCATACAGATGGGCATTATTTGTCGGCCTGTCGCTCATGATTGTGTTCGGCATTATTAGTCTATTTGTCGACACCACCCCCACAAACCGAGGGCCTGCAGTTTCTTTATCCTTTCCAGCCATCATAGCCACATGCCTCATTGTTCCCGTTTTCGAGGAATTATCCTACCGCCTGTGGTGCATTCGAAAAAAATATGCCCTCATCATATCGTTCCTGCTCATTGCTGCGGACCTTCTTATCAACTACGCCGACTCCTACCTGACCGACACCCCTCTACAGGGTATAATTATCAGCTGCGCCATCCTCCTACCTTTGGGCTATTGCTTCTATCAGGTTCCACGCAAAGAGATTTTCACCCCAATCCTGATAGTGTTCACCTCTATCGTATTCGGGGGAGCACACGCTTTCAACTGGCTGGACTTCACCTCGCTCCCCGCCATACTGATGGCGATAAGCACCATCGGCTTTGCCATGGTAGCCTGTTTCCTGGTCCTCAATTATGGCATAATATGGTCTATACTGATGCATGTTGTATGGAACTCGCTCATTATCGTCCTTACCCTCGTGAGTTCTCCACAAGCAAAAAACATCCAGTTGGAAACCGACAACTATAAAATGACACTGAAACCGTATCTGTGGAAAGCAGAAACCTCTGGACATATTGAAACCGACGACACCTGCACCATAACTATCGACCTACCAAGTTTCTGTGAACTCAGACTAAGCCAATACATGTGGGATACCGTTCCCTATGCCATGAACACCATGTACAAAGCAGGCGGCGACATATTGAGCCCCCAATACATCATTACCATCATCAACAAAACCCCCCAAGAGAAGATGTTTGCCCATAAGGAAGCTGTCGACGAGTTAGTACGCGAACTGGAGCGACAGCACCTGCTAAAACTCGACACAACTTATGTGCCCATGAACATCTTGACCGAAGCCGAAGGCGGCCTCCTCACAACAGCCGACACTGGCATACATGGCACCGTATACCAAGTGTTGAACAACCTCCGCTCCCTCTACTCCGTACCCGTAGTGCTGGACAACTCCATCAATCCTGAATGCCGCGTGGACGATGGCTCAATCGAACTCCTCTTCAGTCTCGACAGCCTCAAATACATAAAACACATCGAAAACAGCTGTGGTCTGAAAATCATCCCGAAACCGCATTCCAAAATGATGATTGTCACATTCTCAACCCCTTCTTAGCCCACAAGCTGGTGTCCAGCCGCTATCGCAGAGACAGCATCAATCTGTCATAAATCAAAGAATAAGTAGTATTTTTGCACTGCAAACAATCAACACACACAACACCATGAGAAAAGCAATCTTTCTCCTTGTCCTTATTGCAAGCGGCATGGCTGCTGCCGCCCAGTCCATCCAGTATGACACCGTCTCCAACAGGAAGGTTGGCCAACTGTATTTCCGCATCACATCCCGCAACACGGCAGAGCTCACTTACATGCTTTGCCCCAACGGGGTGTGCGACTGGTATCCCGACACCGTTGTTGTTCCGCCTTCTGTCACCATCGACGGCCGCGAATACACCGTCAACCGCATCGGCGATGGTGCCGTAAACCGTGGAAGCCGCGTTCGGTCATTCACCATGCCCGAGACCATTACGGAAATAGGCAATCAGGCCTTTCAAGGACTCTTCATCAACATCACGCTGCCCGAATCCGTACGCACCATTGGAGCCGAAGCCTTCCCCGTAAACAGCCGCCCCGCCAACATCCGCATCCCGCGCAATGTAGAACACATTGACGAGGCGGCATTCTACGGCTCCAACATCATCCGCTTTACGGTGGACAGTGCCAACCGCCACTTTGTGGCCGTGGACTCCGTGGCCCTGTGCAACGCCGACACCACCCTGCTCATAGCCTTCGTCAATAGCGACACCCTACCACATTACACCCTTCCCGCCACCATCCGCCGCATCGGCAAAGGGGCCTTCTTCACCTGCCAGTCACTCCGCACCCTCACCCTCCCCGACGGGCTACGCGAAATGGGGGACTGCATCCTTTTCGGCACCCCGCTTCGCAGTTTGCACATCCCAGCCACAGTGTGCCGCATCGAAGGGGCTCCGCGCAATGTCCCCTCGGCCAATTTCGACCTCACCGTCGACCCCGCCAGCACCCACTACCGCATGGCAGACAACCAGCTGATGAGCTACGACGGCGACACCCTCATCCAGGTGCTGGGGGCCACGGGCGACTACACCGTGCCCAACAGTGTCCGGGTGCTGGCCCCAGGCCTTTTCTACAGAAACACCACCCTGGGCACAGTCCATCTGCCCGACGGCCTGACGACTATTGGCGAGAAAGCATTCTATTACAGCTCCGCCAACGTCGTAGCCCCCACCTCCATCCAATCCATCGGCGAAATGGCCTTCTACATGAACAGCGGCACCACCCGCCTGAACCTCCCCAATCTCACCCACATAGGGGCCTCAGCCTTTGAGTATTCCGCCATCCACACTCTCGACAGCACGCTGCAACTAACCACCATTCCGCGCCGAGCCTTCTACCAAAGCAAACTGGCCAAATTCAGCTTTGGGGACCAGCTGGAGAGCCTCGGCGAAGGCGCCTTCTTCTATACCAACCTCTACCCCGGTGGCAAAATAACCCTGCCCGCCTCGTTGAAACGGCTTGGTGCAGACGCACTGAACACCCGAACCCGACTAAAGGAAATCACCTTCATCAATCCTGTCGACACCATTGGCTCCCACGCATTCCACTGCCGTTTCCTCCGCTTCTACGACACCGTGGTGCCCGTATGCTACGGCACTCCTCTGATACATGTCGACTCCGTCTACGTGCCCTGCGGCCACCTCGACGCCTTTGTGCAGGGCATACCGCACGACTCCACCACCGGCTTTGCCGAATGGTGCCCGCCCGTGGGCATCACCAACCCCGCCGCCCTGCAAGTCTCCCTCTACCCCAACCCCACTGACGGCCCCGTCAGCATTACCCTTGCCGAGCCCGCCCCCGCGGGGAGCCGCCTCACCCTGCTCGATGCCACTGGCCGCCAGGTGTTGAAACAAAACCTCCTGCCCGGCAGCCAGCAGCTGACACTCACACTGCAACAGCTGCCCTCAGGCATCTACTTCCTCACCCTTACCACGCCCGACGCCTCCACCACACGCAAACTGCTCCTCACCCCGACCCGCCGCCAATAACGACAGGGCAACGAGTGGCAACCCCACAGGCACGGAAACCCTCCGCCGCTATGGTTGGGCAGGTGCATCACAGACCACTACCACGAAGGCCAATGACCTACAACCACCGGCGGGGGTTCCCGCACCTTGCATTTGCGCCGGGCACAGCATGCAGCAACCAATCTGGCCCAGAAGGTAGTGAAAAGTGCAGACCAACGTCCGACGCGGCAGAGGGAACTCCACAAAACAACAGGTGACACAAATCGGTCAATAGAAAAGCAAAAACTCCTACGGAGTATAAATAGAGGGGAGCTGTTATGCTGGCTATTAAGCGTAAACTCCTACGGAGTAGTGGGTGGGTGAGCCTGATACCTGCATTGGGCATTGTCCCGTAGGGACTTTCGCTTAATGACATATTAAATTGACAGATAGGGTATTTCTCCATGGGATATTTCTATTAGGGAGGACTCGGTGTAAACGACAAATGGTAGGCTGAAATCTTTGTATGCTATGTACTAATCAACGCTTTGCAGCGTTGAAAAGCCATGAACAAAAAAAATGCGTTTTTTGTGGAAGCCCGATTGTGAAGAAAAACGGCTTCAAAAAGGGTTTTC
>JAFVCA010000045.1 GCA_017479705.1 Bacteroidales bacterium
CGGAGAAGGCAGAGTTGACGATATACTTGTTGTAGTCGCCCGCATCATACCAACCATAAGGCGAGGAGATGGTGCTGCCCGCAGGACGGCCGGGGGAAGCGGCCGAGGGGTGGATAAAGGCCAGCGTGTCGGGATGGCCCAGGGGACGGGCGTAGCTACCAGCATATTCTGTCTCTATCGGCATGCTGGAGCGGTTCAGGTAGAACGACTTCAGGGTGCCGACGGTCACACCGTGGAGGGCATCGTCGCCGATGGTGAAGTTGGCACTCTCGTTACCGCAACGGATGGTATAGTCACCAGGTTGCGTCAGACGGCTGAAGTCAATGACTGTCCGTTTCTTCTTCGACCAGGGAGAAACAGCTGTGCGCAAGACTTTGGCCTTGACGGCAGTCTTGCCGGTTTGGGCGTTTGTTATCTTGACCTGTCCAGCCTTCACTGCTCCCTCGATGACGGCAGTCTTCTCTTGGTTGGGGTACATGCCCACCTGGTTCAGGCGTATCTGGGCGGAAAGGGTTGTCGGCAGGAGTAGCATTGCGCCGAACAGACAATGACAGATGACTCTTTTCATCGGGTAGTAATTGTTGGTTTTTTGTTTTGATTGTGCAAAGTTACAAACTTTTGCGGAATTATTAGGCAAATTATTTATTTTTTCGTATATTTGCAGCGAAATTGAATTAGAATATGAGACAGACGCTAATGATTGTGGCTTTTTGCCTGGGCGTAATCGCTCCTATGCATGTTGTGGCCGACGAGGTGGTGTGGTTCGACGGGCAGCACCCAGTGACCTATACGGTGCAGAAAGGTGTTGATCAAGTGGTGAACACGGCTTTGGAGATGTGGAAGGACGATATGCGGCAAGTGACGGGCCTGATGCCCGTGGCCTCGAAGAAGGCAGCTATCCGCATCGTGCAGGGCAAGGGCTCTGACGATGGTTTCCATATTTATATAAAAGGTGGTCAGATAGTGGTTGAGGGCAACAACGGCCGGGGCACGGCCTACGGCATCCTCGAACTCTCCCGTCTGGCAGGCGTATCCCCGTGGATCTGGTGGGGCGACCTCGTGCCAGAGAAGAAACAGCGGCTGGCGATTGACAGCGATTTCAACACCGAGCAGACACCCAGCGTGGCCTATCGCGGCATCTTCATCAACGATGAGGACTGGAGCACGCGGCCTTGGAGCCACAAGACCTTTGAGCCGGGGCCCGACGGACAAATCGGTCCCAAGACCTATCGGAAGATATTCGAACTGCTGCTGCGCCTGCGAGCCAACACGATATGGCCCGCCATGCATGAAGGGACGACCGCTTTCTTCAATGTGCCGGGAGCAAAGGCCGTGGCCGACTCATGCGGCATCGTGATTGGCACCTCCCACTGTGAGCCACTGATGCGCAACAATGTCGGCGAGTGGAATGTGGAAGAGCGCGGACGCTTCAACTACAAGACCAACCGCGAGGCTGTGCAAAACTACTGGGTAGAGCGCCTGAAGCAGGTGAAAGGCTCATCCAACAATATCTTCACCATCGGTATGCGTGGCATCCACGACAGTTCGATGGAGGGCTACAAG
>JAFVCA010000046.1 GCA_017479705.1 Bacteroidales bacterium
ACGACGGGGGGGGCTCTGCGCGCCGCCCGCTTCTGTTATCCTGTCAGGAGTGCCGTCCTCAATCGGTCAGCCCTTGGAACACCAGCTCCTTCAACTGGCACACAATAGGCTCCCCCTCATGCGTGACGAGCTCCAAATGTCCGAAGCGGTTCACACCGCGAATCGTGGCACGGATAGCGGTGTTTCGATACAGATAAGGCATCTCCACGCCCAAATTCAGCAGTCGCGACTGGTAGTCCCCGTCGAGCCCGAAAGACCCTGAGACGGCCTCTTCCGCCAACTGACGATAGCGCAGGGCTATACCATCCACCACCATCTCTAACACCCTGCCCAATGGCAGTGCCTTCCCGGCGGCCTGTTTCAGCGACACCGGGTTGGGCACCCACTCCGGGAAGTCGGTCTCATTGACATTGAGGCCTATCCCAACCACCGATGCCGACAGGCTCTGCCCTGCCACTCGGTTGGAAATCAGCACCCCGCACACTTTCCGTTTGCCTATATAGATGTCGTTGGGCCACTTAATCCTCACCACAGCATCGTTGGGCAGCAGCCCCTCTAACGCATCCGCAATGCCGAGCGAGACTGCCTTGGTGAGCTCATATTGCCGTTCAAAAGCAAGAAACACAGGCTTCAACACAAGGCTGAAAGTGAGGTTCATCCCCGCTGCCGAGTGCCAGCAATTGCCCCGCTGGCCAATGCCGGCCGTCTGTTCGCGAGCGCAAATTACAGTGAACTCCTCGACCTTCGACAGGTCGAGGAGTTCGCAATACTTGTTGGTCGATTCAAGTGAATCGAACAATCTCACATCCATCTTCTGCACTTTGCCGGTCGGACGGATGGGGATTACACAGTCATGATTTCTTTCTCCTTGGCGGCAAAAATCTTGTCGCACTCGGCTATGAACTTGTCGGTGATGTCCTGAATCTCCTTTTCCACCTGCTTCACCTCGTCCTCCGGCACCGATTTGTCCTTCAGTTTCTTCACCTTGTCCATCACGTTGCGACGGGCATTGCGCACATTCACCTTGCTGTTTTCCACCTCAACCTTGGCGGCCTTGGTCAGCTCCTTGCGGCGCTCCTCGGTCAGCGGCGGGATGACGATACGCAGGATGTCGCCCTCGTGGCGCGGTGTGAAGCCCAGATTGGCGTCGAGGATGGCCTTGTTGATGGTTCCCACAATGTTCTTCTCCCAAGGCTGGATGATGATGGTGCGGGGGTCGGGAGTGTTGATGTTGGCCGTCTGGCTGATCTCTGTGGGGGTTCCGTAATAGTCAATCTTTACGCCGTCGAGCATACCGGGATTGGCCTTGCCGGCACGGATTTTCTCCAATTCCTTCTCCAAGAAATGGATGGCGGACTGCATACTGTTTTTTGCCTCGTCGATACAGGCTTTTGATAAGTCGTTCATATTGATATTATTTTACTTGTTATTCTGATTCCGTTCTCAGTCTGCTTTGGGTTCTCAACCCTTCAGCACCTCGGTGCCGATGGCCTCGCCAGTAACCACTTTCAACAGGTTGCCCGGCTTGTTCATGTCGAAGACATAGATGGGCAGGTTGTTCTCCTCGCACAGCGCAAAGGCGGTGAGGTCCATAATCTTCAGTTTCTTGCCCAGAGCCTCTTGGAAAGTAAGGGTCTGATACTTGGTGGCCGTGGGGTCCTTCTCCGGGTCGGCGGTGTAGACTCCGTCCACGCGGGTACCTTTCAAAATCACGTCGGCCTTGATTTCAATGGCACGCAGGGTGGAAGCCGTGTCTGTGGTGAAGAATGGGTTGCCTGTGCCGCCTCCGATGATGACTACACGTCCCTCCTGCATGGCCTCGATGGCTCTCCGACGCGACATCTCCTTGCATATCGGCTCAATGGCCAGTCCGCCCAGCAGCTCGGTCTTCAAGCCCTGTTTCTCCAACTCGGCTTGCAGTGCCATGCTGTTGATGAGGGTGGCCAGCATGCCCATATAGTCGCCTTGCACGCGGTCCATGCCCTTGGAGGCGCCACTGAGGCCGCGGAAGATGTTCCCGCCGCCAATCACTATGGCTACCTCGACGCCCTTGTTGACCACTTCTTTTATGTCGGCAGCATACTGCTCCAACATCGCCGGCGAAATGCCGTAGCTCTGCTCTCCCATGAGGGATTCGCCACTCAATTTTAAAAGGATGCGATTATATTTCATACAACATCTATTTATAAGTTATTTATTATAATGGACATACAGCGATGTGCCCTTTGTAAAATAATTTACTAAAGTAGCAAAAAAACTGGAATCAACAAAATTTTTTTTCTGACAGCCCCCAACAAGTCTGTCATTCATCCGGTTTTGGGCCGTTGCAGGGTCGCTCCATTCCTTTCGTTTGGCACTCACTTGTGGGAGCTTTTGCCCAATGAAGTTGGGGGAAGTGATGGAGAAATGTTGGAGAAATGAGCGGGAAGGAGCGAGAGTGGTTCGGGGGAGCAGTTGTTCAAACTGATTCTCATTAGGGAATCACAGGGTGGTGGCGGCGAGGGCGGCAATGCTGATGCGCAGACCGGGAATGTCGCGCAGGGAAGAGTAGCAATTCTCTGTGGTGGCCCCGGTGGTGACAATGTCATCGACCAGAAGGATGTGCCGGTCAACAAACCGTTCGGGATGCCTGACGGCAAAGACCTCCTTCATGTTGTCCATGCGGTCCTGGCGGTTCTTGTGCGTCTGGCTGGTGGTGTAGCGCCGACGTATCAGGTTCCCGGTCACCACAGGCTTGTGAAGCACTTCGGCCATGGCCTTGCAGAGCACCTCGCTCTGGTTGTAGCCACGCTGCCACTTGCGACGACGGTGCAGCGGCACGGGGACAAGGCAGTCGACATCGGCAAAGCGCCCAGAGGCCAATAACTCGCTGCCCAGCAGACGCCCAAACTGGCGGGCGAGACGGAGATTGCCGCGATACTTGATTTGGTGGACGACGGATTGCACCACGCCTCCTTGATGGAAATAGAGGAGAGCGGCAGCCGACTGGCAGGGGACGCGACCGACGAAACGGGTCTCGACATCATTGGCGGGTGAGGCGGCATGGCGTGTCCATGTAAGCTGGGAGAGGCAAGTGGTGCACAGGTCGCGTTCGTCGCCGACCAAAGGCTCGCCACAATGGCAGCAGAGGGATGGGTAGACGAGCTGCCTGAGTTCACGGAGGGGACGGGCACGGAGATGGGCCATGGCATCAAGGGAGGAACAGGCAGCTGTCGCCGTAGCTGAGGAAGCGGAACTGATGGTCGAGGGCATAGCGGTAGCACTCCTTCCAGGCATCGCCCACCAAGGCAGAGACAAGGAGCAGAAGTGTGCTCTTGGGCTGGTGGAAGTTGGTTATCAGTCCACTGATAACATGATATTTGTAACCTGGAGCAATCATCAGCTGGGTGTCTCCATCTAAATGCTCTATACCTTTCCTGTCCATCCATTGCAGGACGTTCTGATAGGCTTGCAAGGTACTGATATTAAGACTTTCAAGCTCGTAAGGATCCCATTGCAGGACGTGCATTGCGTCCAAGTGGGGGTTCTGGCTAAGCTTTACACCAAACCAGTAAACTGATTCTATGGTTCTTACAGTTGTTGTACCAACGGGAATGATGGGATGGCCAAGATGGTTGAGAATGGTTTCGACATTAGAACGCGCTATTTCAATCTTTTCCACATGCATCTCGTGTTCGCCGATGGTGGCGGTGCTGACGGGCTTGAATGTGCCGGCACCCACATGAAGGGTAATAAAATCGGTTGCAATACTCTTGGAACTAAGGGCTTCGAAAACTTCGGGCGAGAAGTGCAGCCCCGCCGTGGGGGCGGCTACGGAGCCTTGGTGGAGTGCATATACGGTCTGGTAGCGCTCACTGTCGCTGGGCAGGGCTTCGCGGTGCAGGTAGGGCGGCAGCGGGATGACGCCGGCCTGGTCAATCAGTTCGGCAAAACTGAGGCCGCCGTCCCAGGCAAAGTCCACAATCCAAGCGTTGCCGACTGGTTGGCGGCGAGTGGCGGAGAGGGTGATGCGGTTGCCGTCAATGTCGAGCTCGCGAGTCAAGGGACCCTCTTTCCACTTCTTGTTGTTGCCGATGAAGCAGGTCCAGGTGCATTGCTCTGTCTGCTCGAAGGATTGGGCAACGGGCATCTGGTAGGGTTCGAGGCAGAAGACTTCGATGGTGGAGCCAGTGGGCTTGCGGAAGAAGAGACGCGCGTGGATGACCTTGGTGTTGTTGAAGAGCAGGAGCGCGTCCGGCGGGAGGAGACCAGGGATGTGGTCGAAACGGCTTTCGGAGATGGTACCGTTCCGATAGACAAGGAGTTTTGAGTGGTCGCGCTGGTCAAGGGGAAATTTGGCAATGCGGTCGTCGGGCAGGGGGTAGTCGTAGTCGGCTATAGCAATGGTTTTGGGATTGGTGTTCATTGATGTGAGGGCTTGCGTTGGGTGAGGATGGAGAAGAGGATGTACCAAAGGATGATGAGCGAGATGGCGTACCATTGGCGGGTGAGGCCTATGATTATGGCACAGCCCATGAGGAAGATGTATTGTGTACTATTGGTGCGCCAGGAGAGGTCTTTGAAGTTGAATTTGAGCGAGAACATGGGGAGTTCGCTGACCATAAGGATGTCGGTGACGAGGGAGAGGAGAGCAAGACAGATGAGGGTTGTGTTGTTGAAGGGCAGCACACTGAGAGCTGAGCCACCAGGAGCGTTGAAAAGGTATGCAACACCCACCCAGACAAGGGCGCTGGATGGAGCCGGGAGGCCGAGGAAGCTGTGGCTTTGGCGGGTGTCGAGGTTGAATTTGGCCAAGCGGTAGGCGGCAAAGGCGGGCATAAGAAGAGCGATGTAGCGAAGGAAGGAGAGTGGACCGGTGATGGAACTCAGGATGCGGAAAAGAATGAGTGCCGGGGCAACGCCTGAGGTGACCACATCGGCCAGCGAGTCCAGCTCTTTGCCGACAGGCGATGCCACCCCCAACAGGCGAGCGGCAAGGCCGTCGAAGAAGTCGAGGAAGATGCCAAGCATGATGCCAATCGCGGCCATCCACAGAAGACCCTTTGCAGCCATATAGCTGGCTATTACACCGCAGGTGAGGTTGCCAAGGGTGATGAGGTTGGGGATTTGTCGTTTTAAAGCAGTGAGGATTTTCATTGCGGTGGAGGTGTTAAAAAAGGATGTAGGAATAAATGATAGATTCCTACATCCGTATGAAAAAACACAAGATTTTCGGTTAGTACAGTTTGATGACCAGTTTGAAGTCGGGGTCGTTCCAATAGGCTTTGAACTCAGTGTCGACAGCGGCTTTGCGCTTGTAGTCGTATTCCTGGTCAACGGAACCTTGCAGGTTCTTGAGGCAGTTCTCGCGGTCGCCAAGACGGGCATAGGCCACGGCACGGAGGTAGTAGACCTCGGCGGACTGGTCAAGGCAGCAGTTGAGCGTGCGGATGCAGTTCTCGGTCTCGTCGTTCATGAGCTGGGCAAAGGCAAGGTTGTAGTTGCAGGAAGAGCCTTTAAGGAGTTTCTGTGCCTCTTCGTAGTTGCCGCGCTTGAGGTTCAGCAGCGGGATGTTGGCCGTGGCATCGGAACTGCCTTGGCGCTGGGCTTCCTCAAAATAGTATTTGGCAAGGGTGTAATCCTTCTGCGCCAGACAGAGAAGGCCCGTGTTGTTGAGGACATCAGGGTTGTGGGGGTTGAGGTCGCGAGCCACTTTCAAGAAACGCTCAGCCTCGCTGAAGTCGCCAAGATAGAAGGCAATGGCACCGGCATTGTTCCAGGCACCCCATTCGGCACTATGGTTCTCGGTGGCCCATTTGTAGTACTTCAGTTTGGTGTCGTAGTTGTAGTTGATGTAGGCGGCATACATGAGTTCGTCGAAAGAGAGCTTGGAGGGGTTGAGGGTGGCCTGTTTGGCGAGTTCGACATCGGTGAGACGGGCCTCGGAGTAGTAGAGGGCTATCTGGGCACGACGCAAGCTGGGGAAGATTTCGCGTTCGAGCTGGGGATAGGTCTCAGCGTAGTTGCGGATCATCTGCTCACGCTTGACAAGGTTCTGCTGGGTTTCGACCACATTGACGATGGCGTGGCGATCCTGGATGCCGCTCTCTTCGACCATGACGACGAAGTGGACCCAGTCCTCACCGGCAGAACGTGTGGTGATGACCATCTTCTTCAATTGGTTGTGCTTGTAATACTCAATGTCCTGGGGTTTGACCTTGGCACGGCGGGCCATGGTGTTGAGAACATCGTCGAGGACACGGCGCAACTCGGCAGTTGCAATGTCGGCACGGTTTTTGGAGACACCGACGTTGGCGGTCTCTTCACCTTCGGGGGAAGCCCAACCGGTGATTGTAATCTGTTTTGGCAGACCGTTTTCGAGCATGACGCGCTTGAGGTCGTTGACGGTGTATTGGGCATTGAAACGCACATTCATATCGCATCCCCAGTCGAGGATGGAGGTACCGTTGGGGAAATAGATGTCGGCAGTCTCGACAACGCCTTGTTTCTTGTTGTAGTTGAGGGGGGCAATGGAGATG
Organism: Bacteroidales bacterium; assembly: GCA_017479705.1. Taxonomy (GTDB): domain Bacteria; phylum Bacteroidota; class Bacteroidia; order Bacteroidales; family P3; genus Colimorpha. Next base: position 6,519 of record JAFVCA010000046.1, read on the forward strand.
TTGCCACGGATGTCGATCCACTCGGAGGTGATGTTGACACCGTCGGAGATGAGGACGGTGGGGAAGACGACCCCTTTGTGCTGTTGGACAATCTGGTCGGCGAAAAGGGCTTCATCATCGACCGTGGAGGTTTTGTAACCTACGGGAGCAAGGGTGACCTTGCCGGTTTCCATGCCGGGTTTATAGTCGAGCGCATCGTTGTAGGTGAAACGGCCCCCCGTAGTGTAGTTGATGGTGGTGCCGGGACCGGAAACGGACTCGCCTTTCACAGTGATGGGGTCGAGCGGAGTGGAGCCACCTTCCCATGTGAAAACAGGCTGGATGAATAATGCAACGCCCTTGTCGAAATACTTGGCAGGGACGGAAGCGGTAAAATTAACCACCACTTTGTCGTCACGGACCTCTACGGGGTCAGGATTGGCCTGATAGCGAATTTTCTTGCTATTCGACTTCATTTTGGACAATCCGCTGCATCCCGTCAGCAGGACAACAGTGGCCATGAGGAGTGTTAATAGTGATTTTCTCATTGGTATATAATATATTTTTTATTCATAACAACGTGTGCATTATTCCTTTAGGCCGTGTTGGAGCCTAAGAGGAATCATGTTTATCAATCTGCAAAGATACAAATATTTTTTGAATGGGCGATTATTTTTTCACAGATTGCAAATTTCGCTGAATGGGCAGTAGGGGCACATTTTGTTGCCCGGATTGGGGAGGAAGGGGATGGCAGGATTGAGAAGGTCGGATGCCAGTTGGCATAACAGGGTCTCGAAGGTGGCAAGATGGGCAGGAGTAACAATGTCCGAGCCTTCCCAAGTGGCAGAGAGGAGCTGCGAGTTGAGGTGGCGGAGCGGGAAGATGCCGGAGATGTGGGGTTCGTGCCCGGTGTGGTTGTAGTGGAAAAGCCACTCATAGGTCATTAGTTGGAACCATTTGTCGGACACTTCATTCCAGTCGGGTATGGGGTCTGACACGTGCAGGTCACGACTGTCCACTTTGCCAGACTTGTAGTCGATAACCCGAATGGTGCCGCAGGTGAGGTCTATGCGGTCGGCTATGCCCTTGATGAGTACCCGCGTGGTACTGTCGCCCACGCGGGCGTCGATTGCATGTTCCAATGGCTGCTCAAGGCCAAGGATGTCTATGCCTCCGACGGAATTGAGGTACTTCAGTTCCGACTTTAGGAAGTTTGTAACCTGAGTCTTGGCGACCGATTTAAAGAAATGGTTTCTGCCAGAGGAGCTGCGCCCGTGCTGAAACTGCTCGGCGAGAGCTTGGTCAATAATGGCATCAATGTCGGTGAGAGCCCGTTGCAGGGTTTCTGGCCGGACGTGGTGGTCGGTATCCTGGGAATAGATGTTTTCCAGCACGGCATGGATACAGCTTCCCAGTTCGTTCTGCTCCAAGTCCTCACTCACTTGGTCTGGCTCTTCCACACCCAGGACGTTCTCATAGTAAAATTTGAGTGGGCAGCCCCTGTATTTATTGAGGGCCGACGGTGACAGCCCACGGGTAACGAGCTCGTGGATGCGGGAAAGAACAGCAGGGCTTTTCTCAGCACAATCCTGTCGAGTGATGGCAGATGCCGTATTGAGAGCCGAGAGGACTTCCTCGGTCACTGTGATATTGCCAGGATATTGCTGGGAAAGCTCACGGCGGATTTGCTGGATGAAGCGGCTGGGTTCTCCTTTGCCCATACCGTCCGACTCGGTGCTGTAAAGGATATGGATGTCCTCGGCACGCTGTAGCAGACGGTAGAAATTGTAGGCATACACGGCATCCTTCTCATGGAATGTGGGGAGCCCGAAAGCAACCTTCAAATTATATGGAATCAGGGAGTTGAAGCTTCGTGCAGCCGGAAGCGTGCCCTCATTCACCGAAAGGAGAATCAAGTGCTTGAAATCAAGGTTTCTCGTCTCGAGGACACCCAGCACTTGCAGCCCTTCGAGAGGTTCGCCATAAAACGCAACCGAACGGCGCTGGGCAAGGCGAGTGTAAATCTTTTGCAGCACGCTGAGATTTTCGACAAAATGATACTGGCTTTGAATCTGCTGGAAATGGTTCACCATCTCAAGCAGACAGGCAAGAGCCTCACGCTCCCTCACGTTGTCGCCCAGCAGATTGTCCCCATACAAACGTTGGATAAGCTGGCTGGCTATTTGGAGGAACTCATCAACTGTGGGTGGGTTTTTGCAGAACAAGAACGACAATGACGACAGGTCGACCCCCTGCTCGTCACACAGCGCGGACAGTGTGTCGAAATCGGCATAGACAACGTGGCCGTGGTAGAGAATCCTATTCAATTTGGCATACATGTTACTTGTTCCATGTATTTTACATACGGCATCGTCCGAAAGAAGCTCCATCACTTCCTGATGGTGAAATGACGTCCCGCGACGGCTGCTGTGCAAGGCGAAAAGTTTTAACACCAACGCATGGATTGCCGTATTCGTCATCGGGAACCCCATCGTCACATTGGCTGTCCTCACCTCCTCCGGCAGACTGTTCAGCATCGGGAGCAGCAACGACTCGTCGGCTAACACAATGGCCGTGTCGCTAAGCTTGCCGTCAGGTTCCTCGCGTAAACGCTGCCGGATGACGTGGCCTGTATACTTGCACTGGAGCACACCTTCGGAACAGCTGACGATTGTAACGGTCTTGTTGCCAGCTGCGAAGTGGCTCTCATAATTGCCTATATTGGGGAACAGCTGTCGATTCCTGCGGAGGAAAAAGCCCGCCTCCTGCCCTTCGTCATCGAAATAGAACGGGTCGCCGTCCGTGTAGAGTGTCCCTATGCCCGCCGCGACGCACTCGCGGATTATCCTCTCCTCGCTCGACGAGAGGGCATTGAAACCCACAAAACAGAAATGACGGTCACGGTGTTTTTTGACAAACTCCTCGGCATTCTCCGCCACAAGCCGATACGCCATACCAGCGTAGGCACGGTGCTGCGACAACAGGCTGCCCCGAAGCCCCAAATAAAGATGATACAATGACTGGTAGAAGTGGAGGTACTTCTCTTGGAACGGTGTCAGGCGGCCAACTTCTATATTCCATTCCCCGATGGCCTTGATATCATGGAGATTAGAAAATAGCTTTTGGGCATCGACGCAATACAAGTCGATTTCGGAGAAATCGGCCAGCAGCATGTCCCCGAATGATATAAACTCCTCGAAAGAAGAATATTTGGCATCTGCACCAAAATGTTTATGATACACATCGAAAAGCTCGAACAGCAACAATTCATTCGGGACTATTTCCACGCCTGCCCAGTCGTGGATTAGTTCATCCATACCAAGCGTTTGAGGCAGGAAATGCGGTGAGGCCATTGCAGCCATGAGTCTGTGTCTCAAGAAAAGGCCGGAACGGCGATTGTTAAAAACAACGGTAACCCTGTCAAGGTCTTCGGGATGGTCGGCAAGGAGCCTTTGTGCTATTTCTGCAAGGAATGATACCATGATTGTGCTTGTGATAATCTTTGTGGGGTTCCGACATCCATCCATTCATCTAACTGATGCAGGAAGTAACCGATACGATGCTTTTGGGCTATCCGTAAATAGCATGGGATTATTGGGTAGGGCTTGTTGCATGGTGGCAAAAGGGATAACACCTGGGGCTCAAGGATTGCAATGCCACTAAAAGCCAACGGGGTGAACGTGGGAGTTGGCACGTCCACCCATTTGGCTTCCCCAGTCCTCCGGTTATACCATCCAATGAGCTGTTGCTTGGAGTCAAACAATAGGTACCGAGATGTTTCTCTATCGGATACAGCAAGTGTTACAAGGTTGCCATTGTTTCTATGGAGCTGAACCATACTTGGCAAATCCATGCCTGATAAGACGTCGACATTATGGATCAATATGGGCTCGGTTGGATTGAAAAGGGGTTCGGCCTTCTTTAGACCACCGCCAGTATCGAGAAGCAGGTCTGTTTCGTCAGAGATGAGAATCTCGGTCGGCCAACTTTGTTGGGTGAGATAGTTGACAATCATGTCCGAGAAATGATGAACGTTTATGACTATCTTTGAGACACCTATGCGCGAAAGACTATTGATGGCAATTTTAAGCAGTGGCACACCTTCGACCTCGACCAAGGCTTTGGGGCGATGCTCTGTCAGTGGCAACAAGCGGGTACCCAGACCCGCAGCTGGAATAAAGGCTTGCATATCATTGTATGTTTTCGAATGCAAAGATACATCTATTTTTTGGATTCAGCAGAAAACGGTTTTTATGATAAACCGTCCGGACCGGTAAAGTCCACTATTCTAAAAAGCCAGTTTCACCAAAAACACAGCCGCACATTGCCCAACTCCCAGCACCTTCACTATTCATTACTTTCATAAAAAACGACTTTTTTATAAAAAAAAGTGGTTAGACCCAAAAAAAAATGTATCTTTGCAAAATTAGGTAGGAAACCGTTTGACAAAAACAGATTTCCAAAGCATTGATGTTGAGTAAAATGATTAATTTAGTATAATATGAAAATATTAAAATTATTATCCGGCGCAGTGCTGTTTTCACTGTTGGTAATCTCCTGTGGCCCCTCTGCAGAGATTGCATATATCCATGATGCAAAAAGAGATTCTGCTTTCGCTTTGAAAGGACAATTTTCGGGGGGAATCCAGGCTAACGACCTCCTGGGTATATACGTAGAAAGTGAAACCCCTGAGTCAACCATTCAATTCAATCAGGAGACCAACAAGATTGCCATATCGCAAGGAATAGTGATGAACCCAGGTAGTTCGGCCGTGTCTGGCTACCTTGTCAACCATGATGGAGACATCATTTTCCCCGTTTTAGGCAAACTCCATGTAGTGGGACTTACCCACAACGAATTGGCCTCAATGATTGAAAGCAAGTTGATAAATGAGGGCCATATTATTGACCCCGTTGTAACAGTGAAGTTAATGAACTTCAAAGTGTGCGTATTGGGCGATGTGGTTCGTCCCGGCCAGTTGGTTGTGGCAGGAGAGCGCCTGACAATCTTTGAAGCCCTTAGTATGGTTGGGGATTTGACTATTTATGGACAGCGCCATAACGTCACCATTATCCGCGAGGAGAATGGCCTTCGCACTATTGGAGAAATCGACCTCTCCTCTCAATCTGTTTTCGACTCTCCCTATTACTACCTTCACCAGAATGATGTGATTTACGTAGAACCCAATATGCGAAAGAAGAGAAATGCCGACAGGGATCCTATGATTATGACATATATTTCAAGTGCCGTATCCATTGTATCTGTACTGTCTTCAATGTTCTACTATTACATTCTGTCTAAACGCTATCTAAATTGATTGTTCCCAAGAAACACGTAACCTATTAATAAATTAGATTATGGAAAATCTGCAACAAATACAAAACGTACAGAATCCTCAACCCAATAAGAATCAGGATTCAGAGAGTACAATCTCATTGCGAGATCTTGTTTTTATCGTTATCAACAACTGGTATTGGTTCGCTTTATCCATATTCGTTTGCTTGTTGATAGCTGGTATTATTTTCAAAACGAAGCCAAAGGAATATGAATGTCGCTCTACCATTATGGTTCGTCAGGATTCGAACAACCGCAATGGCTACATGCGAAATATGGATGCCATTCTTAATAACGTCGGAGAAAACTTTGGAACAAACCTTCTGGAAAATGAGATGTACTTAATGAAGTCTTCGCCATTGGCCAAGAACGTTGTAACAAAATTGAATCTTCACCAGATGTGCGACCGAAAGGGTCTCTTTACTAAGATTTCATACTATAACGATCGTCCATTAGAGATGAAGGTATTCACCCAGAACACAGACTTCACTGATGTTAATATCAATGTAAAAGTCACTCCCATTGATAAAAGCCGATACAATTATGAAGTGACCACGGTAAGCGGAGGTACTTCCAAAAACAAAGGCACCGCGTATTTCACTGACCCCGTTTCCCTCAATAATTACATCTCATTTACGATTGATAAAACTCAATTCTTCCGGGACAAGGACATAAACGTCACTTACAATTTGTCTGAATGCCCCGTGATGGCAAAGGCCTATCAGTTGGTTCGTCGCATGAATGTAAGCCGCTTGAACAAGAATGCCGATGTTATCGTTATCACCTATTCTGATAACAATGAGCAGCGGGCAAAGGAAACTATCACTGCATTGGTTGAAGCCTATAATGAGGACGGCATCAACGATAAGAATTTGATTGCCCAAAAAACGGAACAATTCGTTTCAGAACGAATCGCCCTCATATCTGGTGAACTTGAGGATGTCGACAGCAAGGTTGCCCAAGTAAAAAGAAGTTCTGGCTTACCTGAGATATACAATGCCTCCGGACTCCTCCAGCAGACTGGCACACGCTATTCGGATGAAGTAACTGGACTGGAAGCAGAGTTAATCATGATTAATGATATCAAGAATTATCTGACTGACCCCTCAAACAAGGAGGAGCTGCTTCCTGGCAACGTTGGCATTTCTGATGCAGGTGTTCAGAGCATGATTCACCAGTATAACAGCCAATTGCTTCAGTATCAAAAGATGCTGAAATCGGCTGGTCCCAACAACCCTGGAGTCCGACAATTGTTGCAGCAGATGGAATCAAACCGAAACGCAATCCTTGCTGCTATTGATAACCTCATTAGCTCTGTCAACATTCGCCTCCGCAGTGCCAAGTCCCAACTCTCTCGGGCTCAAGGCCAGATTTCTGCTCTGCCAACACAGTCGAAAGCTGTCGAAGAGGTTCAACGTCAACAGAAAATCAAAGAAGAGCTCTTCCTCTACTTGCTGAGCAAACGAGAGGAAAACGCAATGAATCTCGCCATCACGGTTGCCAACGCAAAAATTGTAGAGCCGGCTGTACGTTCCAATTTAGGCCCTCACCTGTCCATGCACATTCTGGTTGGTCTCATTTGTGGTGCAGCAATCCCTGCTTTGGTAATGTTCTGCATCAGTTTCTTCAATGTTAAACTGCGTACAAAGTTTGATATTGAGAAGGCACTGACTATTCCCGTTTTGGGTGAGATTCCACAGAAACCTGAAGGCCGTGAAAATGACGAAATCATTGTCACAGCCAATGGTACGGATGTGGTAACAGAGGCATTCCGAATACTGCATTCCAATATACCATTCTTCCTGAAGGGCGATCAAAAAGTCATTCAGACTGTCTCAACAGTACCTGGCGAAGGTAAGTCTTTCGTGGCCTTAAACTTGGCCTTGTCATTGGCCTATTTGGGTAAGAAAACCATATTGGTCGACTGCGACTTCCGTAAACGTAGTCTCTCCAAGACCATTGACCGCCATAACCGTCAGGGCTTGATTCACTACATGCTGGGTAAAGAGGAAGACCTCACTAAGATTATTATGCATAGCGAAACCTCTCCATGCCTTGACTATATAGTGTGTGAGAAAACTCCCCCGAATGCCACCCAATTGCTTCTTGGTGACAAGATGGACATTCTGGTAGCATACTTGCGCGAGCATTATGACTACATCATTCTTGACTCCACGCCTGCTCAGATTGTTGCAGATGCCTCAATTATCAATCACTGTGCAGACCTCACCACCTACGTCATGCGTGTTGGCTATCTGAACAAGAGCTCCTTCCCCTTCATTCAGGAGTTGAATGACAAGAACAAATTCAAGAACATGGCTATCATCATGACCGACGTTCCCGTTATTAAGCACCGTTACGGTGGCTATGGCTACGGTTACGGCTATGGTTACGGCTATGGCTACGGTTACGGCTATGGTTACGGCTATGGCTACGGTTACGGCTATGGTTACGGCTATGGCGATGGTGAAGGTGATGGTGGTAAGAAAAAGAAGAAAGAGTCGTAACATAATTTGATGTCTCACACGATAATTGAAATTATATGAAGGGAATAGTTTTAGCAGGCGGGTCTGGTACCCGCCTGTATCCCATTACAAAAGGGGTAAGCAAACAGTTGCTGCCCATCTATGACAAGCCTATGGTTTATTATCCCATATCAGCTCTTATGCTGGCTGGGATTCGTGATATTCTAATTATCTCCACCCCCTATGACTTGCCTGGCTTCCAACGCCTTTTAGGCGATGGCTCCGACTATGGTGTCCATTTTAGCTATGCCGAGCAACCCTCCCCCGATGGATTGGCCCAAGCCTTCATTATTGGGGAAAAATTCATTGGCAACGATTCTGTCTGCTTGGTTCTTGGCGACAATATTTTCCAAGGAAACGGTTTTGGAAAGATGCTCCGCGACGCTGTTTCTGCTGCCGAACAAGACAACAAAGCCACCGTTTTTGGCTATTGGGTCGCCGACCCCGAACGCTATGGTGTTGCTGAGTTTGACGACAATGGCAATGTTCTCTCCATCGAAGAGAAACCCAAACAGCCCAAATCCAATTATGCCGTTGTTGGACTTTATTTCTATCCCAACAAAGTAGTCTCAGTAGCAAAAGGTATCAAGCCTTCAGCACGGGGAGAATTAGAAATCACATCGGTCAACCAGCGTTTCCTTGAAGATGGCGAGTTGAAAGTCCAGCTTCTTGGGCGCGGGTTTGCATGGCTTGACACCGGCACTCACGACTCCTTGGCCGAAGCCTCAACCTTCATCGAAGTAATCGAAAAACGCCAAGGACTGAAAGTCGCCTGCCTTGAAAGCATTGCTTACGAAAAGGGATGGATTTCTGCTGACGACCTCCGCCGTATAGCTCAGCCCATGCTGAAAAACCAGTATGGGCAGTATCTCATGAATCTCATCAAAGACTAATATGGAAATCATTAAGACTGAACTTGAAGGAGTGTATATCATCGAGCCACGCGTGTTTGGTGATGCTCGAGGCTATTTTTTTGAAAGCTTTAATGCCCGTGAGTTTGCAGAGAAATCAGGATTGGACATCACCTTCGTTCAGGACAACGAATCCATGTCACACTATGGTGTGCTCCGCGGTCTTCATTTCCAGTGCCCTCCTTTTGCTCAAAGCAAGCTTGTGCGTGTCGTCAAGGGGAGAGTTCTCGATGTGGCGGTAGACATCCGCAAAAACTCTCCTACGTACGGACGGCATGTTTCCGTCGAGCTCTCCGGTGAGAACCATCGTCAGTTCTTTATGGCGAAAGGGTTCGCTCACGGCTTCTCCGTCCTCAGCCCGGAAGCCATCTTCCAATATAAATGCGACGAGTTCTACGCCCCTCAAAGCGAGGGTGCCATAGCGTGGAACGACCCTGACTTAGGCATCCAATGGGGAATCCCCGAAGACCAGACTATCCTTTCCGAAAAAGATAAACATCATCCACTGTTCAAAGACTTTCAAACACCTTTCATTTAATCTCACTCATGAATATCCTTGTCACTGGCACCAACGGTCAACTGGGCAGTCACATCCGACTTTGCAGCGCACAATCGCAGCACAACTACCTGTACACAGATATCAACGAGCTTGATATCACCAATCGCGCTGCCGTAGAGCGTTTTGTCCAGACCAACCAAATCAACGTGATTGTCAATTGCGCTGCTTACGTCAATGTTGACCAAGCTGAGAGTGATAAGGAAACTGCCGACAAGCTGAACCATATTGCCGTGGGGTATCTGGCCGACATAATGTCTGCAACAAATGGCCTTCTCATCCATATCTCCACCGACTACGTCTTTGGGGGCAACAAGAACAACACCCCTTGTACCGAAGCCGAGCCCACCAATCCAACAGGAGCATACGGGCGCACCAAGCTGGCCGGCGAACAAGCCATTCTGCAATCCAGCTGCCGTCACATCATCCTGCGAACCTCTTGGCTGTACAGTGAGACGGGAAAGAATTTCTGCAAAACGATGCTCGCACTGACGGCATCAAAACCCTCCATAAAGGTGGTTTTTGATCAGGTTGGCACACCCACCTATGCCGGCGACCTCGCAAAGGCCATCTTCACCATTCTTGAAAGGGGTCTCTATGAGGGCAACGAAGGCACTTATAACTTCAGCAACGAAGGCGTGTGCAGTTGGTACGACTTTGCCAAGGAGATTGCCCGCCAGTCCAACCAGCTCGGATGCGACATCCAGCCTTGCCACAGCAACGAGTTCCCGAGTCCCGTCATACGGCCCAGCTATTCCGTTCTGGACAAAACAAAGTTCAAAGAAACCTTCGGCATGGCCATCCCTTATTGGGCCGACAGCTTAGCCGTCTGCCTCTCCAATTTGGGCTATAGAACAGCTGGCACTTGTAACGGGCAGGAGTTGAGCGTTCCCTAATTTCATTTTGAATCCAATAATCAGATACAATGAGCAAAGCATATATTCACGAAAGCAGTTATGTTGATGACGACGTTGTGATTGGCGACGACACCAAAATATGGCATTTCTGCCACATACAAAGAGGAGCCCGCATCGGCGAGCGCTGCTCAATGGGGCAGAATGTGAACATTGGCAACAACGTCAAGATTGGCAACGGCGTCCGCATCCAGAACAACGTCTCCGTCTACGAAGGAGTCGAGATAGAGGACAATGTCTTTTGCGGTCCCAGTTGTGTTTTCACCAATGTCACCACCCCCCGTGCCCATTTCCCGGTTCATGGTCTTTATGCCAAGACGGTGGTCCGTGAGGGTGCCTCGCTGGGTGCCAACAGCACCGTTGTGTGTGGCCACAATGTGGGTCGCAGTGCCCTCGTTGCAGCGGGTGCTGTGGTGACCCACGACGTGCCTGATTATGCGCTCATGGCCGGTGTTCCAGCTCGACGTATTGGCTGGGTATGCGAGTGTGGGCAACGTTTGGATGATAAATTGTGTTGCTCCTGCGGACGACATTACAGACTCGTTTCCGGAGAAACCCTTATTCAATGTGAACAATGATACTAATTATCAACGATTGGCAATGAAATATCATATACTATTCTTCCTGTTTGTGGCCATGCTTTTCCAGTGTCAGGCCAAGAGGGAACCCGCCTGGATGCGCGAGCTACCCAAGCCAGGCAATGAGACCTACATCTACGTGCGCGAGTCCGGCGAAGGTTCCACCGTCAACAGTGCCCTTGCCCAGGCCATGGTGAGAGTGTTCCAAAGCACTGCCAACCGCTTGGGGCAGCCCTTCGATGCACAGAAGGTGGCCGAGGCTCTCAATGCCGGCACAGACTATCAGACCATCTCTAAGGAGTACGCAGTGCCCGTAAACCGTGTGGGCATCTACTCTACCCAACTTACCAATGGCAATTGGTGGGTCTACGTGCTGTGCCAGGTGGCTGCCATGGGCAACGTCGAACCCGTCTGGGACCGCCTGGGCCTCACCTCCACAGCTGAAAATTTCGTCGCTCTTGCCAAATCCGTCTTCGTGCCCGGATGGGGCCAAATGAGCAAGGACCATGTTGCCGAAGGCCTCCTCACCCTTGCCGGTGAAGCGGTGCTGATTGGGGGTGGAGTAGCAACCTACCGTGTTGCCCAGCAGCAGCTCTCCATCATGCGTGCCAACAACGGCGATGTGGCCGAGTTCGCAAAGGCCACCCAGACCTACAACACCATGCAGACCCTCTCCTACGTGGCATGGGGCATGGCCGGCACGCTCTACGTCTTCAACATTGTCCGTGCCATCACCGTTCAGCCCAAAACTCCTTTCGACCTGACTCTTGCACCCTCGCTCATTGCCACTCCGCAAACAGCTGTCCCCACCTTCGGTTTAACCCTTAGATTCTGAATTCAAATCGAATTGTGGGCATGATTCCTGAGTTCAAACAAACGAATTAACACATAACGAATTTCTATGCGCCGTAAAATATATCTATTGTTCATCGCCTTGTCGGTCTTGACGCTGGGTCTCCAATCGTGTGTCAAAGACTTGGTGCAGGAGGGCATCTACGTGACCACACGCTACTATGGCGTGATACAGGACATGCACACCCTCCAGCCGCTTGCCGGCATGAAGGTCGTCTCCACCAATGGCGACAACGTGAAGGAAACAGTCTATACGGACTACGACGGCTCCTTCTCCATCAATATGACAGTCCAACAACTCAACGAGGGCTATTTCCTCTCCATCCAGCCCGACTCCCTCTACCAAGGCCAGAACATCTACTTGGACCGTGTCTCATTGGGAGTAGAAAGCTACAATATCGGTGTCATCAAAATCAAAGGCCCCACAGTGCCCGTACTCACCACCGGGAATGCGACGGACATCACCGCATCGTCTGCCCGTCTGCACGGCAGCGTCTCGGCCAACGGCAACGCTACCATCAGTGAGTGCGGCTTTGTGTACGACGTGGTGCAGTATCCCACCATCGAGAACCACAAGGTGGTCTCCTCCATCAACAATGGCAGTATCGATGCCCAGGTACAGCTTCTCCCCAACACCACTTACTACGTGCGTGCCTTCGCCCGCAACAGCATCGGCATAGGCTATGGCCAACAGATTGCTTTCCGCACCCTCGACGGGCTGCCCACCATTGCCAACACCACCGTCTTCAACATCAAGTCCACTCGTGCCACCTGTTCCGGCAGCTTCCTCTCCGACGGAGGGTTTGCCATCACTGCCCGCGGCATCTGCTGGAGCACTTCCCCCGACCCCACTGTCGACAACCTTCACATCAACCTGGGCACAGGCATCGGCGACTTCGAAACCGACCTGACCAACCTGCAGCCCAACACCACCTACTACCTCCGTGCCTACGCCCGCAACACATCGGGCATCGCCTACAGCGAACCCTGCATCTTCACCACCCTGAACGGTTACCCCACGGTTGTCACCACCCTTGTCTCCGACATCACAAGCCAGAGTGCCATCGCGGGCGGCAACGTCACCGACGACGGCGACTTCCCCATCCTCCAACGCGGCGTATGCTTCAGCACCTCGCCCCTTCCCACCACGGCCGGCAACCACACCACCGACGGTGCTGGCACAGGCTCCTTTGTCAGCCACCTGTCCAACCTGAGCCCCGGCACCACCTACTACTACCGTGCTTACGCCACCAACATCATTGGCACCACCTACGGCGAACAGTTCATCTTTGTTACCCAATAATCGATAAGCCCATCCACAATGAAGAGAAGTACCATTGTCAAGACCCTGCTGTTGCTGCTTTTTGCAGCAGCCCAACATAATCTCTCTGCTGCCGATTTCTCCGCCGTTTGCAGCAGCGGACAGCGTATATACTACAACATCCTATCCGACTCCACAGTAACCGTCACCTACCCGCGGCTCTCCAACAACAACTATTACTACGGCTACACCAAACCCTCTGGCAGCATGACCATTCCCGCCACCGTTGTCCACGGTTCCACCACCTATCGTGTCATCTCCATCGGGGCCAATGCCTTCCACACCTGCACCAACCTCACCTCCGTCTCCATCCCCACCTCCGTCACCGTCATCAGCGACGGAGCCTTCAACCATTGTAGCGGCCTCACCTCCATCGCCATTCCCCAAACCGTAATTACCATTGGCGTAGGAGCCTTTCAGGGTTGCAGCGGCCTTGTCACCGCCCAGCTGGGTGCCAACATCGGCATCATCGGCAGCGTTGCCTTCGAGGGCTGCACCTCCCTCCGTGCGGTCACCATCCCCAACTCCGTCACCATTCTTGGCAACTGGGCTTTCAGCAACTGCTCCTCGCTCGACACACTCACCATCGGAACCTCCCTCAGCCAAATATCCCACAGCGTCTTTGCCGGCTGCAACAACGTGCGCCGCATCCACTACAACGCCGTCAACGCCGTCTGCAGCTACATGACCAGTGGCGGCTACCAGTCCTCACTCCCCGTCAGCTCTCTCCACTCCCTTGTTATTGGCGACAGCGTGCAAACCCTCCACTCCTACTCTTTCACCAACGCCACCCTCCTCGACTCCGTCACCATCGGCCTCAGCCTCACCACCATCGACACCTGTGCCTTTGTCGGATGCAGCAATGTCCATCACCTCAGCTACAATGCTGTCAACTGCTCCGATGCCTCTTTCTGCTCAACGCAAGGCAGCACCCCTTCCCATGCCTTCCGCCCCTTCACCCAACTCTCCTCGTTAGCCCTTGGCAGCAGTGTGATCCGCGTCCCCTCCTACGCCTTCTACGGCATGACGGGCCTCACCTCCCTCCTCCTCCCGCAATCCCTCCAGGCCATTGGCAACCACAGTTTCGCCCAGTGCCACAATATCAACACCCAGCTCCTTCTGCCCAACGCCCTTGCCTCCATTGGCAGCTATGCCTTCCAGGGCTGCTCCCGCCTCAACTCCACACTCCAGTTCCCCGCCAGTCTGACCACCCTCGGCACCGGGGCTTTCCGCGACTGCGACAGCATCTTCTTCCTCAACACCGGCACCTCCCCTGCGGCCATCCCCGCCGAAGCCTTCTATGGCTGCGACCGCCTGTTCCAAATCACCATCGGCAACAACACACCCTCCATCGGCGACTCCGCTTTCTTCAACTGCACGCGCCTCACCTCCGCCACTCTTGGCAGTGCGCTCGCCGCCGTTGGCAACAACGCCTTCCGTGGCTGCTACCGTCTTGTCACGCCCCTTTTCCCTCACTCCCTCGCCACCATCGGCTCCAACGCCTTCTATGGCTGCTCCCTCTTGGGTGGGCAACTGACGTTCCCCGCCTCCGTCTCCTACATCGGCAACGGGGCCTTCACCAACACTGCCGAAATCGCCACCATCACCATGCTGGGCAGCACACCTCCCACCATCTCCTCCGGCACCTTCGGCTCCGCCTCCGCCTCCACCCATGTTTTTGTCCCCTGCGGCGCACTCCTTGCCTACTTCATGGCCGACTACTGGGAAAACTTCACCAACCTCACCGAAACCTCGCCCTACAACCTCACCCTCTACGTCAACAACTCCATCATGGGCAGCGCCGCTGTCACCCAGCAGCCCAGCTGCACCAGCTCCGTCGCCATCATACAGGCCACAGCCAACACCGACTATCACTTCCTCCGCTGGAACGACGGCAACACCGCCAATCCCCGCACCCTCAACATCAATTCCGACACCACCTTCACGGCCCACTTCGTCTCCGACTACTCCTACATCACCGTCACCTGCAACGACTCCACCCGTGGATCCGTCTCCGGCACCGGCCTTTACAGCTACAATGCCACGGCCACCCTCACCGCCACTCCGCTTGCCGGCTTCCATTTCCAGCGTTGGACCGACGGCAATACCGACAATCCGCGCCTCGTCACCGCCACGCAGGATTCGCTCTTCACCGCCATCTTCCTCTCCAACAACTCCACCATCACCGTCCTCAACAACAACCCCGCCATGGGTACCGCCAGCGGCGGCGGCAACTACTACTACCAGAACCAAGCCGTCATCTCCGCCACACCCTTCGCGGGCCATCATTTCACCTTCTGGAACGACGGTGTCACCACCAATCCCCGCACCATCGTCGTCTCGCAGGACTCCACCTTCACTGCCAACTTTGCCGTCAACCTCTACACCGTCACCGCCACCAGCAACAACAACACCATGGGCTCCGTCACCGGCGGTGGCAGCTACAACTACCTCACCACCGTTGAACTCACCGCCACAGCCTTCTTTGGCCATCATTTTGTTCAATGGAGCGACGGCATCACCACCAATCCCCGCTCATTCCAAGTCACGGCGGACACCGCCTTCACCGCCATCTTTACCCCCAACACCTACACCGTCCAAGTCCTCTCCAACGACACCTCCATGGGCGTCGTCTACGGCGGTGGCACCTACAATTATGGAGCCACGGCAAACCTCTCCGCCACGGCCGTTTACGGATCCCATTTCGTCCAGTGGAGCGACGGCAGCACTGACAATCCCCGTTCCCTCACCGTCACCGGCAACACCACCCTCACAGCCATGTTTGCCGTCAACACCTACTCCCTCACCGTGCTCAGCAACAACAACACCATGGGCACCGTCTCCGGCTCAGGCACCTACGCCCACAACACACCCGTCAACATCACCGCCCAGGCCAACTACGGCTACCACTTTGACAGCTGGAACGACGGCGACACCAGCAATCCGCGCCTCATCACCATGACCCACGACGCCACCTACACCGCCCTCTTCGCCCTCAACACCTATACCGTCACCGCCATCAGCGCCAACAGCGCCTATGGCACCGTCAGCGGCAGTGGCACCTACAACTATAATTCGCCCGCACTCATCTCTGCCACACCCTTCTACGGCTACCACTTTGTCCAATGGAACGACGGCAACACCGACAACCCACGTACCATTGTCGTCACCGAGGACATGGGCTTCACCGCCCTCTTTGCCATCAACACCTACACCGTCACCGCCAACAGCAACTCGCCCGTCCGCGGCTCCGTCACCGGTGGCGGCTCCTACAACTACCAGTCCGTCGTCACCCTCACCGCACTGCCCGCTGACCACCACCACTTCCTCCAGTGGGACGATGCCGACACCAACAACCCCCGCACCCTTACCGTCATTTCCGACACCTCCTTCACTGCCCAGTTTGTCATTGATTCCTACTACGTTGCCGCCACCTCCGTCGACAGCCTCCGCGGCCATGTCGAAGGGGCGGGCACCATAGCCTACGGCACCACCGCCACCCTCACCGCCGTGCCCAACTACGGCTACTACTTCTCCTCCTGGTCCGACAGCGTCACCCAAAACCCGCGCCCCGTCCTCGTCACCTCCGACACGGCCTTCTCCGCCATCTTCCTCCCCAACATCTATCAGATCTCCGTCCTCCCCGCGGACACCCTCCAGGGTTCCACCTGCGGCTCCGGCATCTACGAATACGGCACGGAAATCACCATCCAGGCCTTCGCGGCACCCCACAACTACTTTACCGGCTGGAACGACGGCGTCACCACCAACCCCCGCGTCATCAACGTCTCACGCGACAGCAACATCATAGCCCTCTTCCAACGTGAGCCCACCTACACCATCACCGTCAACAGCAACGACATCACCATGGGCTCCGTCACCGGCTCCGGCACCTATCTGGCCGGACAGGAAATCACCATCACCGCCACCCCCACGCAACACCACCTCTTCAAATATTGGAGTGACGGCAATACCGACAACCCCCGCACCGTCCGCGTGCTGGGCAACACCACCTACACAGCCATCTTCGCCCTGCAAACCTTCACCATCCGCGCCACCCCCAACAACACTGACATGGGAGCCGTCTACGGTGCGGGCACCTACAACTTTGGCGAGCATGCCACCCTGCTGGCACGCCCCTTCCCGGGATTTGCTTTCCGGGAATGGAGCGACGGCAACACCAGCGAGGAACGCTCCATCCTTGTAGACCGCAACATCACCCTCCAAGCCATCTTCTACAACGCCGTCGGCATTGACCCGGCCGAGACGGAAGGCATCACCGTCCTGACCAATGGGTTGGACATCACCGTCAACGGGGCCGAAGGCCGCCGCATCAGCCTGTACGACATCATGGGCCGCCGCATTGCCAGCCAGTCCGCCACCGCCAATGTCCTCAACCTCCGCGTCCCGGCCGCAGGCATCTATATGCTCCACGTCGACGGCTCCGCCGCCCGCAAGATAGTGGTTCGCTAAACGGTAGCCATCCCGTCGGCAGAACCCGCCCCGCCATATCCCGCAACAGGCCTCAACCCCCTGTTGCGGGATGCTTTTTCGCAGCCCCACACCCCGCCGCAAATGTTTCCATCCCCAATCCGTCCAACCTGTTCCCTTCCCCTCCCCTCGCTCGTTCGTGTACAGACATCCCTCGCCTCGCACACCATTCCTCCAACCTGGAAGGAAGAAATGATGGTGAAATGTCCGGCAAATGACCCCGGCGGAGCGTATGAAGAGCGACGGTGGAACCGGTTTGAAGTGGAGCACCGCCGGACGCACGACGGGCAATGGCATAAAAAGCACTGAAAAAGGGGTAGTGCGGAGACCTCCGCAAAGCTTGTATGCAACACAGTGACAACCCTGTATGCGGCCCGACACGGCTGCCTGGGACAGAGGGCGGAGGGGGAAGAGGGCGGACGGTATCATGCTAATCAAAAAAAAACATGTATCTTTGCAGTCTAAAATGTAATTGCGATGAAACAGTATAAGAAACATCATCTTAGACATTTCTGCGGGCTTTTGGCGGCTGTGCTGCTGTACATGCCCCTGTATGCCCAAAGCGACGAAGCTGACTACAGCCTCGCGGTGCAGCGGCTGAACGGCAGTGGGAAACAACTGGGTGTGGCCCTGTGCGGGGGCTCGGCCTTCGGCTATGCGCATTTGGGGTTCCTACAGGCCTTGGACGAGGCCGGGGTGGAGGTGGACCGCATCAGCGGCACCTCTATGGGGGCCATAGTGGGCATGTTCTATGCCGCAGGCTATTCGCCACGGGAAATCGTGAACATCGTCAAGCAGGAGCGCATGCTGAGAAAGACGAACATTTTCCGTCTCAATTTCCGGCACGACGGCGGTCTGGCGGACTACGGGCGGATGCGGGAGATGATGCTGAAATATGTGCCGCACAACAGTTTCGACTCGTTGGAGATTCCCTTCTACTGCTGCGTGGCGGACATGAACCACCTGAAACCCGTCTATGTGTCGACCGGCGGGAAACTGCGCGAGTTTGTCAGCGCGTCGGCCTCGGTGCCGCGGGTGTTCGCCCCGGTGATGATTGACAGCGTGTACTATGTGGACGGCTATATCTTCAACAATCTGCCTGTCGAGCCCCTGATTGAGGCGGGCTGCGACGTGACCATCGGCCTTTATATACAGCGCGACACGGTGATGGAGCGCATTGACGATCCGAGCATTGTGGCGTCGAGGGCCTTTGCTGTGAATTCCAACCTCTGCACGCTGGACCACGTGCCGCTGTGCACGTATGGCGTGGCCATCAAGGTCGGAGACTTGGGGAAGCTGGATTTCGACAAAATCGATGCATTTTTCGAGTACGGCTACCAAGCGGGAAGAGAGTTTCTGGAGGGGCTGTGCGACGTGGGGCTGCCGAGAGAGGTTAAGGATTAGACAGATGTGCGGACGTGGCAAAAAAATATTTGCCATGTCGGAAATAATTTGTATTTTTGCATTCGATTTGGTCGCCCTACGGGGCGTGAAAAGGGAATCAGGTGAGAGTCCTGAACAGTCCCGCTGCTGTGAGTTCAGTAGTTTGCGAATCAACGACAGTGCCACTGCACACCGCCGCAGATGTGTGGGAAGGCCGATTCGCAAAGAACGAGTCAGAAGACCTGCCAGATCATACAATATCGGCTCACTTTCGAGGAAAAAGTGTCCGAGAAACAGATGTGGCAGGGTGCGGAGTGGAACGTTCCCGCAGTGCTGTTTCTCCGTATGGTTTTCTCCTCTTTATGTGTCGCCGATACTGGATGGTAGAGTAATAGAATTTATTAACTATTAAAACAGTATCATAAAATGGTAAAAAAACTATTAGTGCTAATTGCAAGTGTAGCCATGGGATGGAGCCTCGCGGCCCAGCATCCTGTTGACGCTACAATTGACACCAGCGACATCCTGTACTGGGTGGGTACGGGTAGCAATCGGGCTGTACTGATTGTGAACTGGGCCGACCCCGACACGGCGCTGGCCTGGGGTTTCCGTTTCAACGGGACCGTGTCGGCACAGACCATGGTGGACAGCATCGAGGCTGCCGACCCGCGGTTCTGGACCGTTGGCTCGCCTTCCTATAATGGCGACATCCACTTCCTGCTGTCCAATGGCGACACCTTAGGATTGGTGGACGGCTCGACCCTCCCGTTGGGTTTTAACTTCTGGTGGACCAACATCAATGGCGTGAGCGCCGGCAGCGGGGCTGCCACCTCACTGCACAACGGCGATGTGTTCAAATATGGCGACCAGAGCAATGGCGTCGGCTGGGACCCCATGGGAACATACTTCATGGAGTATGCCTGGCTGAAGACTCCCACACCTGTGCCCGTGCCTGGCAGCGACACTGAGACACCCACCGATGCCACTATCGACACTGCCGACATCCTTTACTGGGTGGGCACTGGCAGCAACAAGCTGACCTTTGTGGTGAACTGGGCGGACACCGCCTTAGCTTGGGGCTACCGCTTCAACACCGAGAGCGTTACCATGCCCACGGTGATCAACGACCTGGCTGCCGCCGACCCCCGTCTGACCTTTGGCACAACGGGTATGCTGGACGACATCTGGTTTGTCGAAAACAACGACACCCTGAAGCTTACTCCCGGCAACTACTGGGAGCACTCCCTGAATGGCCTCATGTCCGCCGGAATGGGCACAACGATGCATGACGGCGATTTCAGCCGCTGGGCCGACCCCGCTGGCGGCGTGGCCGTGGACAGCTTCTACTATGACGGCTGGGGATGGTTCTACACCTATGCCTATCCCGCCACTATCTACCCCGTTTCCATCCCCTCTAACGATCCCCCTGTTGAGGATGCCACTATCGACACTGCCGACTTGGTGTACTGGGTGGGCACTGGCAGCAACGCGCTGACCTTTGTGGTGAATTGGGCGGACACCGCCCTGGCTTGGGGCTACCGCTTCAACTCCGACAGCGTGCGGCTGAGCACGGTAATGAATCATATTGCCGCAGTTGACCCCCGTTTCAGCTACACAGGTACCAGCATGGTGAGCGACATCAACTTTATTGCAAACGGCGACACGCTGGGCATCACCCCCGGCAACTGGTGGAGCCATTATCTGAACGGCACCACATCGGCCGGTATGAACCAGTGGATGCACAATGGCGACTTCAGCCGTTGGGCCGACCCTGCCGCCGGCGTGGTGGTGGACAGCGTCTACCACGAGGAATGGAACGGCTGGATGGAATACATCTATGTCTATCCGCAGACCATTACCCCCGTCAACAAGGCCGTTTCCCCTGTTGATGCTTTAAGACCCGAGGACATCCGCTTCTGGGTAGGTGAGGGCGATAAAGAAATCATCCTCGCTGTGAGCTGGCCCGACACATCATTGGCCTGGGGCTACCGCTATAGTACAGACCGTGATATCACCTACGACCATGAATTGACAGTCAGAAATGGCGACACCCTTATTTCTATCAATTATATTATTGAAGAAATTGATAGAGTCGATTCTCGTTTCTTCTCTCGCTGGCCAAATGGTCGTGGCGGTGGCGTCAATCCTCCCGAACGTCCTTATGTTATCGCTCATAAAATCCCTGCTGGTCCTCCTCCATTTGGAATTAATCCTCCTTACCATCCTCGTTTTGATCGAAAAGATGGTGGTAATGTGGCACAATATGGTTTATTCTTTGTCGAGAATGGAGATACCTTGTCTGGCAGTGCCATGAATGGCTCTTCTTGGGAAGTGAAAGTAAATGGATATGATGCTAATTTCGAACCTTATGTGCCCATAAATGAAAAAAATCAACTTGACCTTGGTTGGGCTGTTTACTATGCCTATGCGAGAGAAGGCTCAATAATACATTGTTTTGATACCTCTACCATTGGCCGAGTGATGCATGATTCCATTGGCCAAGAAGTATATTACTTCCCGCAAGAGGTTACCCCTGTGGCTCCCACCAACGCTGCTATCACTTCTAACGAGATTGAATACTGGATTGGCGAGGGCGAGAACAAGGTTATCTTCGTGGTGAACTGGGCCGACACGGCTTTGGCTTGGGGCTACCGCTTTGCAAGCGACAGCGTGACACTGGCCACGATGATGGACGACATCGCTGCTGCCGACAGCCGCTTCAGCTACAGTGGCGAGGGGATGGTGAACGACATCAACTTCATCGAGTATGGCGACACCCTCGGCATCACCCCCGGCAACTGGTGGGAACACTCCATCAACGGCATCTCCTCTATGGGCATGGGCCAGTGGTTCCACAATGGCGACATGAGCCGTTGGGCCGACCCCGCAGCCGGAATCGTTGTGGACAGCTTCTACTATGACGGCTGGGGATGGCTCTACACGTATGTATACCCCCGCATGATTCACCCCGTGAGCGACCCCAACGCCGAAGGCCCCTTCTGCGGCATTGTTGGCACTGAGGGCTGCACGGCCATTGCCTTGGACGACAGCCGCATCAAGGCTTGGGCTACGGGCTGCACCGTGGTGCGCGGTTCGAGCAACCTGAGCGACCCTGACGCTGCCGATGTTTCATACGGCGAAGAGTCCGCCGGTGTGGGTCCCGCCTCGACGAGCACCCTTGATGCCGTCAGCTTGGGCGACGGCGGCATGGCCACCCTCACCTTTGACACTCCTATTGCCAATGGTTCCGGATTCGACTTTGCCGTGTTTGAGAACTCGTTCGACGACTATTTCTTAGAGCTGGCTTTCGTAGAGGTGAGCTCCGACGGTGAGCATTTTGTCCGCTTCCCCGCCACATCGCTCACCCAGACCCGCGCACAGATTGGCGGTCTGGGCCGCGTGGATGCTACCTATATCAACAACCTGGCCGGTAAATACCGCGTGGGCTACGGCACTCCGTTCGATCTGGAAGAGCTCCGCGACAGCGCCAACCTCGACATCAACAGTATCACCCATGTGCGCATCATTGATGTGGTGGGCAGCATCGACCCCCAGTACGGCACCTACGACGCTTTCGGCCACATCATCAACGACCCCTTCCCCACAATCTCCCACAGCGCCGGTTTCGACCTGGAGGGTGTCTGCGTCCTGAACCAGCACGGAGTAGGCATCAACGACGTTGAGGCCACTACGCTGAACCTCTACCCCAACCCTGCCCGCAACGTGGTCAGCCTCACCCTGAAGGCTGAAGCCGCTGGCACCGTGGCCGTCTACGACATGACGGGCCGCCAGGTGCTGACGCTCCCCGTGCAGGCCGGCACCTCCACCGTCCGCATCAACACCGCTGACATGCCCAACGGCGTGTACATGGTGAGCTTCGGAAACCATGTGGAGAAACTGGTGGTACGCCACTAATTAACAAGAAGTCTCATTATCAACCATTAATGCCGAGCGGTCGCTCGTGAGAGCGACCGCTTATTTTTAAAAAAGACAAACCTTTAATCAGTAAGCAACACAACTCAAATACATCTATGGAAACAGTTCCTTTCAGCATTACCAAGCGCGACGGCCAGCAAGCACGTTTCTCCTTAGACAAGATTATGAATGCCATCATCAAGGCCTTCCAATCTGTCGAGGAGCCCGTGGACCTCTCCACCCTCAACAAGATAATTACCCACCTCGACATCTACGAAGGAATTACCGTTGAGGACATCCAGAACCAGGTGGAAGTGGCCCTGATGAAGGAGGGACACTACCGCGTGGCCAAGTCGTTCATGCTCTATCGCCAAAAGCACACCGAAGACCGTGAGACTATGGAGAAGCTGAACTTCTTGGTGGAATACTGCAAGGCCGAGAATGCCGCCACGGGCAGCAAATACGACGCCAATGCCAATGTGGAACACAAGAACATAGCCACCCTGATAGGCGAGTTGCCCAAAGCCAGCTTCATCCGCCTGAACCGCCGTCTGCTGACCGACCGCATCAAGAAACTCTACGGCAAGGAACTGGCCACACAGTACCTTGACCTGCTGACCCACCATTTCATCTACAAAAACGATGAGACCTCCTTGGCCAACTACTGCGCCAGCATCACTATGTACCCCTGGCTCATCGGCGGCACCGCATCTATCGGTGGCAACTCCAAAGCCCCCTCCAACCTGAAAAGCTTCTGCGGCGGCTTTGTCAACATGGTGTTTATGGTCTCCAGCATGCTCAGCGGTGCATGCGCCACGCCGGAGTTCCTGATGTATCTGAACTACTTCCTCGGACTTGAGTACGGCAAAACGTACTGGCAGGAGCCCGACCGGGTGGTAGACCTCTCCGTCAAGCAGCGCACCATCGACAAGATGATAACCGACTGCTTCGAGCAGATTGTCTACACCCTCAACCAGCCCACCGGCGCCCGCAACTACCAAGCCGTGTTCTGGAACATTTCCTATTACGACCGCTACTATTTCGAGAGCCTCTTCGGCGACTTCGTCTTCCCCGATGGCAGCCATCCCGACTGGGAGGGCCTCTCTTGGCTCCAGAAGCGCTTCATGAAATGGTTCAACAAGGAGCGCACCCGCTCCCTGCTCACCTTCCCCGTGGAGACCATGGCACTGCTTACCGAAAACGGCGAGTGCCGCGACCGCGAGTGGGCCGACTTCACCGCTGAGATGTACGCCGAAGGCCACTCCTTCTTCACCTACCTGAGCGACAATGCCGACTCCCTCTCCTCCTGCTGCCGACTGCGCAACGAGATTACCGACAACGAGTTCAGCTACACCCTCGGTGCCGGCGGGGTCTCCACCGGCTCCAAGAGCGTCCTTACCGTCAACCTCAACCGCTGCATCCAATACGCCGTCAACAACAATATCCCCTACATCAAATACCTCTCCGACATCGTCGACCTCTGCCACAAAGTGCAGATTGCCTACAACGAAAACCTCAAGGAGCTGCAAAGCCACGGCATGCTGCCCCTCTTCGATGCCGGATACATCAACATCAACCGCCAATACCTCACCATCGGCGTCAACGGCCTCGTCGAAGGAGCCGAATTCCTCGGCATCCCCATCAACGACAATGACCAATACCGCGACTATGTCCAGTCCGTCCTCGGCGTGGTGGAGAAATACAACAAGCAGTACCGCACCGACGAACTCATGTTCAACTGCGAAATGATTCCCGCCGAAAACGTAGGCGTCAAGCACGCCAAATGGGACCGCGAAGACGGCTACTTTGTGCCCCGTGACTGCTACAACAGCTACTTCTACATCGTCGAGGACGACTCCCTCACCATCCTCGACAAATTCAAGCTCCACGGCGCCCCCTACATCCAGCACCTCACCGGCGGCAGTGCCCTTCACCTCAACCTGGACGAGCACCTCACCAAAGAGCAGTACCGCCAACTGCTGCGCGTAGCCGCCACAGAGGGATGCAACTACTTCACCTTCAACATTCCAAACACCATCTGCAACGACTGTGGCCACATTGACAAGCGCTACCTCAAGGAGTGTCCCGTCTGCCACAGCAAAAACGTCGACTACATGACCCGCATCATCGGCTATCTGAAACGCATCAGCAACTTCTCGCAAGGCCGACAAGAAGAAGCCCACCGCCGCTACTACCACAATGCTTAAATACCTCAACACCGACATCGTCTTTCAGGAAGTCCCCGACGAGACCTCTTTAGCCATCAACATCACAGGCTGTCCCTGCCGGTGCCCTGGCTGCCACAGTCCCCACCTATGGGGCGACACTGGGCTCCCGCTCGACACCGAAGCCATCGACAACATGATGGCCTCCCAAGGCCAAAGCATCACCTGCGTCTGCTTCATGGGCGGCGACGCCGCACCCCACCAAGTGGCCTCCCTCGCCGCATACATCCACCTGCACTACCCGCACCACAAAGTGGCGTGGTACAGCGGCCGGCAATACATCCCCCACAACGTCGACAAACAGCAGTTCGACTACATCAAAGTGGGCCCCTACATCGCCCACCTCGGCCCCCTCAAATCGTCCCACTGCAATCAGCACATGCTCAAACGCCAACCCGACGGCACCTTCGCCGACATCACCTCCCGTTTCCGCTCCCACTGACCATCCCCCGCCGCCAGACGGAAAGCAAAGGATGCCTGCAGGGGATGCCTTTCGGTGTCTCTGCTTGCGGGGTGCGCAGGGGTTGCAGCCTACCGGGACTGGGGCTCCGTGGCGGCGGCGCGGCTTGGCTGGCGGGCGAAGCCCGTCCGCAGGGCTACGGCGGCGCCTTCGGTGCAGGTCAGTTCCATGGCCGTGACGGCCTCGACGGCGAGGCCGTCGGCAGCATCCAGCGTGCAGGCGTAGCTCTCCACGAGCAGGGGGCTGTCAGCGTGCATCGTCCAGCCGGGGGCCACGGGCAGCCAGCAGTCGCCGGTGGATACAAGACCCAGCACTCCGCCGACGAACGGGGTGTAGGGGAACACTGCGCGGTCGGCATAGGCCCACTGGCTCTCGTCGATGTCCGCCAGCTGCTGCGCCATGCTGATGTCCGCGCTGAGGAGTCCGTCGGTGAACAGGCGGTAGACGGTGTTGCCCACGGCAAAGAGGCCGTTGGTGTCGGCCACGTAGCGCAGGGGGGTCTTGTGCCAGCGGGGGACCACGACCACGACGCCGCCGCAGTGCAGGGTGTCGACGCGGCCGCGGTTGCGGCGGTAGAAGTCGAGCACCGCCGCGCGGTCGGTGAAGCTGGCGGGGTCGGCGGCGCGGCAGAGTTCGTCCGACGCGCAGCCCGCCGAGCGGTGTCCCGTGGCGGCCTCGCGGGCCAGGAGCTGGGGTAGCGAGTCGAGTGCCATTATGGTGCGCAGCTCGGCCTTCAGCTGCGCGGGGGTGCCGTAGTGCGGGAAGGGCAGCGGGGTGTCCTTGCTGTAGGCTGTGTGTGATGAGGTCCGCGCCGTGGCGGGCATGGCGTCCTCCTTCTGGCAGGAGGTGGCTGCCGCTGCGGCCAGTGTAACAAGGGCTGCAACGGCGGCGACTGTGTGAAATCTTGCATTCTTCATGTTGAGAGTTTTGTTTGTTATATACTGACGCTCGTTTTTGTGGGGCGGCGGCGCAGGTTGTGACGCCTTGGACTCATGCCTCCGCCCCGGGTCCTTGATGTTTCGTTGTTTGTTTAAGTGGGCGGATTCCAGATGTTTGCCTTGAACACTTCCGCCCCGAGCCGACCGCTCGCGGTCAGAAGCGCACGGTCACGCCGCCGTGCAGTTGCAGGTGGGCGGGGTTGTCGCGCACGCCGGTCTGCATGAAGAAGGCCTTGCCCCAGCCCGTCTCGACAAACAGGCCCCACATGGGGGTGATGAAATACTCGGTCCCGATGCCGAGGCTGTATTCGAAACGGAGTTTGTCGGCCAGGCCTAAGCCGGCCCTCGCCGCGGCATAGCCGTTCCAGCCGGTG
>JAFVCA010000047.1 GCA_017479705.1 Bacteroidales bacterium
GCGGAGGACGACGACCTCGGAGTCGCAGACCTCAAGGGCCGAGGCCTCAATCTTGGTGTCGGGAGGGCCGAGGACGAAGACGGTGTAGGTGCTGTCGCTGAAGCAGTCGTGGTCGTGCCTGTAGAAGGAGCGGCAAGTGACGTAGTAGGTGCCGATGGAGTCGAACTGGTAGACGGCGGAGTCGCCGGTTAAGGAGTCAGTCTGATCGCCGTTCTGGAACCACCACTTGGTGGCGTCGATGTCGCATCCGTCCTGGTTGTTGGGGACATAGCTGTGGTTGAGGAAAAGCACCTCGCGGTTGCAGTTCTTGATGGTGTCGATGACCATGAGGGGCTTGGTGTTGATGACACGTGCGTACAGGCGGGAGATGAAGGGCTTGGTGGGGTCCATGGCGGATCTCATGTCGCAGCGGAACACCATGTTGTTGGTGAGTTCTCCTGCCCCTTCGCCCTCGGTGACGGTGAAGTCCTCGGCGGTACAGGTGTAGGTGTTGTTGCGGCT
Organism: Bacteroidales bacterium; assembly: GCA_017479705.1. GTDB lineage: Bacteria > Bacteroidota > Bacteroidia > Bacteroidales > P3 > Colimorpha. The sequence continues at coordinate 502 of JAFVCA010000047.1, forward strand.
GGTGTTGGGAGTGATTTGGGTGAATCCGATGGAGTTGTCGATGGAGGTGAGGGACGAGATGTACTGGCCGTCGATGTTGCTCTTGTACCACACGTAGTTGTCCAGACCCTTGGGGGCGCGGAGGGTGTCGAGGACGGTGGAGCTACCGGCAGGGCAGCCGGAGGTGCTGATTTCCATGCCCTGGCAGTCGCCGGCAACGTAGCAGTAGCCGTAGTGACCGGATTGCGAGCAGTCGCCCATGAAGATTTCGATGCGCACCGTCTCGTAGAGGTATTTGTTGAGGTTGACGGCCACCTTGTTCCAGTCGCGGTAGAAGATGGTGTTATATCCGCTGCCAATGGAGTGCCAGTTGTTCACGCCGTTGGAGCATTCATAGCTGTTGATGGCGTAGCACAGGGTGTCCGTGGTTTTTGCCCATCCGCCGTGGCCGTCCTCGCGGGAGACGCGGATGACGAATGCTGGATCTTGTTGTAAGCCGTGTCCGGGAGCCTGGACAACGATGGCATAATAGATGAACAGCAGGGCATTGTGTACGTTCACGTCTAAGGTGTAGTACAATGCCTCGGCATTTGCACCGGTTTGGCAGTTGCCGACACGTATGGATTTTATGATAGAACTATCCAGATCTGTGGGGCAGTAGGGCAGGGCGTAGTTCACCAAGGGGTCTTTGCCCAGGTTGTTGCCCGTGCCGGGGCCTTCGTAATTGGTCATGATGCGGAATCTTTTGCTGGGCTCAAGGCTGGCTCCGCAATAAGACGATCCGCCACCGTCGGTGACGTTGTTCAGCTGGCCTGCCATATAAACGGAGCTGCTACTGACATTCACGCCCGGAACCCAAGAGTCCGCGTTGGGTTGTTGGGCGATTTTGGTGCCGACTTGGCCGGAATAGAATCCACGGTTGGAACCCGTGGTGACGCCGTCGCTGAATGAGGAGGGGTTCTTCAGTCCCGGACAGGGACTGGTCTGAGCCCCTACACTGACCGCAAGTGTCAGCAGTACGATGATTAAAAAGGACTTTTTCATGTTGTATAATTTTAGGGTTTAAAAAATCGTTTATCTATAAGACGGAAAAAAACGATTTTGTGACACTTTTTTAACATTATTTAGGAATAAAGTTCCTTTTTGGGGGTAATGTGGAGGTTTCTCGTTGTCGAGTGGAGGTGGTGGAAGTTTTGATAAAACAAAAAAGCAGCAGACTTTGTGCCCTGCTGCTTTGGTGGTGGGAGTAATTGGATTCGAACCAATGACCCTCTGCTTGTAAGGCAGATGCTCTGAACCGACTGAGCTATACTCCCTTTTAGCGTCTTTCGCCCTCCGTTGCGGGCTTGAAATCGGATGCAAAGATACGAACTTTTTGCGACATGGCAAACTTTTTTTTGCTATCACGACAAAAAAATGTATTTTTGCAAAATGAACAGAACAAATCCTACCGCGATGAACCGATTGAGAAAGACCGCATTGACGCTCTCTGTTGCTGCCTTTGCCCTGATGGGTGCCTGCCGTGACGACAAGGTGCCTCCCGATGTGATGGACGAGGAGCAAATGACCTCTTTTATGCAGGACGCCTATCTTTTGGAGGGATACTATGCCGTCGGTACCGGCTTCATGTACGACACGATGAACGCCGAGATGATTGCCTCCTACGACACACTCCTCACTTCCCGCGGCCTCACATCGGACGACTTTCAACGCAGCATGGAGTGGTACAGCCGTCATCCCGAAATCTTCCAGCGCGTCCACGACACCATTCTGGCCCGTTTCGACCGTGCCATGGAGGAAGACACCAGCCAATCGGAGCTGCCCGAAAAGACGGTCACTATTCCTGCTCCTGATATTTTTCAATAGGCTGCTTGCCCGAAACAGCACTTTGCTGGGCCGAGGGGAAGTTGATTACCTCATGAGCCAACCATTTCCTGCCGCGTTTCACCATGTGCAGGGTGCCGTCCTGCTCCGTGATGGGGGTGCTCTTGTGGAAGGCCACGGTGGCGCAGGTGTCGTTGCTGTAGCTTGTCTCCCCCAGCGTGATGGTGGCGGGGATGTTGTTCTTGAACACCGACGAGTCCGTGTAGCTCATCAAGGCCTCATAGAATGCGAGGGTCTTCTCGCAGGTCTCCGGCGAGGCGTAGGGGCGTGCCTCGGTGGGACGGTAGTTCCCCAAGGCATCAAGATAGCCCTGGGCATACTCACGCAGCTGCCCCTCGTCGCCCGCACATGCCGCAAGCAGCCCCACAAGGCAAAGGTCTGTCAATAATAGTTGAGAAATCTTTTTCATGATGGATAAAAATGAAACGTTGGTACTGTTACTGTGCTGATGTATTCATTTTCAGTGCAGGCAGCGTGGTGCTGGCAGGTACTTGGACCATCGTTGTGTCTCCCCTCATCGTGATGGTTTCGGGAAGTACAAGGGGAACATATACCAGCCATTTCCCATCCTCTTTTACCAGCCTGATTTCGTTCTGAAGGGTCTTGATAGGTGTTGTCTTGGTGTAGGCAACGTAGGCCGTATCGTTCTCAACGGCAATCCCATCAATCACGATGGTGGCAGGGGTGTTGGACTCTATGTAGGATTTGGGAGTGTTGGGGATGAGATTGTCACGCAGAAAAGTGAGCGTCGTTTCTTTTGTCTCTTTGTTGGCGTAGGGCATGGCCTCGTCAATCAGGTAGTTGCCAGTAGCATTTAAGTAACCGAGGGCATTGTTTTCAATCTCTTTCCGGTCGGTATTGCATGATGTGGCAAGCGCGAGGAGCAGCGTTGTGGCAATAAGTGCGGTGTGTCGTTTCATGATAAGTGGATGGAATAAATAAGAGTCCAGGGAATTGCCCCAGACTCTTATCTTTACTTACAATGGGTAAACAAATTTATTGCTTGATGGTTAGACTACCATTACCAGCGGAGACGGAACCTCCATTGCCAGTTCTGATGGTCATCTTGCTTGCATCAGCCTTGGCTTCGCCGTTTTTGCCTTCGACGGAGACACCGTTGGTGGACAGTGTAGCATTGCCCTTCTTGGTGCTGATGGTCAGCTTGGAGGCATCGGCCTTGACTTCGGTCTTAGGCTCTTCCTTCTTGGCAGCCGTTTTCTTGGCGGGAGTAGCTTTTTTGACGGGTTCGTCAACCACAACCTCCTCAACGGGGGTGGTGTCGATAACCTCTTCAATGATGCTGTCTACCACGGGAACCATGGTGTCAATAGGCTCTTCGGCGGGGGCATTGTTGTTGCAGGCCACCGTGAGCGACATGGCTGCAAGTGCCAGTGCTAAAGCTTTAACAGTCTTTTTCATTTTGCTAAAATCTTAAAATGTTCTTTTATGGATTAGCGAGCAATTTTAGCAATTCCCTTGTTGATGTTCAAGTTGCTCTTGAGATTCATCTCAGTCATGCTTTGATTGATGACGTTCAGGGTCAGGGAACGGTGGGGGCATCCGTCAAAGGAAGTGGCGGTTCCCTGTCCAAGCGGTAGGGCATTAACCATGTTGGCGTTGGCAACGAGGCTGATGGTCATAGCGTCAGCGTCAAGAGCAGTGATGTTGAGAGTCATGGTTTCGTCCCACCAGTCGCCAATGGTTTCGGTGTCACCATCATCATACCGAAGGGTCATGGATTGATTCTCGAAATAATAGAGGTAAGCGCCCTCGCGGCCAACACCACCGTTGAAAGTGTGGCTACCAGTGTAGGTGCCAGTGGAGGGAGCAGAACCTTGCCAGATGTTGACAAGTTGGACGATGGGGTACTGGTTGGTGGAGCTGGTCTGAGAAGCTGCAACCAGAATAGCACCTAAGCTGCCATTATACAAGTACTGGGTATTGGTGTACTGGGCAGTCCAGCTGGCATCGCCAAAGGTGACGTTTACACCGGCAAGCTCTTCGAAGTTGGCCATGTAGCTGCCATCAGCAGTGACGGTAATGATGCGGGGGTTGTTGCTGTTGCCATCGGCCCAGTTGACAAAACGGTAGCCTTCGTTGGCGGTAGCGGTGAGGGTGGCAGTGGCCGCGGAATCGTAAATGCCGCCGCCGGACACGGTGCCGTATGCGTCGTTATTGGCGGTAACGGTGATGGTGTACTTGGGGGTCTGGTGTTCGGGATTGTCCGGTTTCTCTGTGCAGCTGACCATGACGGTGCCAGCAATCAGCATCATGCTGAGCAGTTTGATTACGTTTTTCATTTCGTGTTGATTTTTAATTGTTTATTAATATAACTGTTTGTTTTTCTACCAAAATTTATTTTGCAAATGTACGACTTTTTTTGCTATTGCATCTTTTTTTTCTGTTTTTTAGGTTTTTTTTTGAGTTCATCGGGCCAGAAAATCTATGTTATATTGTGTTTTTGTCGCAGGTTTGTCTTCCTTCCATCGCTCCTTTTCGTTCGGCTGTCGCTTTTTGCGGGGTCTATTTGTCTCTTTGGGTTAGGGGGAAGTGATGTTGATTTGTCCTGATTGTGAGAAGTGGATGGCGAGGGGAGAGGGGCGCGGGGGTCAGCCTTTGATGTCGAGGGCGTCGCGGATGCCGTTGCCGAGGAGCATGAAGGCGAGAACGAGGAGCATGATGGCAAGGCCGGGGAGGAGGGCAAGGTGGGCGCTGTCTAACAGGATGTAGCTGTAGTTTTCTTTGACCATGGTACCCCATGAGGGCATGGGGGGCTGCACGCCGATGCCGAGGAAGCTGAGGCCGGCTTCGAGGAGGATGGCGCTGGCGAAGTTGGAGGCCGCCACGACGATGATGGCGCCGGTGATGTTGGGAAGGATGTGGCGGAAGATGGTGCGGAAGGTGCCGAGGCCGAGGGCGCGGGCGGCCTCGACGTACTCTTTTTCTTTGATGCTGTAGACCTGTCCGCGCACCACGCGGGCAATGTCCACCCACATGGTGAGGCCCACGGCGATGAAGACTTGCCAAAAGCCTTTGCCGAGGGCGAAGGTGATGGCGATGACCAACAGGACGGTGGGGATGGACCAGACGACGTTGATGAACCAGGTGATGAGGTTGTCCACCCAGCCGCCGTAGTAGGCGGCGAGGGCGCCGAGGGTGATGCCGATGAGGAGGGCGATGAGCACGGCGATGAAGCCGACGGAGAGGCTGACGCGGCTGCCGATGATGATCATGCTGAGCACGTCGCGGCCGTAGCCGTCGGTGCCGAGGGGGAAGAGGCGGGCGCGCTGGCTGACCACCTGGCTGCGTGCCACGCGGCGCAGGGGGCCGTGGTTGGGGGTGGAGCCGGTGTAGGCCTCGATGTCGAGGCTGTCGCCCACGGGGGTGGTGGCGTAGGTGGGGATGGCTGTGAGGCCGAGGGGGCGGCCGTGGAGCATGGTGCCTATGGGGTTGGCGGGGGGTGTGGGGAGGCCGTCGTTGACGTAGGTGAATTGTATGCGGGTGAAGGGTTTGAGGGTGGCCAGTTCGAGGTATTGCTGGTTGCAGTAGGGGGTGTGGTCCGGGGTGATGAGGTAGCCGAGGAGGGCCATGAGGACAAAGAGGCCGATGACCACGAGGCTGGCCACGGAGAGTTTGTTGCGGCAAAAGCGGTGCCAGGCCATGCGCGAGAGGGAGGTGCTGCGGGCGGGGGCCTGCTGCCGCAGGAAACGGCGTTGGGTGCGGCTGAGGAGGGACGGGAGGGTCATGCGTGGCGGGTGTTGGCGCGGGGCGTTGGGGCGCGTAGGGGGTGGGGGATTAGATGAGGCCCAGTTCGAGTTTCACCTCTTCGCTGAGGTTGTTGAAGTCCCACGGCGGGTCGAAGGTGAGCTCGACGTTGACGGTCTTGATGCCTTGGATGTAGCCGACCATTTGTTTGACTTCCTGGAACATGTATTCGGCTTCGGGGCAGTCGGGGGCGGTCATGGTCATGAGGATTTTGACGTTGAAGTCGTCGTCGATGTCGATGTTGTAGATGAGGCCGAGGTCGTAGATGTTGACGGGGATTTCGGGGTCGTAGATGTTGCGCAGACAGTTGACGATGGCGTCGCGCAGGGTTTCTTTTGTGGGTTGCATGGGGTTATGGTTTAGGGGGTTACTTGATTTGCGAGAAGGCGAGGGCGTAGAGTTTCATCTGCTTGACCATGGAGGTGAGGCCGTTGGAGCGCGTGGGTGAGAGGTGCTCTTTGAGGCCTATCTGGTCGATGAAGGCGAGGTCGGCGGCAAGGATGTCCTGCGGTGTCTGGCCGTCGAGGGCGCGGATGAGGAGGGTGATGATGCCTTTGGTGATGACGGCGTCGCTGTCGGCCCGGAACCAGAGGCGGCCGTCGCGGTGCTCGCAGCTGAGCCATACGCGGCTTTGGCAGCCTTTGATGAGGTTGCTGTCGGTCTTGTCCTTGGGGTCGATGGGCGGGCATTGCTTGCCGAGGTCGATGATGTAGGCGTATTTGTCGAGCCATTCGTCAAAGTTGGCGAACTCGTCGATGATGGTTTCTTCTATTTCTTTGATGGTCATAGGGCGTAATATGTCTGTTTTTGATGGTTCGAGGGGTGCTGGGTGGTGCGGGCTATTTGGGCGCGGTGTGTATCATGACGGCGGCAATGACGCCGAAGACGGCTTGCGGCAGGAGGACGGCGACGAAGGGGTTGAGGGTGCCGAAGATGGCGTAGACGGTGGAGACTTTCATGAAGACGATGAAGCCGAAGGCGAGGGTGATGCCGATGGCAAGGTGGACGCCGATGCCGCCGCGCGTCTTGCGGCTGGAGACGCCGAGGCCGATGAAGGTCATGACGATGATGGCCAAGGGGTTGAGGAGCCGCTGGTAGAGTTCGATTTTGGCAGCCACGACGGTGGTGGAGCCGCGCATCTTTTCACGTATTATATAGTGGTAGAGCTGGATGGAGTTCATGGTGGTGACATCGTCGTCGGCCCAGTTGAAGTCGTCCGGCGAGATGCCGAGGGTGCGGAGGGATTGGCCGTCGCGGCTGAGGTGCTCTTTGTTGCCGTCGATGGTGCGGTGGATGAAGTCGGTGCACTCCCATTTGTTCTCGACGGTGTCGAACTGGATGCTGGAGCATGAGATGCGGTCGACGAGGCGGTAGTCCTCGTCGTAGACGTCGCGGTGGAAGCGGTTGACGCGGAGGGTCTTGGCATCGTAGCTCTCGGCATAGATCTGCACGCCTTGGCGGGCTTGGAAGTGGATGTTGCTGAAGTAGTTCTGCTTGCGGGTGTGGATGTAGTCGCCTTCGAAGGCGGCGAGGGTGCGGTTGTTGACGGGGATGAGGAAGTTGCCGAAGACGAGGACGACGAGGGCTACGATGAGGGAGCCGTAGAGGTAGGGCCGCATGAGGCGGCGGTAGCTGATGCCGCTGCCGAGGATGGCGATGATTTCGGTGTTGCCGGCCATCTTGGAGGTGAAGAAGATGACGCTGATGAAGATGAAGAGGGGGCTGTAGAGGTTGACGAAGCCGGGGATGAAGTTGAGGTAGTAGCGATAAACAATCTCCCCCAACGGCGCGTGGCCGTTGAGGAAGTCGTCGAGTTTTTCCGATACATCGAAGGTGATGACGATGACGATGATGAGGGCCATCGCCATGAGGAAGGTCTTCAGGTACTTCAGGAGGATGTACCGGTCAAGTTTGGGCATGGCTTTCACTCTTGCCCGATGCCGAATATTTGTTGGAACTTGGTGAGGCATTCGAGGACGTTGGTCTTGACGTGGATGAACTCGTCAATGCCGTAGCCTTTGTAGGTGTCGACCATCTCCTTGGGGAAGCCGGCGAGGACGACGCTCTTGACTTTGCCCTTGAGGCCCTGGCAGGCTTGCTGGGTGATTTCGGCATACTCGTCGTCGCTGGAGCAGAGGACGACGATGTCGGCCTTGGCGTCGAGGGCGGCCTGAACGCCTTCTTCGGCGGATTTGAAGCCGGGGTTGTCGATGATTTCGTAGCCGGCGACACCGAAGAAGTTGGTGGCGAAGCCGGAGCGGGCTTTGCGCATGGCGAGGTTGCCGTAGGTGAGGAGGAAGACTTTGGGGCGGATGCCGCTGCGCTCGGTGGCAAGGCGGAGGTTCTCAAAGGCTTCGGCGCCGCGGTACTGGCGGAGGGGTTTGATGGGGGTGTCGGCGCTGGCGCTGGCGCAGCGGGGGCAGCAGTGGGTGTCCTTGGTGATTTTGTCGCCCATCTTTTCGAGGAGGTTGGGGTACTGGTTGGTGCCAAGGATGGTGGTTTTGCGGGTGGCGATGTCCATGTCGCGCTGCTGTGCGGTCTTTTCGACTTCGGCTTGTACAAAGCCGTTGGCCATGGCGGAGGCAAAGCCGCCTTGCTCCTCGACGTTGAGGAAGAGCTGCCAGGCGTACTGGGCAATGCTGTCGGTGAGGTTTTCAATATAGTAGCTGCCGGCAGCGGGGTCGACGATTTTGTCCATGTAGCTCTCTTCTTTGAGGAGGAGCTGCTGGTTGCGGCCGATGCGGTAGCCAAAGCTGTCGGACTCCTTGAAGGCGATGTCGAAGGGGTTGGTGGTGATGCTGTCGGCACCGGCGATGGCGGCGGACATGGTCTCGGTGGTGGTGCGGAGCATGTTGACGTAGGGGTCGAAGATGGATTTGTTCCAGACGGAGCTGGTGGCGTTGATGAAGACCTTGAGGCAGCTGTCGCACTTGGGCTGGTATTGCTCCATGATTTTGCTCCAGAGCAAGCGGGCGGCACGTATCTTGGCTATTTCCATGAAGTAGGTGCTGCCGGTGGCGAAGTTGAAGACGAGGTTGGAGGCCACTTCCTCAACGCTGAGACCGAGGTCGGTGAGGTGGGCGAGGAGGTCGTTGGCGGAGGCGAGGGTGAAGCCGAGTTCCTGCACGATGTTGGAGCCGGCGTTATGGATGTGGCGGCCATTGATGGCAAGGACACGGAAGTTGGGGAGGTTCTCTTTGGCAAAGCGGACCAGCTCGACGGCTTGTTTGTAGTCGGCTTCCTGGCTGTTGCGATAGTTGCCGTGGAGGAGTGCGTGGCCGTAGATGTCGAAGTTGCAGCTGCCGTAGACGTTCTGGGGGTTGTAGCCACCTTCTTTCACCACTTGGAGGAAGAGCTGAAGGGTGTGGAGATAGTCCTTGCTACAGGTGAAATTGACCTTGCAGGCTTCGGGATGGATGTCTTTGAGGAGGATGCGCATCTGCTCGATAGTCTCGACTTTGCAGGTGCAGAGACCAATGGAGTTGGCACCACGGTTGAGGGCTTCAAGGGCCAGGGTGTTGGCGGCTTCGAGGGTGTCGGCCTTGATGTCTTGGCGGATGTCCCACACATTGTTGTCGGCATGTTTGCCACGGGTGAAAGGAGCCTGGTTGGGATTGCTGTCGAGATATTCGAGGTTGTCGAGGTCTTCGGCGCGGTAGTAGGGTTTAACCTTAAAACCTTCGATGGTACGCCAAACGAGTTTCTTCTCGTAGTCGGCACCTTTGAGGTCCTTGTTGATGACTTCTTCCCATTTTTCGGTCGGGATGGGTGGGAATTCGCTGAATAATTTATTGTTTTCCATTGTTTTGTGTCTTTCTATTATCAACAATTAAGCAAACAAAGATACGATTATTTTTTGACATGGCAAAATAATAATCGTATCTTTGTTGTTGAGTTGAGGAAACCAACAATTGCTCCGCCGCGGGATTTCCCTTTAGGGTGGTGGCAGGGCTGTTCCACCACGAGGCGGCGGGTGGACAGGTTGGCGGAGACAGTTAGGAGCAGGGGCGGACTTCGGCACCGTCCGAGCGGATGTAGAGGAGGAAGCCTTGGACCGTGGGGTTGCCCATGGCGCGGAGGGCGTCGCAGTAGTGGAGCACCTGGGTTGTGTGGTCAAGGGAGGGCTGGCCGGTCTTGTAGTCAACGACGTAGACGGCTTCGGGGGTGTAGACGATGCGGTCGGGGCGGATGACCTGTCCTTGCCATGCAATGTTGCTCTCGGTCTTGGATTTGTGGTGGGGGCTGAAAAAGCGTGCCACTTCGGGCTGCTGCATCATGGCGTGGAGGGTATGGCGGAGGGTGGCGACGGTGTCGGGGTCGAGTCGGTGGAGGGAGGCGTAGGTGTCGAGAGCGGCCTCGGTGTCGTCGACGGAGTGGACGAGGGCGAGGATTTCGTGGATTTGGTTGCCGTGGCGGAGAGCCTCGTTGTCGAACTGAGAGAAGAGGCGCGAGGACTGCTCGGCAATGGCAATGCGAGGTGACCACTGGGGGAAGACGGTGGAGTTGAGCTGGCGGGTGAGGGTGCCGGAGGATGCACTGAGGGTATCGGCGTGGGGCGTGTTATCGCCAAGGGCTATGACGTTGGGACGCACCTCGAAGGTGTCGGAGCGGGTGGCGAGGTAGTCGGCCAAGAGGGCGGTGTAGGCTGTGGAGCCCTCCTTTTTGGGCTGTTGGCAATAGAGGAAGAGTTTTTCCTTGGGGCGTGTGAGGGCGACATAGAGGACGTTGATGCGGTCCATGTCGGCCTTGTGGCACTCCTCCTCATACTGGGCATCGAAAAGGGTTGGCTTGCCTTGAGTGGGATGGATCAGGCTGGCCGGGAGGGGAACGGCGGCAGAGGGTTCGAGCTGCACCCAGATGCTGTCCTGCATGTCGCGTTTGTTGAGGATGGGGTAGAGGACTATGGGCGATTCGAGGCCTTTGGCTTTGTGGATGGTCATGAGGCGGACGGCGTCGAGGTCGGCAGCGGTGTTGGTGGAGAGGCGGTCTTTCTGCTCGTCGAACCATTCGAGAAACTCGGCCAGGTCGTGGCGGTGGGTGCTGGCGTATTTGGCCACGACGTTGAGGAAGGTGGAGGTGTAGGCGGTCTCGATGCCGTCGAGGTGTAGCATGCGGAGCATCTCCTCGCAGCAGTCGTAAAGCCCCAGGGTGCGGAGGCGGTGGCTGTCAAGGGGAAGCCCTTCGCGCTGGAGGAGGGCATCGAGGTCGATGGGCTGACGGTTGTTGAGGAAGTCGGCATCGAGGGGGCGGGTGAGAAGGCCAAGGCTGCGGAGGTAGAGCACCGTGAGGGCAGCGGCCACGCGGTCGGAGCCGTCAAGAAGATATTGTATCAGGCTGCGCATCAGCATGACGGCGCGGCTTTGGCTGAGGAGGAAGGATTCACTGGAGACGACGGGGATGGAGTGGGCGGAGAGATGCGAGGAAATCTCGGCGAGAGTGCGGTTGTCGCGGGAAAGGATGGTGATGTCCCGCAGGTGGTGGCCGAGGGAGCCGACAAGATGGCGGATGTCGGTGAGCATCTCGTCCCACAGGGGTGTGCGGTCGGACTCGAGCTCGAAAAAACCTGCTTGCAGGTAGCCGCCCTCTTTGACGGGTTGCTGGCGGAGGGCAGGACTCTCGTTGTCGCCAATATAAATATTGTATAATTCGGGGTTGTCGGCAAAACGCTGGGAGACCGCCCAGGCAAAGAAGTTGTTGTTGAACTCGACAATGGTCCGTGCTGTGCGGAAATTGTGCTCCAGTTGCTGGACGGTGCTGATGCCGGGCTGTTCGAGCAAGCGGCCATGGATTGGGTTGTCGACATGGGGCAGGGATACAAACTGGCTCACGTCGCCCTGGCGGAAGCGGTAGATGGCCTGTTTGCCGTCGCCCACCACGAGGGAGGTGTGGCCAGAACCCACGCCGTTCTCTATCAAGGGGACAAGGTTCTGCCATTGCAGACGCGAGGTGTCCTGGAATTCGTCAACAAGATAGTTGTAATAACGGCTGCCGATGCGCTCGTAGATGAAGGGGACGGGCTCGTCCTGCACGACCTCAGATATGCGTTGGTTGAATTCGGAGATGTGAACGATTTCATTCTCCTTAGAATATTGGCCGATAAGCTGGTTGAGCTTGTTGAGGAGGGCAAGGGAGTAGATGTTTTTGAGCAGGAGTTGGCGGGTGTTGTAGAGTACCTCGTCGGTGGAGCGTAACTGCTGGATTTGGGCAAAGAGGTCGGCAAGAGAGGGCTTGACGGAAGCCAAGGCCTCGCGGACAGAGGGCGTGCACTTGGCGCTGCCCAGCTTGTCGCCTTCAAGATAGGCCAGCACGTAGCTGTTGGGCTCGACGATGAGGCCGGAGGCCAGTTTGCGGAAGTAGACTCCCGCGCCCGTGGAGCCATGGAAAAAGTCGGTGTCTGCCAAACCGGCAGCGGTGAAGGTGTCCACAGCCTGCTTGGCCAGGGCGGCAAGGCGCCTCTCGTAAGTGCGGTTGTCTGCCACCATGCTGTGGTGTATGGTGCGGAACTGAGGGCTGTCAATATCTTTGAGCAGGCGCAAATAGTGGGGAGTCTGCTCCTTGAAGAGCTCTTGTGCCAGCGAGGCCAATTCGTTCTCTATCATATAGCTTTTGCCGTCGGTCATACGGCTTTCGGCAAAGTCGCACAGCACCTCGGTCAGCTCCTCCTGCCCTTCGGTTCCAGCCAGCGACATGAGGTCGTCCACGGCACTTTGGATGAGGTTGTCGTTGTCAATTTGGACATCGAAGTTCATGGGCAGATCAAGGTCGTGGGCGAAAGTGCGTACAATGCGGTGCATGAAGCTGTCGATGGTGCAGACGGAGAGGTCGGAGTAGTTGTGGAGGACAGCCTGCCGGACGATGGCGGCATAGCGTTGGAAAGTCGTGCCGTCGAGGCTCATGCGGTCGGCAATGTCGGTACCCATGGGGGTATCAGTGCCATGGAGGGAGATGTTGTCCAGTTCGCGCAGTATGCGTTCCTTCATCTCGTTGGCGGCCTTGTTGGTGAAGGTGATGGCGAGAATTCTCTTGAAACGGGATGGGAGCTCCTGCTCCTTGGCAGAGAAAGCCAGCAGAAGAAACTGGCGGACGAGGGTGTAGGTCTTGCCTGAGCCCGCCGAGGCACGGCAGATGATGAAGCGACTGTTATCCATAATAAAATGCAAAAATACGATTTTTTTTTGAATCCGTGTAAGTGTGGATTGAAAATGGGGAGGCTGAATGTTAAAAATGCCTTTTTTCCTTTTTTTTTACATTGGATTGTTGATAATTCAAGAAAATTTGCTAATTTAGCGGTTGAAAAAGGAGGGCTGAGAAGCTCTCAAAAAGTGAAATAATAATTTAAAATTCAATAATATGGAAGCAAAGAAAACCCCAAGGGCTGACCTCGAAAAACGCAGAGGGATGTTTCTTGAAATCGGATTGGTGGTCATTCTGGCCGCCGCGTTGGTCGCTTTCAATGTCAAGTCGTACGATAAAGAAGTGAAAGAAGTAAGCACTCGTACCGCTGACGTAGAGATTGAGGCCGACATCATCCAAACTGAGCAGGAAGAGACTCCTCCTCCTCCTCCCGAAGAGCCTGAAGTGGTGGCCACGGAACTCAACGTCGTTGAGAACGATGCCGAGGACATCCACGAAATCGGTATTGTCAACGCAGAGGCCAGAGCCGACGAGGCTTTGGAGTTCACACGCGTCGAAGTGACCGAAGAGGTCGAAGAGGCTGAAGAGGAAGTGTTCCTCGTTGTTGAGGAAGACCCCGAGTTCCCCGGTGGTCTGGATGCACTCTCCAAGTTCATCGCCGACAACATCAAGTATCCCCAGTTGGCCAAAGAAAACAACATCACGGGTCGTGTCTTCGTCTCCTTCGTGGTAGAGAAGGACGGTCGTGTGGGCCAGGTGAAGATTCTGCGTGACATCGGTGGTGGCTGCGGTAATGAAGCTGTGCGCGTTGTCAAGATGATGCCCAAATGGAAACCCGGCAAACAGCGCGGTAAGGCTGTCCGTACGCAGTTCAACCTGCCTGTCAACTTCGACTTGCAGTAAAACGTCCTGCTGTGGCTGGCAAGCCCAGCGACAATGAATAACAATAAGGGTTGCCCCTCCCTGTCGGCAACCCTTATGTTTTATGATTAATCATCCCTTGCGGGGTTTGATTGTTTGATGCCCCACAGGAAAGACTCGATTTTTTAGAACTCCCAATGCTTGCAATCAACAACCTTTCAGTCCAGTTCACTGGCACCAACCTGTTTGAGAATGTAACCTTCAATATCGCTGACCACGACCGCATAGGTCTTGTGGGCAAGAACGGCGCGGGCAAATCCACGCTGCTGAAAATCCTTTGCGGATGGCAGCAGCCTGAAACGGGCAGCTTAGTGATAGCCTCTGGCCAGACAGTGGGCTACCTGCCGCAGGAGATGGTGCCGGACTCCACGCGCACCGTCATCGACGAAGCACTGACGGCGTTCAGCCACATCGACGAACTGACCGCGTTGCAGCAACAGCTCACCGATGAGATTGCCTCGCGCACGGACTACGAATCGGCGGACTACACTCGTCTTCTGAACCACCACAACGAAGTGACCGAGCAAATTGCCATGCTCGGTGGCGGAAGCCGGCAGGAACAGACCGAGAAAGTGCTGCTGGGATTGGGTTTCCGCCATGAAGATTTCCAACGCTTGGTGGCAGAATTCAGTGGCGGCTGGCAGATGAGGGTGGAACTGGCCAAACTCCTGCTGCAGAGGCCGGACTTCCTATTGCTTGACGAGCCTACCAACCACCTTGACATCGTCTCCATCCAGTGGCTGGAGAACTTCCTTTCGGGCTACCCCGGTGCCGTGGTGTTGGTCTCGCACGACCGTACCTTTTTGGACAACATCACCACCCGTACCATCGAGATTACGGCAGGGAGGATATATGATTACAAATGCTCCTATTCCGAATACGTCATCCAGATGCAGGAGCGCCGAGCCTCGCAGATGGCCCAGCTCACAGCCCAGCAGCGCCAGGTGGCGCAAATCGAAGCTTTCATTGAGCGTTTCCGCTACAAGGCCACAAAGTCCAAACAGGTGCAGTCGCGCATCAAGATGTTGGACAAGATGGAAATGGTGAAGGTTGACGAGGTGAGCACGGAGAGCATCCACTTCCGATTCCCTCCAGCCCCGCACAGCGGCAAGATTGTGATTGAGGCCCAGGACTTGGGCAAAGCCTACGCCGACCTACAGGTGTTCAACCACGTTGACCTCCTGCTCACCTCGGGCAAGAAAGTGGCCTTTGTGGGACGAAATGGCGAGGGCAAATCCACTATGGCCAAGATTATTGTGGGCGAGATAAGGGACTACACTGGCACTTTCCGTCTCGGAGCTCAGGTGCAGGTGGGCTACTATGCCCAGAACCAGGCCGCCATGCTCAATGGCGAGAAGACTGTCTTCCAGACTATAGACGACATCGCCACGGGCGATATTCGCCCCAAAATCCGCAATATCTTGGGCAGTTTCCTTTTCGACAGCGAGGACTGCGAGAAGAAGGTGAAAGTCCTCTCCGGTGGCGAGAAGGCGCGGTTAGCATTGGCCAAATTGCTGCTCACGCCTTCCAACCTCCTTGTGCTCGACGAGCCGACAAACCATCTCGACATGGACTCCAAGGACATCTTGAAGAACGCCCTTTTGCAGTACACCGGCACTCTTATTGTTGTCTCCCACGACCGCGATTTTCTTCAGGGACTTACCGAGGCACTCTACGAGTTTCGCGATGGTGGCATCCATGAGTTTCGGGGTGACATCTTTGAGTTCCTTGCCGCCAAGGAGGAGCAGGAGAAACGCCTTGTTGCCGCGCCCCAGGCAGCAGCCGCAAAGGCCAGTGCCGGCAAGATGGCCTATGAGCAGAGCAAGAATCGCGAACGCGAACTCCGCAAGCTGCGCAATGCTGTGGAGAAGATAGAGAAAGAAATCGAGACCCTCGAAACGCAGATAGCAGAAAAAGAGGCCGTGTTGGCCTCGGGGAGTGTTCAGAATGAAGAGTTCTTTGCTGCCTACCAATCCTTGAAGGACCAGTTGGAACAGAAGATGGACGCTTGGGAGACGGCCACCATTGCCGTCGACGAATTCCAGAATCAGGACTGAGAAACCATTGCCGCGGCATGTCCGGCAGCATAGCCTGTACTGAAAGCGATCTGAAGATTGTAGCCGCCCGTGTCGGCGTCAAGGTTCAGAACCTCGCCGGCAAAGAAAAGCCCTGGCACAAGGCGGGACTCCATCGTCTTGGGGTTAATCTCGCGCGTGTCCACGCCGCCCTGTGTCACCACAGCTGTATTGTAGTCCCCCGTTCCCGTGAGGGTAAATTCCACGTTCTTCAGCAGGTTCAGCAGCTTGTGCCGTTCGGCGCTGTTTATCTTGTTCAGCCTTTTGTAATATTCTATGTGCAGGCGGTCCAACGCCAGTTGCACCAGCTCGGCGGGCAGCCAGAGCCTGAGGGCGTCGTGGAACAGGCGTGTGCCGTTCCCGTTCAGGTCGCTGATTAGTCGGCGGTCCAGCACCTCCTCGGTCAAGGCCGGTTTCAGGTCTATGTGGGCAGTGAGGGTCTCGCCGCCGTTGAGCATCCGGCTCACCTGTCGGCTGGCGGAGAGCACTATCGGGCCGTCTATTCCATGCTCAGTAAACGTCATCTCGCCAAACCCTTCATACAGGCGCTTGCCGTCCGCTGGGCGCGTGATGGTCAAGCCCACATTCTTCAGCACAAAGCCTACCAGTTCAGGGTAAATCTTCTCTTCGCAAATGAGGGATACCAGCGACGGCACCTGCGGCACAACGCTGTGTCCCGCCTCTGCGGCCAGTCGGTAGCCCACCCCGGTCGAGCCTGTAGTGGGGTAGGAGAGGCCCCCGGTGGCAATAATCACCGCGTCGCCACGCACCGTGCTGCCATCCTGTAGGCGCACTCCGTGGCGGTCCTCGGTGAGGCTCTTCACCGCGCAGTTCTTGCGGATTTCCACATTGGCCCGGGCTTCGAGGTCGTTGATAAGGGCAAGGAAGATGTCGAGGGATTTCCCGCTGCGGGGATAGACGCGATGTCCGCGTTCCTCCACCAGCGGCACATTGCGCTGTTCAAAGAACTCCATCAGCTGTGTGTTGAACATCTGGGAGAAGCAGTTCCGCATCCAGCGTCCGTCGGGGCCTATGTGGGTGATGAAATCCTTGATGGCGGCCGTGTTGGTGAGGTTACAACGACCCTTTCCGGTGATGCGCAGCTTGCGCCCGGCCTGGTCCATTTTCTCCAGCAGCACCACCTCTGCCCCCAGTTCGGCGGCAGCCACGGCGGCCATCATGCCGGCGGCTCCAGCACCCACAATGACAACCCGGCTCATGATTTCGAGATGGTGAAAATATCGGAGGGATGCACGCAGAGCACCGGCAGTTGTGAGTTGTGGACTATCTGCTGGGCATTGGTGCCAAGGAAGAGCTGCGATATGATGCGGTCCTGTTCGGTGTTGATGACCACCAGGTCGGCGTTAATGTTTTCGGCATAGCCCAACACGGCATCGCTGTAGTTGGAGTACTTCTGCACCGTGGCCACATGGCGCACCCCTTCGTGGTCCAGAAACTCTGACGTCTGCACCATGTAGGCACGCAGCTGTGAGGCCTCCTCTGCCGACTCTTGCAGCCCCAGCAGGTGTATCTCCGAGCCGAAGAGCTTGGCCATCGTGGCTGCGGGCGGCACCTTCTGGCGTGAATTGACGTTCACACGGATGGGCACCACAATGCGCTCCAAATCCTTGTGGAAATTGAAGCCCTCACGGATGGTCAGCACCGGCACGGGAGCCTCCTGCACAATGCGCACAGCCGTACTCCCCATCCAGTATTTCTCGAATCCCGAGGCACCGTTGGTACCGATGACTATCATGGGTGCATTCTCGTGGCGGGCCTCGCGGGCAATCACTGCTGCCACCCTGCCGGAACAGATGTCCCAACGTATTTTGCCGCTCTGCATTCGGGGCTGGTACTCGTCACACAGATGCTGCAGCTTCTCTTCGGCCAGGAGGTTCATCACCGTCTGTTGCTCCTCGTCCATAAGCAGTTTCTCACGCTTTGCCCACACTATCTTGATGTCGCAATGCATTTTGTTGGCAATGTCCGTCGCCACTTCTATGGCCACGTATGATCCTTTGGAAAAGTCTGTTCCTACAATAATTGATCTCATTGTTACTATTTTTTATTTCTTCTTCCAGTAACGGGGTTGAACCTATTTTATTATTATTGATAGAAGAAAAAATGTTATGTGCCATTTTTTTTGTATTTTTGCACACTCAAAGGATATTTTGAATGAATACGAATTTAGATGCTACAGGCCACAGCCAGACCACTCAGGAACGCGAGGTAGAACGTGCCTTGCGCCCTAAGGGTTTTGATAGTTTTGCCGGTCAGCAGCAGGTGCTGGACAACCTCCGCGTCTTTGTCGGTGCTGCCAAGCAGCGCGGCGAACCGCTGGACCACGTCCTCTTCCACGGCCCTCCGGGACTGGGCAAGACCACCCTCTCCTACATCATCGCCAATGAGCTGGGAGTGAACATCAAAATGACTTCCGGCCCCGTGCTCGACAAGCCCGGCGATCTGGCCGGTATGCTCACCTCCCTCGAAACCAACGACGTCCTCTTCATCGACGAGATCCACCGCCTCTCGCCCGTGGTGGAGGAGTATCTCTACTCCGCCATGGAGGATTATAAGATTGACATACTCATCGAGTCCGGTCCGGCGGCGCGCAGTGTGCAGCTCAACCTCAAGCCCTTCACCCTCATTGGTGCCACCACCCGTTCCGGCATGCTCACTGCCCCCTTGCGCGCCCGCTTCGGCATCAACTGCCGCTTGCAATATTACGATGCCGACACCCTGGCGCACATCGTCAACCGTTCGGCGGCACTGCTGCAAGTGAAGATTACCTCCGAGTCCGCCTTCGAGATTGCCCGCCGCAGCCGTGGCACCCCCCGCATAGCCAACCTTTTGTTGCGCCGCGTGAGGGACTTTGCCCAGGTCAAGGGCGACGGCACCATCACCCTCGACATAGCCCGCTATGCCCTCCGCGCCCTCAATGTGGACAGCAACGGCCTCGACGAGATGGACCTGAAGATTCTCAACACCATCATCGACAAGTTCCGTGGCGGCCCCGTGGGTGTCAACAACATTGCCACCGCTGTGGGCGAGGACGTCGGTACCGTGGAGGAGGTCTACGAACCCTACCTCATCCAGGAAGGCTACCTCCAGCGCACCCCCCGTGGACGCGAGGCCACGCCCCTTGCCTACCAGCACCTTGGCAAACTCAAGACCTCCGGACAGCAGCAACAACTGAATCTATAACCCCTATCTATTCTATAATCTCTATTCCCTCTATATCATCTACCCCCCCCCTCTCCAAAAGAAGAAAGCAAGAACAGCAACCCCCATAGAAACGAAATAAAAGTATTAATATGAGAACCCTGATTAAGAATATCAAAGAGTTGGTGCAGGTGGAACGCCAGCCCAAGCTCCGCGTCTGTGGCAAGGATATGGCCCAGATGGAGACCGTTAAGAATGCCTACCTCATTGTCGAGGACGACAAGATTGCCGCCTTCGGCCCCATGTCGGAGCTGAAAGAGCAGACCTTCGACAAAGAGGTGGACGCCACCGGCCGCATGGTGCTGCCCTCTTTCTGCGACTCCCACACACATCTGGTCTACGCCGGAAGCCGCGAAATAGAGTACATCGACAAGATTCGCGGCCTTTCATACGATGAGATTGCCAAGCGTGGCGGCGGCATACTCAATAGCGCCAAGCGCGTCCAGGAGGCCTCCGAGCAGCAGCTCTACGACGATGCCATGGCCCGTCTGGAGCAAATCATCCGCTTCGGCACCGGGGCTGTGGAAATCAAATCCGGCTACGGCATGACCCCCGAGGCCGAGCTCAAAATGCTCCGCGTCATCCGTCGGCTGAAGGAGAACAGCCCGCTCACCATCAAGAGCACCCTCCTCGGCGCCCACGGCATCCCCATGGAGTATCGCGGCCGCCAAGAGAAATTCGTCGATCTGGTCATTGAGCAGATGATTCCCCAGGCCGCAGCCGAAGGGCTGGCCGACTACATCGACGTCTTCTGCGATGCCGGCTTCTTCACCGTCGAGGACACCGAGCGCATGCTCGAAGCCGGTGCCCGCTATGGCATGCGCCCCAAAATCCACGCCAACGAGATGGCTTGCAGCGGCGGCATCCAGTGTGCGGTCAAATACAACGCCCTCTCCTGCGACCACTTGGAGTATACCGGCGAGGAGGAAATCCAGTGCTTGCTGGGCAGTGAGACCATGCCC
Source organism: Bacteroidales bacterium (assembly GCA_017479705.1). GTDB lineage: Bacteria > Bacteroidota > Bacteroidia > Bacteroidales > P3 > Colimorpha. Next base: position 20,444 of record JAFVCA010000047.1, read on the forward strand.
ACAGTCCTTCCCGGCGCAGCCTTTTTCCTCAACATGCAGCATGCCCCCGTGCGCCGCATGATGGAGGCCGGCCTTCCCGTGGCCATGGCCTCCGACTACAACCCCGGCTCGTCCCCCTCCGGCAACATGCAACTCATTGTCTCCTTTGCCTGTGTCAACTACCGTATGCTCTCCGAGGAGGCCATCAACGCCACCACCATCAACAGCGGCTATGCCATGGGTGTGAGCAACGAGCTCGGCTCCATTGCCGTGGGCAAGCGCGCCAACTTCTACATCACAACCCCCATACCCACCTACGAGTACCTCCCCTACGCCTACGGCGAGAACAAGGTGGCCCGCACCTTCCTTAACGGCAAAGAGGTATGATTAAGGTAGAACGCCTCAACAAGTCCTTCGGCTCGCTCCAGGTGCTGCGGGACATCAGCCTCAGCATCGGCCAGGGCGAGGTGGTGAGCATTGTGGGTGCCTCCGGCGCAGGGAAGACCACCCTGCTGCAACTGCTCGGCACCCTGCTGCGCCCCGACAGCGGACACATCTACTACGACGATGTCGACGTGATCGGCCTCGACGAGAAAGCCCTCTCCCGTTTCCGCAACCAGAATGTGGGCTTTGTGTTCCAATTCCACAACCTCCTGCCCGAATTCACTGCATTGGAGAATGTCTGCATGCCCGCCCTCATTGCCGGGCGCAGCATGGCCGAAGCCTCCGAAGAGGCCATGAAGCTGCTCCAGTTCCTCAACGTGGCTTCCCGCGCCTCGCACAAGCCCGCCCAGCTCTCGGGCGGCGAGCAGCAGCGTTTCGCCGTGGCACGCGCGTTGATCAACCACCCCGCCGTCATCCTTGCCGACGAGCCTTCCGGCAACCTCGACACCCGCCATGCCGCCGAGCTCCACGACCTCTTCTTCCAACTGCGCGACCAGTACCGCCAGACCTTCGTTATCGTTACCCATAACATGGCTCTGGCCCAGAAGTCCGACCGTCAAATCATGCTCCGCGACGGCGCCGTGGTGCAGCCCTCCGAATAACCCCTCCGTTCAACCCCAAGCAATCATTACATCCCGCTATGATACAGAAGAAACAAACCCCGGCCCCGGCCGAGGGCCCCTCCCAGACCTCAACAGCCATCTACGGCCTCCGCCCAGTGATTGAAGCCATTGATGGCAACACCCATATAGACCGCATCCTGTTGCAGAACGGGCTTAGCGGAGCCCTCTCGTCCGACCTGAAAAGCCGCATCCGCGACAAGGGCATCCCCTACCAGTTTGTGCCCGTCGAGAAGCTTAACCGTCTGGCCAAAGGCAACCACCAGGGCGTGGTGGCCCTCATCTCGCCCATCGTGTTCCACAAAGCGTTGGAGCTCATCCCCGCCTTGATGGAGGGCGACAAGGTGCCTGTAGTGCTGATGTTGGACCACGTGACCGATGTGCGCAACTTCGGCGCCATTGTCCGCACGGCGGAGTGCGCCGGTGCCGACGCCGTCATAGTCCCGGACCACGGCAGCGCACAAATTGGCAACGATGCCGTGAAGACCTCCTCAGGGGCCTTGCTGCGGTTGCCCGTCTGCCGCGAGAGCAACCTCAAAACCGTGCTCAACCTTGCCCGCCAATGCGGCATGCAGGTGGTGGCGGCCACCGAGAAGGGGGCAGTGTCCTATCTCGATGTCGATTTCACCCAGCCCACACTGCTGATTATGGGTGCCGAAGAGACCGGCATCAGCCCGGAGCTCCTCAAGCTGTGCGACATCAAGGCCAAGCTGCCCATCATGGGTCAGGTGCAGTCGCTCAATGTCTCGGTTGCCGCCGGGGTGTTCCTGTACGAGGTTCTGCGCCAGCGCTGTTAAGCACCAGCTCCAACCCCCCGCAGGCTTTGAACCCCATCCGGCCGGCCCCGACACCGTTTTGCCCCTCTGGTTGTAAAACTCCACAATAGTTCTGCCTTCGCTCGTTCGGGGCCATTCCGTCATCATTTACCCTGCATTTATCCCAGCAAGATAGGATAATGGATTGTGCGAGGCTGGGCGAAAGAAGCGGGGATGAGCGAAGGGTGGACGGCGAGAGAGGGGAAAAGGTAGAAAGGATAGACGAAGGGGAGAGGTCGGGGCCCCGACCCGTGATCGGCGGCGCAGCCTTCAGGCTGCGCCGCCGATTGGTTGAGGCGTGGGTCTTGTCAGGCCGGAAACAGGGCATGATATATTAAAAAACCCGTTAAAAATACATAAAAATAGGCCTCCTTGGGGTATCCAAAACGGGGGCAAACACTCTATATAGGAAAACGGCATTGCTATGTTCGGGTGGGGTGCGTCGGCTGCGTGGGTTTGGGGTGGAGGAATGGGATGTTGAAAAGGTGCCTTTTATAAAATAAGTAGGTCATGAAGAAAAAAAAGTTGATGAATCGGATTTTATTCGTAAATTTGTAGGCTCGAAAAATCCACATTTGAACCTAAAAGTGTGGTGTTTTTCGATGTATAAATAATTGTATATGAAATAATAATAATAGTTTAAATATGAAGAAAAGATTTTTCCTCGTTGGACTGATTTTTGCGTTGTCGGCGTTTGTTTCGCACGCGCAAATCTATCAAATGTACAGCCAGGACTTTGAAACAGGCACTCCCGTCACATACCATGTGAACAATGCCACCCAGAGTCCCGTACAGACAAGCATAGTGTCTGGTGGCAACAGGTCTTTGAAGTTGATACACACGCAAGGTGAAGCGGAGTGGATTGAGCTGGACACGCTCGATTTCACTACGAACACGACCTTGCGCTACTTTACGCTGGAGTTTATGCATATTGCATTCATCAACCCGGCATCTGTAGTGTGGTCAATGCGTGGTAGCGTTGCAGTGGTACAGGTGAAGCGTCCCAATCAGGCAACCTGGACTACGCTGAGCAGCTCGCACTACAACATGAATGACGGTGGTACGTCGGAGTTTGTGGCCGCTGGCTGTTTCCACCAGCGTGTATACGAGGACTGGAAGGTATCGACGGTCAGTAACACCATGTGGAAAAAGGAACGTTTCGATGTAGAGCAGTTTATCAACCCCGCAGCTCCGACCGACAAGAAACTTCAAATCCGTTTCATGCTCTGTGAAAGGGATTCGGCAACCAATACTGATGGCTGGTATATAGACGATATTGAGGTGCGTGCGTCGACTCAGGCCATTGTGACGCCCACGATTAACATGATTGCCTTCCCCGACTTCTTGAACTATCCCAGCAGCCGCGGCGCGAAAGTCAAGCTCAAAGCTTCGACTACCGTTGTGCAAGGACTTGACAGAGACTCTATCTATGTGGAGTACAGGGTGGGTTCCAGCCCAGAGGTGAACCGTGTATACATGCATCCGACGGGTGTGCCACAGGAGTTTGAAGGGCGCATACCTTTCTATGGATTTGACACGTTGATGCACTACCACGTTGTGGTGAAGGACTCAACCACCAACCACAACACGGGGTACTATCCCAAGAACGGCAACCAGTGGCTGACCTACCGCTGTGTGCGCGGCAAGACCAATTCGGCACAGCCTGATGAGACGGGTTCAACGCTGAGTACGCTCATCCCGTTTGCATATGAGGCCAGCTATAAGTCAGAGTTTGTTTATGACAGTGCCACTATGGCCGGGATGGGCTATGGGCCGGGATATATCAAGAATTTCAGGTTTTTAATCACTTCGAATTACTGGAATGTAAACCGAAGCAGGGTGCAAATCCGAATGGCAAACAGGGACAACAGTTACGATGTTTCAGGAACCGATGGTGCTTTCACCCTGACGCCGATGCAGATTGTGTATGATTCGGCATTGTTGTTGGAGCAATGTGCACCGCGGTCATACAAGATGATTACGCTGCAGGATACGTTCTTCTACGGAGGAAGTGATTTGGTTGTCCAAATTCTTTACCAGAACCTGACGAACCAGAATCCGACTCAACTTGTGCAGGTTACAGCCCCGCAGCACAAAAAGTCGTTGTTCATAGGCTATGATGCAAACTTAAACAACAACCCGTTCTCCACAACCAACGCTTTTGATGGAGGCGTGACGGCAAATTATCGCCCGTGGACACAGTTCTACGAAACCAAGCACTTGCCGCTGATTTATGACTGCGGTGTGTCGGGACTGGTATACCCCAGTTATGACCAGCCTTGCAACCAAGGCACCGATTCGGTGGTGGTGTGGCTGAAGAACTTCGGCGTAAGCCCGATGCACAGTGTGCGTATCTGGTACCGCATTGACAACCAGCCGCCGGTCTATTACGACTGGACGGGTGTGCTGAACAGCGGAGACAGTGTGCGTGTGCACCTCAACGACAACCAGATGTTCACCGTGGGTTATCACACCATGCGTGCTTGGGTTGACGACAGCATCACGGTCAACCATGTGTTGTACCGCGATCACGAGCCGTACAACGACACCTCCTTTGCTCCCTTTGCCGCTTGCGACGGCCCCTATCATGGGGTGCGCACCATCGGCAACAGCGCGTCGGATCACTTCACGTCGTTGGACAATTGCTTGTATGTGCTGAGCCGCTGCGGTATTGATGGCCCCTTGACCATCAAGATGCCCGCCGGCAACTACGGTGTCACCACGTTCCCCTACATTCCGGGCACGTCGGCCACCAACAGGGTGACCTTTGAGCCTGCCACGGCCAATGCTGTGGTTACCTTCCGCCGGCCTCACGGTGGCGATGGTGCCATCACGTGGATTCCCTCGCTGGTCAACCTTGAACAGGCCCGCGGTATCCATTTCCGCAATATCCGTTTCGTCAACGGCAGAAACTCGGACAACGCTTGTCTCGTCCTGGCACAGCTGGGAGAGGGGAGCAACCTCTGCCTGTTTGAGAACTGCCAGTTTGTGGACAGCAACACGGTGACCTCGTCGGGCGACGCATTGCTCATGGTCAATGACGCAGACTCGGTGACGGTGACCAACTGTATGTTCTATGGCAGCAAGATTGGCGCGGGTTTCAGAGGTAACGCTCCCGATAACCGTGCAGGGCACAATGTGATTCAGTTCTGCACCTTCAGAGAGCAGGTGAACACCGCCATCAGTGTGGTGAACCAGGATGGGGTGCTGGTGGACAGCAATATGGTGTACAATGTGCGCACCAATGCCAGCTACACTGTGTTGGGACAACATATATATAATGGTAGCCGCATCGTCCGCAACAAGGTATACTCCACCAAGGGCGCCAGCTGTATCGGTGTTTCCGACATGCACGGAACAGCTAACAATTACTCTATTGTCGCAAACAATATGTTGGTGTCGCTGTTTGACAATACCACTAATATGTTGACCACGCCGCTGAACATCATCCGCGGTTCTTACGTGAAGGTGGTCTTCAACTCGGTGCGCATGAACTCTCCGGACTTTGTCAACGTGGCTGCTGCCACTCTGGGTGGTGATACCATCAGCAACATCTATTTCCAGAATAATGTCATCACTTGCTTCGACACTACGAACTATGCGTTCAACTTCATGCCGGGCGAGAATGGCTCAACCATGCATGTCGACCACAACTGCTACTACTCCAAGAGCGGTGTGCTGAACAAAATGACGGGTATCAGCTATTTCAACCTGAATGGTTGGCGCAACGCAGTGCCTGGCGACCAGGGTTCCGTTTCGGGCGACCCCGTCTTCACCAATGGTTCTATCTGCGACCTGCGTTCTTTCAGCGAGCTGCTCCGTAATGTGGGTACTCCTGTCCCCGAAGTTACTGTCGATATGTTTGGAACCGCACGTAATGCTACCGCTCCCAGTATGGGTGCCTACGAGGTGTCCGTCCTCGCCATCGACTTCTCTCCCGTCGAGTTTGTGACGCCGCTGCCTGACTATTGCGGCGCCCCGGCCTCCATCCCCGTCGAAGTGGCTATCCGCAACACGGGTAACGGTACATACACCTACAATAGCGCAACCCCGATTACGGTTTACTATAGCATTGACAACGGTCCGTTGCAGAACTTCGTGGTCTCCCGCAACTGCGGCCCGTTGGATACCATCCATTTCCTCTCCACACGTACCATGGCATTGCCCTCCGGCCCCAACAATACCGACAAGACATACAATATCAGATGGTGGGTGAAGTGCAGCCTTGATCCCGACGACATGAACGATACAAATAATTATACCGTCCTGTCGCGTTATGCAGCCCCGGCTCCCACGCCCATCAACCAGAATGTTCCTTACTTCTCCACGGCAACCATCACCCCCACGGGTGGTATCAACACGTGGCCGGTCAACTACTATACTTCTGGCAACGGACGTCAGCAGCGCAGCGGTATCTCCTGGTATCGCAGTATGGACGATTCCGCCGCCTTCTTCTATGGGCCGTCCTACACCACGGAACGACTCTATCACGACACCACTTTCTATATTTCGCAGAAACGTAATCTCCCGTTGGTGAAGATTACTGAGGTTCAAGTGAGCCGTTCGTCAAGCGCTGTGGGTGTCACCAATCCTCTGCCTTCGTACATGCATGCGCAGACCCAATTCGCTATTGAGTTGACCAATGTCGGCGACTACCCGGCCAACCTTGAGGGCGACTCGATTATCATTGTGCAGCCCAATGCTGCCGCAAAAATCTGGGTGCTTCCCAATGTGACCATCCAGCCCGGTGCCAATCTGGTGCTGCAATATAAGAGCAACAATGCGGCTTCCGACTCCACGCGGACAGTCTTTGCCCCGTCGTCTGCTATCGCCACTCCGGCCTACAATAATAATTTCGGAATTATATATCGTGACGGGAACGGCATTGCTGATGCAGTGCCCTTCAATGCTGTGATTACCGCTACTTCCCAACAGCCCATCACCTGGGGCAGCCAGCAGGTGCCCGCCTCCGTGTGGCAGGGCTCTGCCATCAACCTGGCACAGGGAGCAAGCCAGGCTACGCCGCCGGTCAACACTCCCACAGCCGGTGCCCGCCGCATCGCCTGGCCGACCAACGCTACCAATGCTTCGCCCACGGCCACTGCTACTCTTTGGCAGGTGGCTACCGCCGCCACCCCCATGCACCTCGGTGAGACGGAGACGAACCTGATTCGTTACTTCGACAACGGGTGTGACGGTCTGCGTGCCCAAGTCAACCTGAATATCATCAACAGACCCTCCATCGACCTGATGATTGACAACCTGCAGCTGGCAGAGGGCTGTAACCTCGATACCGCTGAGACTGTCTCGGTCGACCTCCACAACTATGGTATGCAGGGCGCCCCCTCCTTTGTGGTGAAGTACAGCCTTGACGGCGGTACAACCACAGTATGCAGCGACACCATCAGCGGTCTTGCTGCCGGAGCTCTCCTCTCGCACACCTTCTCCGTACCGGTCAACATGCGCATGCCTGAGGATTCGACATTCCATGTGCTTGCGTGGATTGACGTCCCCGCTGCCGACAGCTACAATATCAACGACACCGTGCGTGGCGACTTCCTCTCCCGCTACACACCTGAGATGCCCATCGTCACCCCGATTGTCACCGCCGACTATAATTCCCGACTCCTCCTTAGTGCTGGCGGCCTGAATGGACACACGGGAACCATCTGGTACGATGCCAACCACAATGTCCTTGACACCACCCAAGGCAACTACCTCACTCCCATCATCTATCGCCATGACACCGTCTTTGTCCAGACCGTCGGCTTGGTTGATGTCCCCAGTGCTCATGTGGGCACCTTGGCCTCCTCCTCCAACAACAACTTCCCCTCGCCCTATAACCCCAAAACCCGCTATGTGAAGGAGCAGTACATCTACACCGCTGACCGTATCAATGCTGCTGGACATGGTGCAGGCTACATCAGCTCCCTCGCCTTCTACTTGGAGTCCTTGGGCAACAATGTCAATAGCTTCAACTTCTCCTATTATAATATTAGCATTGGCACAACCACGCAGGCAACTTTCACCAATCAGGACTTCCTTTCTGGTCTGACGCTTGTTTACAGTGCCTCCAACCTCACCCTCAATGCCTCGAACATTGGTTGGGTTCACCACAAGTTAGACTCGGCCTTCTATTGGGACGGCACCTCGAACATCGTGGTCCAGGTGACGCGCGCCCTTGATCAGGCTGGCATGAGCGGTGGCGCCAGCACCCGCTTCACGGCACAGCCCAACACGGTCATCACCAAGCAAAATGCCAACACCGACCAGACCAACCAGGCCAACGGCGCGCGTGGCGGAAACCTTCCCGACATCACTTTCGGTTTTCTTGAGCCTCAAGGCTGTCTGGGACCCGAAGCCATGATTCGTATCAACGTCATCAACGTGCCCGACACGGACGCTACTATTGTTTGGCCCGCTTCGCTTGACACCATCTCCCTTGTCTCATGTGATTCGCTGGACCTCAGCGTCAAGATTGACAACCACGGAAACAGCAATATCAACAACTACACGCTCAGCTATAGCATTGACGATGGTCCTTGGGCTCAGCACACCGGCAACGCCAACAATCTCCCCTTGGGCTATCAGCGCGAGGTCCATCTGCTGAGTACCATCCTCACTCCTGGGCGTCACACCGTCACAGCAGTAATCCATATCCCCGGTGATACTATCACCTCCAACGACACCATCCGCCGTACCTTCAACATCCGTTTCTGTGGAGGCAACTATATCGTAGGCTCTTGTGCAGGCAGTATCTATCCCACCCTCTCCGCTGCCATTGACACGTTGGTCAATGCCGGTGTGGCAGGTCCTGTGGTCTTCGAACTCTGCAACCAGACCTTCGAAGGTCAAGTCAACCTTAACCGCCCGATTTCCGGCATCAGCGCCACCAACACGGTCACCTTCCGCACAATCCCCAGTTCGGCAGCTCAGGCCATGATTTTCCATACGCCGACCAACGCCAGCAACCATGTGCTCCTCGTCGAGAACGCTAAGTACATCACCTTTAAAGACATTTACTTCTATGCTAACTACACTACAGGCAGCAATAACAATGTCTTTGCCAACGCCATCAAGGTCAACAATTGCGAGTCCGTCCGGTTCATTGGCTGTACCATCCGTTCCAAGAAGACTACAAATAGCTCCACCAATGCCAACCTCATCCTGTTGGGCGACAACAACCACTTCATCACCATTGACAGTTGTGTACTCGACAGCGGTTACTATGCTATCCGCACCGTCGACAATGCCCACAGTGACAACATCAATATCCGTGAGAACATAATCACCGACTTCTGGTTCCAGGGTATCAACATCCGTAACACAGACACTATCAATATCTATCACGACAGTATCCGTGCTGCCAGCCCGCAGCCCTCGAAGCCCCTCACGGCCATCTATGTTGCCAATGGCCAGCGTGTCAGCATCCAGCGCAACTCCATCTACCTCATCGACCAGCGCAATGGCGGTAAACGAGGCATTGTTGTCAACAACTGTAAGGGTACCAACATTGACCGTGTTGCCATCTACAACAACATGATTTCACTTGGTGCCACCGCTACTGCCCAGCTTGTCTCCTCCGGCATCTGGGTCGACTCCCTCTGCCGTTACGTCAATGTGTATTATAACACGGCCTCGCTTAATTGTGGTGCCAAACAACCCACCACCTGTGCATTCCGTTGCCAGAACTCGTCCAATGTACATGTGCTCAACAATATCTTCGACAACCGCAGCCAGGGTTACGCCTACTATGTGGCCATTGACACCTGCGTTGTAAACTCCAACTTCAACGTCTACTACTCCAATGCCGAGCCCAACCCCAACACGGGTGCACGCTTTTTCGCCCACTGGGCTGGCCACGACTGCCAGACACTCGACACTCTGAAACGCTATAACAACCGAGACAACAACTCCAAGGAGGAATACCCCTTCTTCTTCAATCAGGATTGTCTCTACCTTACCCTTGCTCAGTTTGCCGGCGATGCCCAGTACAACCCCGATGTCACCACTGACGTCTTTGGCAAAATCCGCCCGCAGATTCCTGCTCCCACCATCGGAGCCTATGAGTTCCACCGCGTGGCGCACTCCGTTGCCATTGCCACGATTATTGAACCCAAAATGCCTTCCATCACCACAGGAGCCAACCCCGAGGTGCTCAACATCGAGACCGACTCCATCCTTGTGCGTGTCCAATTTTACAACAACGGCGATGCTCCCGAGAGAAACCTGACGTGGTATGCTTACATGTCCGATGTCTTCCCGCAGCCACGTTCCGCGACTCGCACTATCAGCCTCTTGCCTCTCCGCACTCTTTATGAGGATAGCGTCAGGGTCCCCTCGCCCCTGGGCATCATCGACACTCAAAAGATTGTAGTGGTCCTCCAGATGCCTACCGGCGTCACGGACAACCATCCTCAAGACAATATCGACACTGCTGAGGTCTTCATCTATCCGGCTTACGACCTCCAGCTTGTCTCCATTGCTCTCGACAGCACTGTCAATCCGCTCCACTGCCGCATGTATCAGGTGCCGCTCCGCTACACCATCCGTAATGTGGGTAAGAAAGACTTCCCGGCCGACTTCCAGTTCACTCTGGGTTACGACTACTACGCTCAGCAGTCTGGCTCGCAGACCTTGCCCAGCTTCCCCAACATCCCAGGCGCCAACAGCCTTGATGTCCGTTCCTTCGGAGCCCTCTTACCAGTTGGCATCACCACCGAGATCGTCAACACTGCCGACTCGCTCATCCAGCCTAACCTCTATCCCACAGGCTACATCGGAGACATCACCATCAAACTCCGCGGCTTCATCCATCATGAGTACGACCAGAAGCCCCTCACCGACACCACCAACTACATCAACATCACCTCCAACCACACGCCGGAGATGCCCATACCTCACGACACCATGGTTGACTATGGCACCTATGCCAACTTCTGGGTCACCCAGAACGCCAGACGCATCATCCGTTGGCATCGTGACACTGTTAGTGGCAACTTCTTCTACAATGGTAACAACAACTACGACCGTTCCACCCACTGGAGCAATACCCCGCAGTACTTCCACGACTCTGTCTACTACCTCAGCTGCCTCAGCACCCGTAACTGCACCAGCTACTATTCGCAGATCAACGTCGGCATCAACCCGCCGCTCAACTACGATGTCTCCATCTCCGAAGTTCGTTCGCCCAGAGGCTCAGGCCGTGTCTATCTCGAAAAAGACACCGTCACCCTCCGTGTGGCCAACTACGGCAGCCAGCCCATCTCCAACATCCCCATTGCCTTCAAGTTTATGAATGCCAATGGCCGTATCACCTATCTCGAAGTCCACGACACCGTCCGTGCCACCATCCCCGGCCGTATTGGCGACAATGTCTCCTACTACGACTTCTCCTTCGACACTGCCCTCCTCCAGATTGGTCAACCCCTCACCAACGTCAACTTCACGCTCAATGCTTGGGTTTACCATCCCGACGACCAGCAGCGCGGCAACGACACACTCCGTTATGTCCACAACTTCCGTTCGCTCTCCGAGGCAGTCTACGATTCCGTCAATAAGTATGCACCCACCGATGTCGAAGGCTTCGACATCTCACGGGTCTCCTTCAACGAACTCGACAACATCATGCCCGACATGATAGGCTACGACAACCTCTGGTTGGGCAACTACAACCCCAACCAGGCCGACATCCCAACGCTCTTTGTCCGTCGTGGCACGCAGGACACCCTCACCATCGAGGTCGCCAACAATAGGGACGAGATTGACTCCATGACTGCGGCCAGCCTCTGTGTGGTCATAGACTACAACCGTGATGGCGTATACGACTTTGAGGGCATAGAGAACATCACCATGAGTTCCTTAGGCATCACTACCTATGGTGTCAAGGTCCGCAGCCGCAGGGAGTACAAGATACCTTTCACCATCCCCGATGCTGCCCACTATGGCTATATGCGCATGCTTGTCTGGGTTGATGGCGACTCCACTGCCTATATGAATGGTGGCCTCCATAATGCCGCCGCCCATACCGATGGCCAGATGCAGCAGTATCTGCTCTTTGTCCAGGAGGATGTCGAACTCGACTCCGTCGATGCCGCTCTCACCCGGGTGGTGACCCCCCGCAACAACATCGTCACCGGCACCGAGCATTTCGTCACCATCATGTTGGCCAACAAGGGCAAGACACCCCTCACCACTGCCGACATCAGCTACAACTTCAATGATTACAATCATCCCGAACAGACTGGTGTCATCCATTGGACCGGCAATCTTGCACCCGGCATGAGCACTCCTGTCCGTCTGGATTCAATCAACTTCTACGAAGGCACCACAGACCTCCTCTGCACTGTCAATGTCGAGGGCGACACCTTCCACACCACCAACAACTACCTCCACTATCGTTACCACCGCTTCTATGTCGTCCAGCCTCGTTTCATCGACAGCTTCGACCAGGATATCAACAAGTGGTATATCCCGGCGGGCTACAATCCCTACACGCGCAACTACTTCGAGCGTGGTATCCCGTCCAAGTCCAACATCTCCTCGGCCTACTCGCAGCCCAACGCTCTTGTCACCAGCTGCACCGAAACCATCGTCACCGGCAAGCGTGGCAACCGCAGTGTGGCCTACACCCCCATCATCAACCTCCGACTCATCAAGGCGGACACCATCGAGTTCCTCCTCTCCAAGAACATGGCTGAAGGCAGCTTCCTCACGATTGAGTACAAGAACTATGAAAAACGCTGGATAACCCTCGATGATTTGGGTGCACGTTGGTCCGCTCCTCGCGAACAGAACCCCAGCTGGTATGATGTACAAGAAGGTTGGACAGGCAACACGCAGCCCGGCGAGTACACCCGCGTCGTCCTTGCCACCAAGCCCAACAGCGGTGACTTCTGGCAGGACCTCCAGTTCCGTTTCGTCTACACCACTCCCACCACCACCTCCGCTTCTGCCAGCTTTGGCGACGGTGTGGCCATCGACAACTTCAAGCTGGGTCGTCAACAGCGCGACATTGATGTCGGTGTCACGGCCATCACCTACCCCATTGCCCCGCAGTTCGGTCAGACCGTCTACCCGCGTGTCCTCATCCACAACTACGGCTACGACTCCATCTCCAACTTCATTGTCAGCTATATTCCTTATGGCTCCTACCTCTCGCGCGAAGCCCATTGCGAGGAAGGCATCATGCCCGGCGGCGATATTGAGTTCGAATTCCCCGACCCATTCATCATCACCAGCAACTACCCCGACACCTTCCAGCTCACAGCCTTCACCGATGTCCAGCTCGATGTTTATAAGGATAACGACACCACCGTTTCCACCTTCGGTCTTGCTCCTCTTGCCCACGACCTCTTCCTCCACGAGCTCCTCTCGCCGCTCACCAGCGCCGTTGCGGGCGACAGTCTTGACATCACGCTCCGCCTCCGTAACTTTGGTCAGAACGAGATTGAGGACTGCGACGTCTTCTACGTATACAACAATGGCGACACCGTATCTGAGCACATCCACTTCCCGGACTACTTGAATCACAACCTTGCGTCAAACGAGTATTTCAACTACACCTTCAGGCATCGCGAACGTGCCACAATGGGCGTGATGGACCTCGTCACCTGGTGCAAATACCCCAACGATGTCTACCCCTACAACGATACCATCGAACGTCAAATCACCGGCATGTCATCCATTGTCGATATTCGCGCCACCGCTGGTATTATCGACACGCGCGACCAGACGAAGTTGCGTATGGGTATCATCATCGACAATGTCGGTGCTCTCAATGCCAACGATTTCGAGGTGGGCTGCTACTGGGATCGCGACACCTCCAAGTTCCGTCGCGGCATCTTCCATCGTGAAGATGGTCTCCCGGCCGGTGGCCATGCCGTCTACTACTTCGAAGATACGGTCGGCACACGTTCCGCACCGTGGGAGTATCTCACCGTCTATGTCAACGTTCCCGGTGATGTCAATCCGCGCAACGATACCTCCGATATTATTTCGCCCCTCTCCGTCGACCTCGTCTATCGCAAGATTCAGATTGAAGAGAACCGTACCGACTCCTGCCGTGTCCGTGCCGTTATCTACAATGGAGGTGTGCTGTCCTACGTCAACAACCTCCCCCTCAATGCCACGATCAATGGCAATACGATTAGAACGACAATCCAGAGGTACTCCTGGCAGCTCGATCCCGGCTACACTGCCCACCGCGACTATGTCGACGCCAACGGCAATTATATCAAGATACCCAAGTCGCCAAACCGCAATTATGTCGGTGTCGGCACCATGCGCCAGCCCAGTGCTGACGACAACCCAGCCAACGACGAGACCTCAATCATCGAAGTTATCAACTACTTCGAAGGTATTCCTCTGGCCGAAGACGCTGACTTCGTCCTCGAACAGAACTATCCCAACCCCTTCGACGGTACCACCCGCATTGAGTTCAGCATACCCTACGGCGGCACAGTGCGCTTCTTTGTCAACGACCTTGTAGGCCGTACCCTCTACGAAGCCACATCCGTCTATGAGCCTGGCCGCAACACCATTACCTTCAACAAAGAAGGCTTGGCCGCGGGCGTCTACTACTACGGTATTGAATACAACGGGCAACGCCGCATGCACAAGATGATTGTCAAGTAAGTTGCTCCATCAATTCATATCCCACGTCTCCCAGCAGCACCTCTTCCCCACGGGGCAGCAGGTGCTGCTGGCCGTTAGTGGGGGCATCGACTCCGTGGTCCTTGCCCACCTCATGCACGCTGCCGGCTATCCCTTCGCCATAGCCCACTGCAATTTCCATCTCCGTCCCGGCGACTGCGACCGCGACCAGGCCTTTGTCCGCGCCCTTGCCGACCGCTATCAAGTCCCCTTCCACGTCATCCAGTTCGACACCCTTGGCCATGCTGCCGCCCACCGCCTCAGCGTCGAGGAGGCGGCGCGCAACCTTCGCTACGACTGGTTCCGCACCCTCTGCCGTACCCATGCCTATCCGGCCGTCCTCACCGCCCACCACCGCGACGACGCTGCCGAGACCTTTTTCATCAACCTCCTCCGCGGCACTGGCCTCTCCGGCCTTCACGGCATCCTGCCCGTCCAGGGGCTCGTCGTGCGGCCGCTGCTCCCCTTTGGGCGCACCCAGATTGAGGACTACGCCCGCCGCCACGGCCTCGACCACGTCGAGGATGTCACCAACGCCTCGCTCCTCTATCGGCGCAACCAGATCCGCCACACTTTGCTCCCCTTGCTGCGCCAGCTCCAGCCCTCGGCGGACGATGCCTTGGCCAACACCATTGCCCACCTGCAGGGCGTGGAGCGGCTCTATGCAGCCCTGCTCCAACCCCTCCGCCAACGGCTGGTGCAGCCCCTGCCTGACGGCACCGTCCGCGTCAGCCTCCGCCTTGACGCTCTTGGCGACCTCCTTCCCAATCCGGGCCCTGCCCAGCGCTCCCAGCTCCTTTTCGAGCTGCTGCGTCCCTACGGGTTCAATGCTTCAACCGTTTCGGACATTGCCGAATGCCGCACGCCGGGCCGTCGGTTCCTCTCGCCCACCCACGCGGCACTCCTTGACCGGGACCTCCTCCTGCTCCGGCCCCTTTCTGCCGCCCCTGCCGACACTCCGGTTGCGCTCCGAGTCGAAACTCTCCGGGCGGACACCTGCACCATCGACTTCCGCCACCTGCCGCCCAACCAGGCTCTTTTCGACGCCGACACCCTCCGGCAGCCCCTCTCTTTGCGCCATTGGCGCCGTGCCGACCGTTTCCAGCCCCTCGGCATGCCGCAGGGCACGCAACTTGTCAGCGACTTCTTTACCGACCACAAATATAGCCTTGTCGACAAAGAACGCCAACTGCTCCTTGTCGATGCCTCCGACCGTATACTGTGGATTGTGGGCCGCCGCACGGCCCATCCTTTCCGCGTCACGCCCTCCAGCCGCTCCCTGCTCCTCGTCACCGTGGGCTGACGGTCCGTCCCAGGCTGTTGTTAGCGGCGTTTTGAACCATTTTCTGATGGGTTCTTCCTTCGTTACACAGGGGTCACTTCTTCAATACTTATCCATCATTTCTCTCTTTCTCGTTGGGCAGATGGTGGTAGAAGTGGTTGTGAAACGAGCGGTAAGGAGTGGAGCAACGGGGCGTATGCGAGGAGGCTGTCCCTGCTTGATGCGGGGGCAGCCTCGGGGTGCGGACGGGTGGGGCGTCAGGCCTGGGCGTTGCGGCCTTTGCGCAGCCACCGCCAGCCGTAGCACACATCGCGCAGCAGAACAAATATTTTGGGGGTCAGCCAGGCACTCAGCAGCCCCACAAAGAGCAGGGCGAGGGCACGCCACAGGTTGAAGAGGCACACGTTGACTACAAAAAACACCGTCATATAGACCAGCGAGAGGCCAAAGCGGATGCCATAGTTGATGGAGCTGCGGAATTGCGGGTCCTTCACCTTGGCGCGGGCAATGAGGTGCGTGGGCAGGTAGACAACGGGGTTGCTGAGCAGCCACAGGGGGAGCATCTCCCAGCAGAGCATGACGGCCACCAGCAATGCCAACAGTTCGGCGCCCCATTGCAGCGTCCACCGTGCGGCAGCACTGCGGGGGCATTTGGAGGCAAACCACAGCGGGACCCTCCGCTCGGCGCATTCGGCGGCAAACCCGGCGCCTTTCTCATAGAGCGGTTGCAGCTCGGTGGGGGAGAGGGAGGCCAGTTGCCGGCTTGTGTTGCGGCGCGCCACGAAGCGGTTCCAGACGGTATTGCGCAGACCCAGCTGGTGCAGGGCCTCGGGCGTGTGCTGGTGGCAGTAGGCATATTCGTCGTCGTAGCGCTCATCGGCGTTCACCTGATGGATGAGGGCTTTCATTGCCGTGGTGAGGTCGGCACGCATGTGGTTGAGGGCTTGCGGCTCGTTTTCGATGAATTCGGCCATGTACTGCTGCACGGCAATGGGCTTGCCGAACTCAACGGTCACACTGTGATAGGGGGTCTCGTAGTGGTCGTAGTCTAACCCCACGGGGACGATGTAGAGGGGTTTCAGCCCCAGTTCGCGCTGGGTCTCGCCCGCAATGCGGAACATGCCTTTGACCAAGGGGAGCAGCTGGTGGCGGTCGTTGTGGGTGCCTTCGGCCATGAGGCAGAGGGGAATGCCTTGCTCAAGTGAGCGGCGCGCCGTGTCGAACACCTCGGCATTGCGCGACAGCTGGTCGCGGCCGTCGCGGATGCGGTAGACGGGGCTGATGCGCAGCCATGTGAGCAGTCGTCGCGCCACGGGGTTCTTGAAGATGTCGGCCCGCGCAAGGAAGGCTACGGGCCTGTAGAGAACCATGAGCACCACCAAGGGGTCCATCATGGCGTTCTGGTGGGTGGGGGCAAGGATGTAGTGCTCGCCCTCAGGCAGGTTTTCCTTTCCTCGCACCACGATTTTGCGGTAGTGGCACAGGGTGCCGAACTGCACTATGGGGAAGAAAAGTGTATAAAAAAGGTTAAAATCAGCCAAACTTTTTTTCATGGTGCAAAAGTACAAAATAATTTCGACATTTTCGAGTTATTAGGGCAAAAAATATGAAGGCTATGAAGAAAAGATTCTTTTTCGCTTCTCTCCTCCTGCTGCTTACCGCAGTTTCGCTACCGGCCAAGGGTCAGATAGTGATGGATCGCAAAGTGCGATTTGGAATCATTCTGGAGGGCGACACCATACCCTATTACCGGCTGAAGGAGGTAAAGGTGTTGGAGTCGGCATCCTTGCTCACCGAGACCGAAATAAGAAAGAATCAGAAGCTTATCCGCAATGTGAAGAAGATGTTGCCCTACGCCAAGATCGGCAAGCAGCGGTTGGATGTGCTGGAGAAGGAGATTGCCGACCTGCCCAAGAAACAGCGCAGGGCCGCCATCAGGGCTGCGGAGAAGAACCTGCTGGCTGACTTCAGCGACGAGCTGAAGGACTGCACCATATCGCAAGGCAAAGTGCTGCTGAAACTGATAGACCGCGAAACGGGCAGGACGTCGTATGTGCTGGTGGATGAGCTGAGGGGCAAACTGCGTGCCGGCTTCTACCAGGCTTTTGCCCGCCTGTTCGGCTATAACCTTAAAGCGGCCTATGATCCGCAGAACAACAAGGACGACAATCTGATTGAGCGCATCGTCATCTCCGTAGAGCATGGGCGGTTGTAGCCCGGTTTCACCATAGATAGTTCAATGTCATGACAAGAGGTCTCTGTTTCCTTTCCGCCGTACCCATGCGCCGCGAGCCTTCTGACCGCGCCGAGATGGTCAACCAGCTGCTGCTGGGCGACACGTTTGCCATTGTTGAACAGCGTGAGCAGTGGACACTGATACGCTGCGACTGGGACGGCTACGAGGGCTGGGTGGACAACAAGCAGTGGCGACCCACCGACGGGGAGGCAAACCTTGCCACAGGCCACGAAAAGAGCCCTGCCGAGGTGGCGGAGCGCCACTATCTGGGAGCTCCCTACCTGTGGGGAGGACGCTGCGTGATGGGTATTGACTGTTCGGGGCTGACGCAGGTCTGTTTCAGGGCGTGCGGGCAGAGGCTGCTGCGCGATGCCTCGCAGCAAATCACGCAGGGCCGCCCGGTGGCGAGCGTGGAGGAGGCGCGGCGGGACGACCTTTGTTTTTTCCAAAACCCGCAGGGGCGCATAGTTCATGTGGGCATATACATGGGGCAGGGCCAGATTATCCATGCCTCAGGCCAAGTGCGCATAGACCGCCTTACGGCGGATGGCATTGTGAACGGCGACACGCAGACGCTTTCGCACAGACTCCACTCCGTGCGGCGTATTATCTCTTGAGGAAAGAAAAACGCGCCGCCCTCGTTTCCGCGACGGGGCAGCGCGCAGGTGTATGCAGTCTTTCCCTTTAGACAAAGAGTTCTTCGATGGCCGCCTTATAGTAGGCGGTGATATTGATGCGCTTGATTTTCAGGGTGGGAGTGAGGAACTGGTTGTCCGTACCCCACACTTCCGGCACCAGTTTGAAACGTTTCACTTGCTCGTGGTTGCCGAGGGTGGCATTGTATTTGTCCACCACCCGCTGGAAACGCTCCTGCACAGCCTTGTCGGCAATCATCTCCTCGCGCGTCTGGGCAGCGACGCCGTGGCGCACGCACCAGTCTTTGAGCATGTCGAAATCAGGGGCAATGATGGCGGCGGCAAACTTCTGGCCTTCGCCCACCACCATCATGTCGAGGATGAAGGGGGACTCCTTGAAACGCTCCTCAATCACTTCGGGGTTGACAAACTTGCCCATTGAGGTTTTGAACATGTTCTTGGTGCGGCCGGTGAGGAACATGTAGCCGCCTTTGTCCAGATAGCCTGTGTCGCCGGTGTGGAACCATCCTTGGCCGTCGATGGCCTCGGCGGTGAGTTCAGGGGCTTTGAAATAGCCTTTCATGACGTTGCCGCCGCGGCACAGAATCTCATTGGTGTTGGGGTCGAAGCGCACCTCGATGCCGGGCAGAACGAAACCGACGGAGCCGACTTTACGCCCCTCTTCGGCATAGGTGTTGGTGACAGCCACGAGGGGCGAGCATTCGGTGAGGCCGTAGCCTTCGTAGAGGTCAAGACCCACGGCGCTGAAAAAGCGGGTTAGACGGGGTTGGATGGAGGCGCCACCGGAGACGAGCATGTGGAAATTGTTGCCTAAAGCCTTGCGGATTTCGGCATAGACGAGCTTGTCGGCCACGGCGTGGCGCAGATTGTACCAGGCGGAACGGGTCTTGTCGTTGAGGTCGTATTGGAATCCGAGGTCGAGAGCCCAGTCGAATATCTTCTTTTTGAAGCCGGTGAGTTTCTCGCCCTTGCGGAACACCTTGTCGTACATCTTCTCGATGAAGCGCGGCACGGCGGCCATCATGTAGGGGTTGACCTCCTTGGCGTTGTCGGCCACCTTGGCAATGCTCTCCGCGTAGAAGGTCTCCATGCAGAGGTATTGGTAAAGGTAGTTCATCATGCGCTCGTAGATGTGGCAGAGAGGCATCCAGCTGAGGGCGCGGGTCCAGTCTTTGCCAGGCGAGTCCTTGATGCCAAGGACGTTGAGAAGAATGCCGCGGTGGGCCAGCATCACGCCTTTAGGGGTGCCGGTGGAGCCGCTGGTGTAGATCATGGTTGCCACGTCGTCCGCGGTAATGGAGTCTTTGATGGCTTGGAGGCCGTCGGGGTCGCGGTGGCTGTCGCCAAGGGCGTAGAGGTCGCTGATGTTGGGTATGTCTTCGAGGGGGTTGATGGTGTACACTTCGCAGAGGGCGGGCAGCTGCGGGCGTATGGAGCTGATTTTCTTGTACAAACTCTCACCTTCAACAATGATGTAACGCACCTCGGCGTGGTTGAGGATGTAGAGGTATTCGGTCTCGCTGATGGTGGGGTAGATGGGCAGGAGGACGGCACCCATCATCTGCACCCCCATGTCGACGTAGTTCCACTCAGGGCGCCCCGTGGAGATAAGGGCTACATTCTCGCCCCGCTGCACGCCGAGATGCATGAAGGCATAGCTGAGGAGGCTGGATTTTTCGAAATACTCGTCTATTGAGTGCTCTTCCCAATGGCCGTTACGTTTGTTGGCAAATACTGGACGTTCGGGGCAAAGAAGCCGCCGCCGGTCCATTAAATCAAAGAGTCTTTCGGGTTCTTTTGTCATAGTATTCGTTTTAAACTGGGATTGCAAAAATAAGAATCTCCTTTTGAATGTGTGACAGAAATACTGTTCAGATGGAAAAAAAGTGACGAAAGTATGCCTTTTTGGTGCCAAATACGGGTTGTTGCGTGACGGAATGCCGAAAAGAGGTGTTTTGTCCCACCTCTTTTGTGACGGAATTGGAGTCTCTTAAGGGTGAAAAAAAGGCTCTTTAACCATTTTTTCAAAAGAAGGGTCGTCACTATGAAAAAAAATTTGTATCTTTGCACTTTGTATTTTTATAAATAAGAATATGCTCGTATCTGACAAACAGCTTATCGACGACTTGAAAGCCGCAAAATACCGTCCTGTATATTTGCTTACTGGCGAGGAGAACTACTACATTGACTTGGTGTCGGACTTCTTCGAGCACAGTGTGATTGCTGAGGAATACCGCGATTTTGACCAGACGGTGCTCTATGGGCGCGAGACGGACATGCGCACGGTGATTTCGTATGCCAAGCAATTCCCCATGATGTCGCCCATCAAGCTGGTGATGGTCAAGGAAGCACAGGATATACCCACGCACGAATGGGATTTGCTGGCGGATTACCTCCAGCATCCATTGCCACAAACGCTGTTGGTGATGTGCTACAGGCACAAAAAGTTAAACAAACGCACCAAGGCCTACAAGGCCATCAGCGACAAAGGGTGTATCTGTGAGCGTGGCAAGTTGTACGACAACCAGGTGCCCGATTGGATAGGCACCTTTGTAAACCAGCACGGGCACACGATTACACAGAAGGGTTCGGTGCTCATAGCCGAATATATCGGCAATGACCTGAGCAAGATTGCCAACGAGCTGTCGAAGGTATTCATCTCCCTGAAGCCGGGAGATGTTATCGATGAGGAGATTATTGAGCAGAATATAGGCATCAGCAAGGACTATAACGTATTTGAGCTGCAGAGCGCTATTGGGAGACGGAACGTGGTGCAGTGCAACCGCATAGTAAACCACTTTGCGGCCAACCCCAAGGATAACCCTATCCAGATGGTGCTGCCTTCGCTTTATGGATACTTCATCAAGATTATGCTCTATCTGCAACTGCCGGACAAGAGCCAGGCGGCGTCGGTTCTGAAGGTGAACCCCTTCTTTGTGAAGGATTATGCTGCCGCAGCGCAGAACTACTCGTTGGGCAAGTTGGCCAGTTGTATAGGCTATCTTTATGATGCCGACCTGCGCTCCAAAGGCATCCGAAACACGGGTACCGTTACCGACGGAGAGCTGTTGAAGGAACTGGTATTTAAAATTATACACTAATTCTGATTTGTTGAATTGTCATTTTGTAACGTCTAATATATCATCCTGCATGAAACGATTTGTAATCCTCTTTCTCTTCATCCTTGCCTCAACCGCGTTGATGGCACAGACGGTCAAGGGTACTCTTACCGACAGCGAAACGGGTGAGGCTATCCCCTATGCCAACGTGGTGCTGGACAGCACTCGCTATGGCGTGGCCACAGACCTGAACGGCTTTTACCTCATCAACAAGATGCCCGCAGGGGAGTATGTGCTGCGTGTGCGCTTTGTGGGGTATAAGGAGTATCGAGACCGTATTACGCTGAAAAGCGGGCAGACCCTGGTGCGCAACATTGAGCTGACGCCAGAGGCAAAGACTCTGGCAGACGTGACGGTGACCGACAACCGCATTGAGGAACGCAAGATACAGACCCAGGTGTCCGTGGAGAAAATCTCCTCAACTCAGATTCAGCAAATGCCTTCTATAGGTGGTACCGCGGACCTTGCTCAATACTTGCAGGTGCTGCCGGGCATCAACTCGACCGGCGACCAAGGAGGACAGCTGTACATCCGTGGTGGCTCGATGATACAGAATTTGTGCCTTTTAGATGGTATGATTGTGTATAATCCTTTCCACTCCATAGGTTTGTACTCTATCTTTGAAACCGATATTATCCTGAATGCTGACATCTATAGCGGTGGCTTCGGTGCCGAATACGGAGGTCGTATCTCGTCGGTGATGGACATCACAACCCGCGACGGCAACAAGAAGCGCCATACGGGTAAGGTGGGTTTCAACACCTTTGGAGCCAATCTGTTGCTGGAGGGTCCACTGAGAAAGGAGCGTCCCGGCAATCCCTTTACTGTCACTTATTTGTTGTCGGCCAAAAACTCTTTCCTTTCCCAGTCGTCCAAGGTGCTGTATCCCTACATCAAGAATACGCTCCCATTCGATTTTACAGACCTTTACGGCAAATTGTCCTTCAATTCCGGGTCGGGCAGCAAGATTAACTTCTTTGGTTTCCGCTTCGACGACCAGGTGAATGGTTACCAGATGTTGGCGGACTACCACTGGCTGAACTATGGTGTGGGAACAAACTTCATGCTCGTCACCGGCTCCAGCTCTATTTTGGAGGGGCACGTGGCTTATTCCGATTATTTGATTAACTACAAGGATGCCGCCAATCACAGCAATCATAGTGGCATCAATGGCTACAACATGGGATTGGATGTCACCAATTTCATCGGCTCCAACAGGATGCGCTATGGCTTGGCTTTTGAGGGGTATTCGACGGATTATCAGTACTACAATCCTTATGGTCTGGACATTACTCAGGACGAATTCACCTTCAGTCTGTCGGCCTACATCACCTACAAGATTGCCACAGATAAGTGGCTTATTGACCCCGGTGTACGCTATATTTACTACAACGCTTTCAACACTGGCAGTTTTGAGCCGCGCTTGTCGGCCAAGTACAATGCCACGGATAAGTTCCGTTTGAAGATGGCCGGCGGCTTATACAGCCAGATATTCATTGACTCCCGTTCCGACAACGATATTGTCAATCTGTTCAACGGCATCCTTACCGGTTGCCCCTCGTTGGACAAGCCCAACTCTTTCTTGGGCAATTCTGTCAACAATTCTTTGCAGAAGGCACAGCATCTGATTCTCGGTGTAGAATATGACTTTATTGACCATCTGACTACAAACTGTGAAATCTATTTCAAGAACTTCAGCCAACTGCTCAATTACAATCGCAACAAGATGTTCGACAGAAGAGATGATGCCTATCTTGTAGGCGGCATTTATGAAAAGCCGGAGTACCTGACTCGCGACTACCTCATTGAGAAGGGCATGGCCTATGGCGTGGATTTCAGCCTCTGCTATGATATCGACTGGCTTTATGTCTGGGCCACCTATTCCCTCGGTTGGGTGCACCGCACCGATGAGTTGCAGACCTACCATCCCCATTACGACCGGCGCCACACCATCAACCTCCTCACAACCGTGCGTTTAGGCGAACAGAACCAGTGGGAGATCAGCGGGCGCTGGAGCTATGGCAGCGGCTATCCCTTCACGCAGACGCAAGGCATGTACGAGAATATAACCTTTGGTGACGGGCTCTTTATTGATTATACCCGTGTCAACGGCGATTACGGCGTGGTGTATGGAGACCTCTATGCGGGTCGTCTGCCCAGCTATCACCGCATGGACATCAGCGGCAAGCGAAAGTTCTCAATTGGCAAACGCTCAATCCTTGAAATCAATGTGAGCATCACCAATGTCTACAACCGCAACAATATCTTCTATTTCGACCGTCTCACCTTCGACCGTGTCGACCAGTTGCCCATCATGTGGTCCGCAGGTCTCACCTTCCGTTTCTGATGAACTATAGCAAGACACCTCTCCCCTCAAAGCCCCTCTGCTGCATGGGTGCTATCTGTGGCGATGTGATTGGCAGCACCTACGAGTTCCACCGCATCAAGCACAAGCATTTCACCCTCTTCCCGCAGGGGTCCCGCCATACTGACGACTCCGTCATGACGGTGGCTAACATGCTGTGGCTTATCAATCCAGAGGAGAATCCATTGACCGACTGCATGCAGCAAATGGGGCGCAAATACCCAAGGGCTGGCTATGGCCACAAGTTCCGAGAATGGCTTGTCGACGACGATGCCCAGCCGTACGGCAGTTTTGGCAACGGCTCGGCCATGAGGGTAAGCCCTGTGGCATGGGTCGGGAATACACTCGACCACGTGCTCGATTTGGCCAAGCTGAGCGCTTCCGTCACACACAACCATCCCGAAGGCATAAAAGGTGCGCAAGCCACTGCGGCGGCCATCTTTTTGGCTCGTACAGGGCATGGCAAGGCAAGCATCAAGGAGTACGTCCAGCAACATTTCGCTTACGACCTATCCCGCACACTCTCCGACATCAGGCCTGGCTATGGTTTCAATAGTTCCTGTCAGCATTCAGTGCCCGAAGCCATCATCTGTTTCCTTGAAGGCACTGACTATGAAGATACCATCCGCAATGCCGTCTCGCTGGGTGGCGATGCCGACACACAGGCGGCTATTGCTGGCTCTATTGCCGAAGCCTACTATGGCGGTGTGCCGGAGGATATCCTGTCGCAGACTTGGCAACTTTTGCCAACAGACATGCAGAACGCTGTGCTGCAATTCCAAACGGTGATACAGCCGTCAGTAAATCAATGAAGGAGTGGTGAATGCCCCGTTCAATGGGATTAACCTATGCGGGTCCAGTCTATCGGTGCCAGTCCCTGCTGTTGCAGGAGGGCATTGCATTGCGAGAAGTGGCGGCACCCAAAGAATCCACGATAAGCCGAAAGGGGAGAGGGGTGCGGCGCGGTGAGTACAAAGTGTCGGCTTCGGTCAATATATTGCGCCTTGCTGATGGCAAAACTGCCCCACAGCATAAACACGATACCTGTGCGTCGCTGAGCCAAAGCCTGTATGGCGGCATCAGTGAACAGTTCCCACCCTTTGTGTTGGTGCGAGCCGGCCTGGTGGGCGCGCACCGTCAAGGTGGCGTTGAGCAGCAGCACTCCTTGGTCGGCCCAGCCTGTCAGGTTGCCGCAGGTGAGGGGTATCTGTGTGCCCAGATCGCTGTTGATTTCCTTGATGATATTGACCAATGACGGCGGCACAGCCACACCGTCGGGCACCGAAAAGCACAGCCCGTGCGCCTGTCCCGGTTCGTGGTAGGGGTCTTGCCCCAGTATGACGACCTTCACCTTGTCAAAAGGTGTGCGGTCGAAGGCGGCAAAGATGTCCCCTCCTTTGGGGTAGCAGGTATATTGCTGCCGTTCGGCAACCAAAAAGTCTTTCAGTTGTGCGAAATAGGGGGCTTCAAACTGCGGTCGCAGCACCTCCAACCACGAAGGGTCTATCTTGGGATTTATCATATCAGGAAACCGTTATAGCGCTTTTCCATACCTATGCTGCTGATGTCTCCATGCCCGGGCAGCACCTCATATTCGTCAGGCAGTGTGAGCAGACGGGTGCGGATTTTCTCAATCAACAGGTTGTAGTCGCCACCGGGTAGGTCAGTGCGGCCTATGCTGCCGCGAAACAGGGCGTCGCCAGTCAGCACTACCTGTGCGCCGGGCAGCACGTATGCCATGCTTCCGGGGCAATGGCCCGGCACCGCGCGGCATTCAATCTTCTCGTTGCCCAGTTCCAGTACCGCGTTGTCCTCAATCTCGTTCACGGCAAGGTCCTCCATGCTCCGCACCGACAGGAATCCCATCACCCCGCCGTAGGCCTCGGCCTGTCGCAGCAGTTTCTTCCCGTCGGGATGCATCGTCACCGGCAATCCATAGCGGGAGCACATCTCAGCCAGCCCCGCAATGTGGTCGACGTGGGCGTGCGTCAACAATATCAGTTTCGGGGTCAGTCCCTGATCCTCGATATATTGCGTCACCTGCACCTCTTCATACATCGCCTCGGCGCCGGGGTCCACAATGGCGCATTGCTTTGTGCTCTCGTCCCAGAGCACAAAGCAATTGGTGCCAAAATGGTTCAATTCGAATTGTTTAATCTTCATAGCTCAAAACCTGCTTGGCGGTGGCGCATTATTCCGCGGCAATCCAGCTCTCCACGGCTTCCTTCTGCACGGGAGGGATGTCCAGCTTGTTCTTTTTGCGCAGGCCGTTCAGGTCGTTGTACAGTTTGTTGGGGTTGGCCTCTTTCAGCTGTCCCAGCGTGTTGATGCCGGCTTTGCGCAGCAGTGGTACCCATTCGGCGGCCACTCCGTGTGCCACAAACTCTTCGTCGGTGCTGACAGCGGCTTTCTTTTCAGGTTTCATCTGCGGGAACAGCAGCACGTCCTGAATGCTCTGCTCGCCGGTCATCATCATCACCAAGCGGTCAATGCCGATGCCCATGCCCGAAGTGGGGGGCATGCCGAACTCCAGCGCACGCACAAAGTCCATGTCGATAAACATGGCCTCGTCGTCGCCCTTCTCGCTCAGGCGCAGCTGCTCCTGGAAGCGGCCCAACTGGTCTATCGGGTCGTTCAATTCGCTGTAGGCGTTGGCCAGCTCCTTGCCGTTGACAAACAGCTCGAAACGCTCCGTCAGATTGGGATTGTCGCGGTGGCGTTTGCACAGGGGCGACATCTCGATGGGGTAGTCCGTGACGAAGGTAGGCTGAATCAGGGTGTGCTCGCACTTCTCGCCAAAGATGGCATCAATCAGCTTGCCCTTGCCCATCGTCTCGTCGGTTTCGATGCCGAGGGCTTTGCAGGTGTCGCGCAGTTGCTGCTCGTCCATGTCGGCCACGTCGTAGCCGGTCTGCTCCTTGATTAGGTCGCACATCGGGGCGCGGCGGAACGGCGGTTTGAAGTCAATTTCATTGCCCCACACCTGCACCTTCGTTGTGCCGTGCAGGGTCATGGCTATGCGCTCCAGCATGGTCTCCACAAACTTCATCATCCAGTTGTAGTCCTTATAGGCCACGTAGATTTCCATGCAGGTAAACTCTGGGTTGTGGGTGCGGTCCATGCCCTCGTTGCGGAAGTTGCGGCTGAACTCATACACACCCGCATATCCGCCCACAATGAGGCGTTTCAGATACAGCTCATTGGCAATGCGGAGGTAAAGGTCAATGTCCAATGCGTTGTGGTGCGTGATGAAAGGCCTTGCAGCGGCGCCGCCGGGAATGCTTTGCAGCACCGGTGTGTCAACCTCTAAATAGCCCTGCTCGTTGAAGTAGTCGCGCATGGTGTTCACTATCTTGGCACGTTTCACAAAGGTCTCGCGCACATGGGGGTTCACAATCAGGTCCACGTAGCGCATGCGGTAGCGCTGTTCGGGGTCGCTGAAAGCGTCGTACACCACGCCATCCTTCTCCTTCACAATGGGCAGCGGCCTCAGACTTTTGCTGAGCACCGTCAGGCTCTTCACGTGGATAGAGGTTTCGCCCATCTGGGTGACGAACACATATCCCGTCACGCCAATGATGTCGCCAATGTCCAACAAGCGTTTGAACACAGTGTTGTACAGCGTTTTGTCCTCGCCGGGGCATATCTCGTCGCGTTTCACATACAGCTGGATGCGCCCGTATGAGTCCTGCAACTCCACAAACGAGGCGGCTCCCATGATGCGTCGGCTCATGATGCGCCCTGCTATGCTGATGTCCTGAAACAGCGTGTTGTCCTGCGGGTATTTCTCCAATATCTCGCTCGATTTTGCATTCACCTCATATAAGGCTGCGGGATAGGGATTGATGCCCAGTTTCTTCAATTCGTTCAGCGAATTTCTGCGTATTTGCTCTTGTTCGGTCAGTTCGGCCATATTGCAATCTATTAGTTATAAACCATTTATACCATTCTGCGCCTTGCGGTGCATTCTACAAATATACAAAAAAAATATCAATTAGCTCAAACTATTTGCGTGTCTGCTTCCGAATGGGGCTGTTGCGCGCGGCAAAGCCCTTCAGGACAAAAAAAGTCCCGCACACTTTTCTCTGTGCGGGACCTTTGTGTTGTCCAACCAGGACTCGAACCTGGACTGACAGAACCAAAATCTGGAGTGCTGCCATTACACCATTGGACATCCTTTGCTTTCCTCAAATCAAAGGCTTTTAACTCTTTGCAGCGTTTTTTGCTGTTTTCCTTCCCTTGATTTGAGGATGCAAAGATACGAATATTTTTTGATATGACAAATTTATTTTTACTCAAAAACCAAATCGCCCTCGTTTTGACCCAGATTGATGGAGCATACAACGTTGCGATCCACAACAATATACTTGTCTTCCTTCAGGTTCTTCACGCAGGTGCGGCCGTCCTCGGTGGCGAGGGTCACCGTGAAAGTGTCGTAGCAGCCGGGCGCCACATAGAGATACAATTCTGCGCCCTGGCTGAAGTCGAACGCCGTCAGCTCCTCGCAGCGCACGCACTTGGAGGCATCGGCCTCGGCTTTGAGAACGGGGAACGGATAGTTGTCAACACTGAAGCGGCCGGCCAGGAAGTTGGCAGAATCCTCGGTGCTGATTTGCACGGAGGCCAGCTTCTCGGCAGTGGTGAGGTTCAGCCGCACAACACCGCACAGGGATTTGAAAACCAGGTCGGCGTTGCCATCAGCATACTCGGCATAGCAGGGCATCGTGGCGGGGCAGCCCATTCCGCTCTGCACCGTGGCAACCATCACCTTGCCCTCACCGGCACACGCGGTGGCGGGGTAGACAAAGCGGCGCACACCCTGGGTGGTCGTGCCGTCGGGCATTACGATCGAGGCATAAGAGCTGTCGGGGGCAATGCCGGACAGTTTCACCTCGACGGGGTTCATGGCATCGTCCCAGGTGGCCACAGTGGCGGCGGCAGGCCACATGACGGGGGCTGTGCCCTTGCCGTCGACGGCCTCAACGCTCAATTTGTACATGCTGTTGTTGTGGCATGACACCATCAGTGCCGACATGGCCACAAATGCTACTAAACTAATGATTATCTTCTTCATTTTGCAATAGATATGTGTTAATACTTTCATTGTTTGTGAATGCAAAGATAACACATTTTTTTCATTTAACGGCATTTCCTGCCCTTGCCGCCACAAAATTGTCGGCCTGATGTTTTCAAAATCTCCCGAATTTGTTTCTTATATCGTTGTTCATCAACTCCTTCTATGCTATTTACCCGACATTTCTCTTATACCTCTCATAGCTTCATTGGGACAAGGGACACGTAAGCGTGGGACTTGGATACGAATGCGGGTGGAGCAAGGATGGAGCAGGGGCGAGGGGAAGGGGGGACGGAGGTTGCCCGAATAGGTGCCAAGCCGCAATGCCTGGACGAAAAAAACGTGGGCATGGTTGAAAATATTATCAATGATTGTGCGTTATCATTCCAGTTTTGCGGTTGCCTGAGCGTGGACGTTTTGGGGACGGGATGCGCCGCGAAGCAGTATATGGTTTGAATAATAAAATATTGATATGGTATGAATAACTTACATCTGAACTCAACGCCAGTGTTGTTGCTGACGGGTTATCTGGGCAGCGGAAAGACCACGCTGCTGAACCACATTTTGAATAACAAGAAGAACATCCGATTCGCGGTGCTGGTGAATGACATCGGCGAGGTGAATATCGACGCTTCGCTGATTCAGAAAGGGGGCATCGTGGGTCAGGCTGACGACAGTCTGGTGGCCCTGCAGAACGGCTGTATCTGCTGCACACTGAAAATGGACTTGGTGCGGCAGCTGAGCGAGATTATGGGCATGGCCAAGTTTGACTACATCGTGATTGAGGCCAGCGGCATCTGCGAGCCGGAGCCCATAGCACGCACCATCTGCTCCATGCCCCGCATGGGCGAGGAGTACACGCGCTTTGGCGTGCCGCGGTTAGATTGCGTGGTGACGGTGGTGGATGCACTGCGCCTGCAGAGCGAGTTTGATTGCGGCGGCAAACTGCTGGGTTCGGCCATCGCCGAAGAGGATATTGAGAATCTGATTATACAGCAGATTGAGTTCTGCAATATTGTGCTGCTCAACAAACGCTCGGAGGTGTCGCCAGCCGAGCTGGAGCGGCTGCGCCAGATAGTGCGCAATTTGAACCCGGGTGCCCAAATTTTGGAGGCCGACTATGCCAACGTTGAGTTGGACGATTTGATTAATACCCACTGTTTCAGTTACGGCGAAACGGAAGGTCAGGCCGGTTGGGTGAAGGAGCTGGAGCGCCTGACGACGGATGCCGAGGACGAGGAGGCCAAACGCCACCACGACGGCGAGGAGCATCACCACCACGACGACGATGACGACGACGAACATGAGCACCATCATCACCATGACCATGACCACGACGAGGATGAGGATGAAGAAGAGGAGCACGGGCATCATCACCATCACCACCACCATGCCGAAGGGGGCGAGGTGGAGGAGTATGGCATTGGGACGTTTGTATACTACCGCCGGCAGCCCTTCGACATTGACAAGTTTGACCATTTTGTCAATTTCCAGTGGCCCAAGAGTGTGATACGTGCCAAGGGCGTCTGCTATTTTGCTGACGATAAGGACATGTCCTATCTGTTTGAGCAGGCTGGCGTTCAGGTAAAACTTTCAGAGGCCGGACAGTGGTATGCCACTATGCCGGAGGAGGAGTTGATAGACATGATGCGCCGCGATCCGGGCCTGGTGCACGACTGGGACGATGAATATGGCGACCGCATGGTGAAACTGGTCTTTATAGGTCAAAATATGGATAAGGAGGGTATTTGCCGCCAGCTGGATGCTTGTCTGGCGGATTAGTACTCCCACATGTCTATGGAGATGTTCATGATGTCCTCTTCGATGCGCTGGGCTTCGAGGAGGGCATCTTCGCCTGTAAGATAGTCGTGGATGGAACGGTTCCAGACATTGTCCTCGCGGGTGATGAAGGAGGAGTACATGAATGAGTTGAAGGCGTATTCCCAGTTGGGAAGATGGACGAGGTTTTCGCGGCAATAGGCCTCTTTTTGAGCGAACAGGATGCGGGTTTGCAGTGATTGCATGGGTACCCAGAAGAGGGTGACGGTGCCGATGAATTCGGTTTCGCCGTCGATTACTTTATAACGGTCTTCCATGGGTGCGAGACCTAACTTGCGCACTTGTATGCCGCTGCGTGAGCGGTCGAGGAAGATGGCTTCCTTGATGGCGTATTGATAGATGTCGTCGGATTTGAACTCGTGGGGGACGTAGACGGTGGTGTAGTCGGCCTCGCCGTAGTCGTCGTAGACAGCCATCTGGACGGTGTCGCTGCGGGTGGCCCGTTCAATGACCTTGGAACAGTCCAACGGTATCTTTAGCTCATCGTCTTCGTAGAGCTCTATCTCGCTTGCCAGAATGGCGTCCCACAGCACATAGGCTAAGTTTTTACGGCCGCGGATGCCTTCGGGCTGGGTGGGGAAATAGATGTATTGGTTTTCTTTCTCGCGCACATCAATGATGCGCCACAGAATCTTGGTCCAGTAGACATCGGCATCGCGGACAAACCCCAGCTCCTGCGGTTTCTTCTTCCAGGTGTAGGAGCGTTCATAGTAGTCGTTGGGTTGTGGCTCGACCCATTGCGCCCATGCCCCTGAGCAAAGGGTGCAGAGGAGGACTAAAAGAAAGATGCTATGTCGCTGGCGGGTCAAAACTGTCGGGGTTGAAAGGATGCCTGGATGTTGTGTGACGGTACTTTTTTGTTTGTGCCATGAAAAAAGAGTTAAGAATAAGCGGGACTTACTCTTAACTCCTTTGTTATACGATTGGGGACAACGCGGCGTTTAGACCGTTTGTGTGATTAGTATTCCCACATGTCGGATTCAATGTCGAAGATGCGCTCCTCGATGGACTGGGCTTCGAGTTGTGAGTCTTCACCCGTCAGGTAGTCGTGAATGGCACGGTTGTGGGTGTTGGTCTCGCGGGTGACGAAGCTGTCGAAATAGCGGGAGATGAAGATTTCATCGTAGCTGCGCTCGGCATTGTTGTTGTAAAGGTCGTAGGCATTGGTTTTAGCGAAGATGTTGCGGACGCGCATGTCGTTCATGGGAATCCAGAAACGGATGGTGGGGTTGCACTCCATCTCGCCGTCAACTTCGCGGCAATTCTCGTCGACAAGGGCAAGAGCTATGATGCGCACCTTCATACGGGTATCCTTGCTGTCGATGTACCACCACTCTTTGATGTGAATCTTGTAGTAGTCGTCGGAGGTGAAGGATTTGTACTTGACGGTGTCGTGGCCTTCTTCGACAATTTCACCATACTCATCGTAGATGGGGTCGGTGGTGGTGGAGTCGGCCTTGTTGAGTTTCTTGTACATGTTTTCCCAGTCGACAGGAATCTTCAGCTCGTCGTCTTCAAAGATTTCGAACTCGCCGTTGGCAGCCGATCTGTAGACAAGATAGGCAAGGTTGATACGGCCCTGATTGTTGTTGATGGAATCTTCGCCTTTGGGGAAGTAGAAGAATTGGTTGAACTTCTCGCGGAAATCGATGGTACGCCAGATGCAGGTCTCCCACATCACGTCGCTTTCGCGGAGGCTGGGATATGGCAGAGCTTTGCGGGTTGTGGTGATTTTACGCTCGTAAAAGTTGGCCAAATTGTTTTCATCTTCAGGGTCAAGAATGTTCTGTGCACTGACGGTCATTCCACCCAATGCGAGAATCATGAGGCTGAAGCCAAGCAATACTTTTTTCATGATATTATGTTTTGTTCGTTATTAACTCAATTATCGTGTTATACGGAATGTGCTACTGATGTTTCTCTTGGTGCCGTCGGGCATGTTGACATCAATGCTGAGTGTGATTTTGCAGCCGGGTTTGGCTTTCTGGATGTAGCTCATCACCTCTGCTCCCCATTGCTGGCCACGGTTCTCAATATCGGTAGCCCCGTTGACCTTGGTAATATCAATGGTCTGCTTGATGATGGTGGGGGTCTTCATGCGGAAGGCGAACTCTTGGCCGTAACGGACGGCGGGGCCTTTCATGCCTTTGAGGTCATTGATGGGAATGCCTTTACCAGCCTCGATGGTGCCAAGGAAGATCTTGGGATCGGGAAGCGGACGGGCACGGAACTCGGTAGAACCGGCAAAGCGTGTCTGGTTGCCATCCTTGAAGGAGGCGTTGACAACAATCTTGCCCTTGTTGACTTTAGGCTTGATGATATAGTTTCCTGCGCCTTTCGAGTTGTCGGGAACGATTGTGGCCTGATTGGGGTCGGCAAGAGATACAACTACATTGTGGGCTGCAATGCCAGGAACAGAGATTCTTACAGGGTTGTCGATGCCAGCATAGACAACGTTCATCTCGGTCAACTCGAAAACTGCCATGGGCTCAGCCACAAAATAGGACTCCTTGAAGTCGTAGCTGCTGGTTCCGTTATCGTTCTTGACGTAGACGGTACCTGTAACGGTCTTGGGACCTGTGGCGTTGCAGACGGTGCTGTAAACCACGGCACCGGTGTCGTTGGCAGTGAATCGTGTACCACCGACAGTGGCTTCGAATTTGGCTTTCGAGTCGTAGGCACCGACATTGACAATCAGCTCGTATTTGCCGCCTTTCATGATGTAGGAGGACTTGGGTCGAGTGATAACGGCGACCTTATCGAATGAGAAGTCATTTGATTTGATTTGCTTGTAAAGCATGTTCACAGCATCAAACTCGGCATTCATGACCTCGGCCTTCATACGGGTGAGGGTGACAAGGGCGGCACCGGCCACGGTGTTGTTGAAGTTCAGCTGCTCCCAGGAGAGCGGTTTGCCCTCGCTGTTGAGGTGCATGTCTTCAACTGCAAGACCAAGCGCCACGTGGACAGAGTCGGCACCGAGTTTCTCTTTGACGGCTCTCTTGTATTCAATGATGCGTTTCTTCACCTCGTAGGCAGCACCTTCGGTGACTTCTTTACCCTCGGCCTTACCAATAAAGTATGGTGTGCCAAGGTGGTTGTTGTCAAGTTTGGTTATCCAGCTGAATCCGCCAATCCGTAGAGCTTCGGCAATGCTGTCGAAGTTCTTGGAACCATCGGCGTTTACGAGGCTTATGGTGCGCTTGAGAGTCTTCTCTTTGTCGTTGGGGTCAATTATAGAAATCTCGGCTTTCTGAGCCATCTCACCGATAAAACTATAGGTGACAGTATCGATAGTATAGACAAGTTCGTTGGAGAGTTTCTTGATTTCTTGAGCTTTATCGTATTTCTCCTTGACTTTTGCAGGGTTGTTCTTGAGTGCGGCTTCAAAGTTGTTGTAGGTGTCGTCAAGCTTGGTGACCATGTTCTCGTTCGACTTGGTCATGGCGTTACCGACTGTTTTGAATCCCTCAACAACCTCTGCCGACACGTTAAGTGCCAACATGGCGGTGTACACAAGGTACATCATCTGAATCATTTTTTGTCTCGGGGTTTCCGGACAGTTTGAAGCACTCATATCTTCTAATTAGTGTGGTTTTATTGTTGAGTATTAATAAAGTCGATTATAGTCTGGTCTGCATAGCAGCAAGCATGTTGCCATATACATTGTTGAGCTCAGCCACCTTGCGGGTGAGGGCGTCAATCTGGTCTTTGTACTTAAGCACACCTTCGGCAGAGTCGGCAAAGTTGGACATCATAGTCTGGATGCGCTCCTCGACGGCCTTGGTGGCTTCGAGCTGGCTGGTGGATGTCTGCAGCTGCATCTCGTACATGGCATTGACGGAAGCAAGGCTGCTGGCCAGTTTCTTCATCTCGTCGGCATAAGAGGCATCGCCGCTGGTAAGAGCCTGAGCAGTCTCTTGATAGATGGTGGTGAGGTTGTTGACAGCCTCGGAAGCCTGTTTGAGGTTGCCAACGGCTTCGGCAGCGCCATCAAGGGTGTTGACAAACTTGTCGGTAGAAGCGGCTGCACTGGCCATGCCATTCATGGCTTGTGCACTGTCTGCCAGATTCTCCATACCTTGACCAAGGCGTTCGATAAGTTCGGGAGTGATTTTTGCATCTTCCAGCATCTTGTCAAGACGGGCAGTGAGCGGGTCTTCTGCTTCGGGAATAGCGACAAGGTTGTCCATACTATTAAGACTGTTGGGGGCAGAGTCTTTTGCGTTCAGACCTTCTCCGCCTTCCATGCCGGCCAGCTGGGGATAAACCAGAGTCCAGTCAAACTCGACGTGGGGAGGTTCGAATGCGGAGAGGAAGAAGATGACGGTCTCGGTACCCATACCGATAATCAGCATAAGTTCGCCGCCAGGCCAGTGGTTAATCTTGAAAAGAGCTCCAATAATAACAACGGCTGCGCCCCAACCGTATAGTTTTGCCATGAAGTTTTTGTAACCATTACTGCGTACAAGATTGTCAATAAAGCTCATGATGTGATGATTTAGTGTTGCTTAATAATATTTTTTGATGTATTTTTTCTTTGGGTATAGGTCTCTGAGACCATTAGGGCTCAGAGACCTTCCTTTTGTGAATCTATTGTTATCAATAAACGTTAGATGCGGTCTTCAGGTTATCACCCTTGATACGACCCAGATAGGGCTGGATGCAACGGAAACCGATGTAGCACTTGCTGGTATCCTGGAACTCGAAGGAACGAGTCTGAACCTGGATGAAGTACTTCTGGTCCTTCCAGCTGCCGCCACGGACAACTTTACGCTTCTGGGCGATGGGGTCGCTCTCTTTGGCGTTGTAGTTATAGTGGGGGGAGAGGGCGTTGGCCACGATGTA
The DNA here is from genome assembly GCA_017479705.1 of Bacteroidales bacterium. GTDB lineage: Bacteria > Bacteroidota > Bacteroidia > Bacteroidales > P3 > Colimorpha. Next base: position 56,375 of record JAFVCA010000047.1, read on the forward strand.
GGTGTTCTCGTCGTAGGCATCGGCGCACCATTCGGAAACATTGCCGGACATGTCGTACAGGCCGTAGTCATTGGGGGCATAGTGGCCGACAATCAGGGTGCGGACACCGCCGTCGTCGTCGTAAGCACCGCGGAGGGGCTCATAGTTGGCCAAGAAGCATCCGTTAGGATTGCGCACATAGGGGCCACCCCAAGGATAGCTCTCTGCAGCAATGCCGCCACGGGCTGCGAACTCCCACTCCGCCTCGGAGGGAAGACGGAAATCGTTCATGTGGGCGTAGTTGATGCTCTCTAAATAGTCGTTGAGGAAGTGGCTGCGCCAGATGCAGAAGGCTTTTGCCTGGAGCCAGCTGACACCCACAACAGGATAGTTGTCGTAAGCGGGCGAGCAGAAGTAATTGCGGGTGAAGTCGTCGTTCATGGAGTAGGTGTAGTCATGCACCCAGCAGAGCGTGTCGGGATAGACGTTGATTCTCTCCTTGTGGACGAAAGCAGTGCGGTTGTTCAGGCCACGGGGACGAGCGGTGTAGAGCGTGCCACGGTGCTCCTCCTTGTTCTGCACACCGGCTTCCTTGCGGGCGGCATCGGCATAGTCAATCCAATAATATTCATAGTTCAGCTTGGAAGCGTCGATTTCGCGGCGGCCAAAATATCTGTCCTTCTCGGCCACATAGAGGTCGTTCAAAGCTTCGCGGGTTTCTGCATCGTTCCAGCGTATTTTGGTTTTCTTGTTCAGTTTGGGGGGATTCAGGGGTTCGCCGTATTCGTTCTCCTCAATCTGCCATTCGCCATCGACGCCACCTTCGGCAAGCATTCTGCGGACGATAGAGTCGGTGACCCAGAATACGAATTGACGGTACTCGTTGTTGGTGATTTCGGTTTCATCCATGAAGAAGGAAGAGACCTGCATGGTGCGGGGCTGGGAGGTGACACCATAGGTGTTGTTCTGAACACCGGAACCCATGCTGAAATTGCCTTGGTTGATAAAGACCATACCCTTGAGGTCAATGTCTTCAAATTGGGAGCGATCCAGAACTCCTACTAACTCGCCATTTTCTGACCGTGATGAGCAACCGTAGAAGAATAGTACTGAGGCTGCTAACAAGAAAAACAACTTTTTCATATTGAGTATTGTATTTGTTTATTCGTGTGTATTAATACTTTTATTTTGTTTCGTTTTTGCTTTAAAAAGGCTTTTGTTTGTGTCCCTTTATACGTAGTTTCGTTTAAAAAGTTTCGTTTTTAAATGTTTTTACATTTTGTATGGGTTACAACAGATAGATTGTGTTGCCGTATGACGTGTTGGGTTTGCGCGGGACAACCACCTTGAAGCAGAACTTCAGGTACAATTCCAGCGTGCCCATGCTGCGTCCAGGCTTGAACGTACCCAAGCGGCTGGTTGTGATGTCGTAAGCCAGACCCACGCGGAGTTTCTTCCAGTGTACACCAGCCAGGGCGTAGACAGCGTCGTTCACGCGGTAGCCCAAGCCACCCCAGAAGGCGTTGCGATAGTCAATCAAGCACGACAAATCGGCCTGGAAGAGACTGAAGTTTGCAGTCTTCAGCATGGCCGAAGGCTTGATACGGATAGAGGGAGCACTCGAAGGCGTGTATTCATATCCGCCCATGGCATAAACCGTGCGGGCGTTGGTGAACATTATCTCATCGCTGTGTGCGGCGAGCAAGTTCTTGACAGAGAGTCCTAAATAGTACTTTCCAGGCACTTGGTAATAGATACCCACCGACCCGTCAATCATGGTTGCGGCATCGCCCAGGCCGGAGAGCAGAGGGTCGTTGGGGTCACGGGCTATCAGCGCACTCTTGTCCAGATTGCTGTTCACCACGTTCAACTCGACACCAGCCGAGAGGTTGCCTTCACCCCAGAACATGCGGAAAGCGTAGTCCACAGATAGTTGGATGTTGTTGTGATAACCGATTTTGTCGGAGACTACTGTGAAGCCAAGACCACCATGGAGGAATTTCACCGGCATATCAAACGTGAAAAGAATGTCGGTAGGTGTGGAACCGGCTGTCGTACCGCCTGTTGGGTTGTCGAGATGAAAGCCTATCCACTGTTGTCTGTACATGGCTGTGGCGCAGATGGAGCCCGAACTGCCAGCATAGCCGGGATTGTACGACATCCTGTTGAACATGTATTGTGAAAATTGGGGCTCCGTCTGGGCCATGGCAACACATGAAAATCCCAATGCTATCAGCAAAAGTGACAGTTTATTGCTTAGTTTGATTTTCATGCGAGCACTCATTTTAGTATCATGTAACTGTTTAATAATCTTTTATATATATGCAATTCTGAGCTGCTTTTTCTATGAAAAGGCAATTCAGATTTTGACTTGCAAAGATAGCAATAATTATTCACATGGCGTTTTTTTTTTGTAATTTTTTTTCTTTTTTTCTTTTCAGCCCTCTCTTGTTAGTTGAATTATACGCTACTACAACGTCGTAAAAGATCTTTGTTAAAAAGAGTTTGTTTTATTGTTCGTGAGGGATGAGGCAGCTTTCGGGGTAGTCGTCAATGAGCATTGCCTGTGTGCGGACTGCGTGGCTGCGCGAGTCGCCCAGCGAAAGGATGACGTGGACCTGATTGTTCAGCTGGTTTCTGCGGAACAAGGTCTTCTCTTGCAGGTCTTTGGGAAGACGGCTGGCTTCCCGTTGTGCGGCAATCTGCGAGTTGACGATGCAAAGCTCGATGTCATAGAGCCGTCCGGTGACCTCGGTGTGCTCCGTGGGGTGCTCTTCAGGTCTCGTGCTGGGCTGGGGTGTCGGGTCCGGGATGGGGGGCGGCATTGGTGGCAATGAGTCCTCTGGCTCCAGTTCCGCCACCTCGGCCTCGGTGCGATTCTTGGTCCGTGCCGAAGGCTTAGTGGCCTTGGGTGGGGCGCTCTCCTGTTTGTCCGTAGGCGAGATGGGGTAGGGCGATATGCGCTTCCGCCGGCTTCGGTCGCGGAAGGCAAGATAGTCCTCTCTGTCCATGGCCAGCGTGTCCTGATTGATCCATAGGGAGTAGCCTGTCGCGGGGTCGAGCGTGGTGACAACCACTCTGCCCGAACCTTTGATGCCTATGCTGTGTACAGCCAGTTTTGTCATGTCCAAAATCCCGGCCTTGGGGCAACGGTCGTTCACCCGTACCACTATCTTCAGGTTTGTCACTGGGTAGGTGACAAGCAGATAGGTGCCCATAGGGATGGTCTTATGGGCAGCGGTGTACTGGTTTTGCCGGAACACTTCGCCGTTCGAGGTCTTGCGTCCTACGAAGCGGTCGGAATAGTATGTCCCCAGCATCACCGTTCCGTTGGGCATTTGGTCACTGGTGTTTGCCGCCACGCTTGTGTCCGACTGCCCTCGGGCTGGTATTGCAACCAGCAGCATTATTGTTATAAGTAGTATTCTCTCGATAGCGTATAATATTTATTGTTATTACCAATTCATTGCGTCGTGCCCTTTCACCGAGGGGTCGAACCAGTTCCCCTGCAGCCGGAGCACCTGCTCTATAATGTCGCGCACGCAGCCTTTTCCGCCCGCATAAAGCGATATATAGTCGCTTATCTCCTTGATCTCAGTTGCTGCGTCGGCGGGGCAGGCTGCCACACCGCAGTGCGACATGATTTCATAGTCCGGAATATCGTCGCCCATGCAGACCACCTGTTTTTCCGTCAAGTGGTTGCTGGCCAGAAACTCGCGGTAGGTGGCCATCTTGTTGGCGCATCCCGTGTAGCATTGCTTTACGCCCAAGGCGGCCATGCGGTTGTCAATGCTCAACGAGGTGGCACCCGAAATCAGAGCTATTGTATATCCCTTTTTTACGGCATATTGTATGGCAAATCCGTCCTTGATGTTGCCGCAGCGCACCGTTTCGCCGTCGGCGTAGGTCCATACGTTGCCGTCGGTCATCACGCCGTCAAAGTCAAACACAAAAGCTCTTATGTCGTGCAGTTTCTCTTTGTAGTTTATCATTCCGTGTCAGCAATTAGTTATATGTGTTTCAGTCAGTATTCTTCATGTCGGTTTGGCCGTCATTGTGCCGTGTGGCATATTCCAGCAGGTCCTCATACACCGTGCGCCAGCCTTTCCAGTCAAAGTCTTCGCTCAGGTTCTGGTTGTGGAATATGCAACTGAAGGTTCCGCCCACCGCGCGCACCTCGTCCACCAAGGCGTGCAACTGCTTCTTGGCCTCGTCGGGGGACGCGCCCAAGTGTGTGTGGAAAGTGGTGTCCATGGCCATGAAGGGGTGGATGCTCAAGGCGCTCTCCTGGTCGCTGCTCAGGTCAAAGAAAGGCACCGTGGTGCATGTGCCGCAGCGGAATCCAGGCACCTCGGCAAATCCCATTGTGTAGTCGTGAAGGATGTTGTGCTGCAACAGGTTGCGGTAGGCATACGGCAGGTTGAAGCGCAGGAAGTGGAACCTGTTGCGCACAATGGAGCGGTGCAGAATGTCCGACAGCCGTTCAATCTCCATCCCCATGCGGGCAGGCTCCTCGGCGGAGTAGTACGATCCGTGCACCCCCATCTTGGCATAGTCGCCCAGGTGTTGCAGCAGTTGGCGGAACTCGTTGCAGTGTGGCGACGCGGGTTTGTCGTAGATGCCGTAGTCGCCCATCAGGGCAAAGAAGATGAGGTTGCTGCGATAGGAGTATTGTTGGCTCAGGCGCAGTATGTAGTCGAACGTGTCGTAGGGGTCTTCCTCCTTTTTCAGCAGCACTCTCAGGCGGTGGCGCACCTCCTCGGGGTCGTGCCTGTGTATGCCGTCGCGCAGCAGCCCCATCACCGTTCTGAAAGTGCCCTTGTGCAGGTAGCAGTAGGCGGCGTCGATGTCGATGGTCTGCTCGAACATGAATGCGCGGCTGCGGAATGTGAGTTCAGGGTATCGCTCCGCAAGGATGCCTTTCAGCATCAACGCCCAGCGGTCCACCACGGCTGTTTGCAGGAATCCTTCGCGGTAGGCCAGGCTTTCCGTTGCCATAAACCGTCCGTGGATGTCCTTGCGGTGAGGCAGGTATTCTTCGTAGCGCGACAGCATGAAAAAGATGGCTGCAAAGGGGTCGAAAGGCAGCACCGAGCCCTTCCCATAGACGGGGAACAGTACCGTCGTCCCCGCGTGGGAGAAGGGGTGGCAGTCCTGCTCCTCGATTGAGGTCTCGAACAGCAGTTTCGCCGCTTTCACAAACGGAGCGTCGCAGCCTTCCAATGGTTTAGAGGCATAGCATAGGCGCGGCCCCGCGTGGTTGGCAAAGGCGCGGGAATCGGTTGTGATGGCGAAGTCTGTTTGCAATAAATCCCTCATGACCACATTGATGGTGTAGCCAGCACGGTTGGTCAGTTTTGGGACAAATATCAGCAGCATGGCTGTTGCTTTTAAAATGCAAAGATACAACTATTTTTTTGATTGACAAAAAAATGTTGCCCAACAGGCTGTTTTTTTAGCCAATAAAGAGCAGCTCGCAGTCCCCCTCAACCGTAAGGCTGACGCGGTGTCCGAGCATCAGTGCGCAGTTCTCCGCCCCGATGTGCCCCGCAGTGAAGCCGAAGCAGACCGGATAGTCATATTCCGCCACCGCGTCGAGCACTATTTGCTCCGCCGTGCGACCAAAGGGGATGGTGTTGTCGTGCATCCGGCTCATGCTGCCCACCACCAGGCCGGCCAGCCCCTCCAGATGGCCGCTCCGTTTCAGGTTCATCATCATGCGGTCTATGTGGTAGAGGTATTCGTCAAGGTCTTCGATAAAGAGGATTTTCCCCCGGGTGTCAATGTCGCTGGCCGAGCCGCACAGGCTGTAGAGTATGGACAGGTTGCCGCCCACCAGCTGGCCGACCGTGGCTCCGCTGCGGTTCAGGGGGTGCGATGCCCAGCGGTACTGCATGGTCTCGCCCCACAGCATCCGCCGCAGGGTTTCGGTGGCGGGGGTGGGGAACTCGACGCTGTCTGCGCTGATGTCGATAGGCATGGCGGCGTGCAGGGTGGCAACGTTCAGCTGGCGGTGTATGTGGCTGTGAAGCACGGTGATGTCGCTGTATCCCACAATCCATTTGGGGCTCTTGGCAAAGCGCGTAAAGTCTAATCCGTCAATGATGCGTACCGTGCCATACCCTCCGCGGGCGCAGAAGATGGCCTTCACCTCAGGGTCGTCCAGCAGGCTCTGCATCAGTGCGCGGCGTGTGGCGTCGGGTCCTGCAAACTGGTTCTCGGCATCGTACAGGTGTTCCGGCTCTTGCACCTCCAGGCCCCAGTTGCGCAGCAGCCGCAGGGTGGGGGCCAGCTCTTCGGGGCCGATTTTCCGCGCCGGCGCGGAAATGGCCACGCGGTCGCCCGCTTTCAAGTAGGGCGGAAGGGTCGGCGGGGTTTCTGTATTCATCGGTTTGTTGTTCACTGTTGTCAGTCTTTTCTAACCATAACGCGCCTGTGGCATTATTATTGCCCTTCGGCTTTCCTTCTCCCCTTCGTCTCCTCCCGTGCTTTGCTGCCTTTGGGCTCTTCCCAGCAGGGTTCGGCCTCAACATTTCCTTCGCTCCTTGAGGTTTATTTCTCCAATATTTCCCCATCACTTCTCCCAATTCCGTTGGGCAAATGATAAGGTCTGGATGCGCCATGGAGGGGGCAAGGGGTGGAGGAGCATATAACATGGCAACAGGTTTACGCCTGATTGCATGGGTTGTTGTCTGGCTTGTCGGCTGCGTCGGTGAGGGTGGACTGCGGCTGCGGGATGTTGTGTTGCGGAGGGACGAAGGGCCATCTGCCGATGAACAGGAGCGTCAAGGCTTGTGTTTGCGGGCGTTTGGCAGCCGTTGTGCAATAAAAAAATGCGACTTTCGGTTGAGTGGAATGGGGTTGTTTATATTGTTTGTTATGAGTTTGTTATGGTTTGTTTTCGGCTTGGTTTGGCGTTTGGGAATGGGATTTTTTTTCGAAGGTTGGTTGTTGGATTTGATTTTTTTCGTATATTTGCAAAATCATTTTAATAAACTAAAACAAATCTATTTTTATCATGACACTGCGAGAAATAGTTGAAAAGCTCAATGCTACAGTGTATCTTGGCCAGTCACGTTTGGACGAGGATGTGACGACAGCGTTTGCATCGGATTTGATGAGCGATGTGCTGACCTTGAAGGATACACCGATGCTTATAACGGGGCTCTGCAATGTGCAGACCATCAGGACGTGCGACATGGCCACGCTGGATATTGTGGTCTTTGTGCGCAACAAGAAGCCTACACCCGACATGGTGGAATTGGCCGAGGACAACGACATGGTGTTGATTGCCACCAGCTACTCGATGTTCAAGACCTGTGGTTTGCTGTTTGATGCCGGCATACAGCCGTTATACTAATAATAAGGATTTAAACAAAGTATTATGCATCAGGAATACACTGTAATTGAAGGCGACTTCACGAATGCGGGCACGGCTTCGAGCTCCGTCAAGAAGACGCTGAAGCAGCTGGGTGTGGCTCCCCAGATTGTGAAACGGGTGGTGGTGGCCCTCTATGAGGCTGAGGTCAACGCCATTGCCCACGCCTACGGCGGCAAGGTGCTGGTGGACATTGAGGCTGACAAGATACACATGGTTGTGGCCGACAAGGGTCCTGGCATCCCCGATATTGCCCAGGCTATGCAGGAGGGCTACTCGACGGCGCGCCCCGAGGTGCGCGACATGGGTTTCGGCGCCGGCATGGGCCTGCCCAACATGCAGAAGAATGTCGATGTGCTCAACGTCACCTCCGAGGTGGGCGTGGGCACAACGGTTGAGATGATTGTCAATTTCGTTTAATATCTAAAAATCTGAATGCTCATGTTTTACCATGCTCTTGAAATCGACAACGGCAATTGCATCGGCTGTTCCCGCTGCATGAAGATTTGCCCCACGGAGGCTATCCGCATCAGCAACGGCAAAGCTTTTATCATGGAGGACCGCTGCATCGACTGCGGCAAGTGCCACGAGGCGTGCCCGGTCGACGCCATCTTTATCAAGCAGGACGATTTCAAGAAGGTGCATGAGTTCCCGCACTCGGTGGCGCTGCTGCCGGCGGTGTTCCTGGGGCAGTTCCCGGACGACATCCGGGTGTCCCGTATCTATGCCGCCTTGAAGGATTTGGGGTTCAAACATGTGTTCGAGGTCGAGTCGGCGGCAAGCATCTACGCTGATGTCAAACACAAATATGCCCGCGAACATGAGGACGATGAGCCGCTTATCTCCAGCTTCTGCCCGGCCATTGTGCGGCTGATACAGATCAAGTACCCTTCGTTGGTGGGGAATATCATCCCGGTGAAGGCTCCGCTGGACATCTCGGCCATGTATGTGCTGAAAATGCTGACCGAGGAGCGTGGGGTGCCGCGCGAGGAGATAGGCCTGTTCTACGTCACCCCGTGCGCAGCCAAGATTGCCGCCGTCAAGGCCCCGGTGGGTGAGAAACGTTCCATCATCGACGGCGTAATCAACATGGACGCCCTGTTCAACAAGGTGTACCGCAAAATCAAGGAGCAGGGCAAGGGCTACACCTACACCGCTTTGCAAACCCCGCAGCTGTCGGCGGATGCCATCCTCTCCACCCTGACCAACGGCGAGCGCCGCATCTGCCTGGCCAAAAGGTCGTATGCCATTGACGGCATCCAAAACGTGATGGATTTCCTCGACAAGTTGGAGAATGACGAGGTTGAGGGCGTGGAGTTTCTGGAGCTCAGGGCTTGTGACCAGAGTTGCGCAGGTGCCTTGCTCTCGTGCGAGAACCGTTTCCTCTGCGGCGAGCGCATGTATGCCCGTGCACGCAAGGCCGCCGAACGGGAACGCAACGGCGAGATGGCTCGCGCCCGCGAAATGGATGCTTATCACGACTATCTGGTGGAAAACTCGTTTGCCGAGCCGGCGCAAGCACGCTCCATGCTTACGCTGGACAAGGACTTGACCCGTGCCTACCAGAAATTGGAGAAAATCAACAAGCTGAAGATGTATCTGCCGCAGGTGGACTGCGGCATGTGCGGGGCTCCCACGTGCGAGGCCTTTGCCACCGACGTGGTGTGCAAGCAGGTGGGCCTGACGCGCTGCGTCTTCTACCAGCGCCACTTGGAGCGCATGGACGACATCACCCGCCAGGAATGCCTCGCCGCCACCCGCTCCGTCTGGGGCGAGGACCCCATCGGCGACAACGACCCCCCGGATGTGAAATAATACATTGAACACACAATAAAATGAGAGGATGTGCGTTGTACAAAAACAATCAAAATGACCCAAATCCGTTTTGCATATAGAATGACGCATATAGATAATATTAAGAATATTATGCAAGTGGGTATTGTAACAGCCTCATCTCCAAATGCCAATCCTGATTTTGTCCAAATTGGCGATGTTACTGCAATTGAAACACGTAAAAAAAAGAGGCTTAAAGATGGAAGTGATTTGGGCGATTATGTTCCCTTCTATTTTGGGCCGAGAACCCCTATGCTTTATGTGATTCAAAAGGGATATAATGGGGTGCAAAAAAGGAAGGCGGAGGAAATTGTGTATTGTGTAATAGATATAAACGACCTTGTTAGAGATGGGGTTGAATGTGTCTTTACAGATGGGCATGCTCTTGACAATTTTACAATTGAGTATCCAGGAACTCGCCTTTGCGAGGTAAATAGTCTGTTGGACTATAATATTCTTTACGCAAAGCAGTGGGGCGATTTGGATGATGTGAGGAGGAGGAAGCAGGCAGAATTGCTGCTTAAAAAAGCTCTTCCAGTACAATATTTAAAGTATTTTCTTGTATATAACGATTGGGCAAGACGGAAATTGTTGGAAGATGGTGTGCCTGTAAAAATGGTTATTATCCCCCAAAATTTGGATTTATTCTATTATTAAAAATGATAAGATACGTAAAAGGAAACTTGCTCGACAGCGAAGCTGAAGCGTTGGTGAACACTGTCAATACTGTAGGTGTGATGGGGAAAGGCTTGGCGCTGCAATTTAAGGAACAATTTCCAGAGAATTACAGAAAATATCGTGAGGTCTGTAGGAATAATGCTTTTCATGTAGGACAATTGTTTGATACGATCGAGCATACGGTCAGCGGAGATAAAGTGATAATTAATTTCCCTACGAAAACAACTTGGAGAGAGCCGTCAAAGTATTCTTACATAGAAGAAGGTCTTGCCGCCTTGAAAAGGTTGTTGATTGATAAAGGAATAAAATCGGTTGCGATACCACCACTCGGAACAAGGAATGGTGGTTTGGATTGGGACAGGGTGAGGCAAATGATAGTGGATTCCCTATCTGATTTAGAATGTGATATCATTGTATATGAGCCTAATGAGGTTATTGTAGAACGAATGAGGGCAGAAAGGGTTAGGCTAACACCGGCAAGAGCAATGATGTTAGACGTGTTATGCGATTTAGTCTCGCAAGGGGAAGTCGTTTCAGAATTTGCTGCTGAAAAAGTTGTATATTTCCTCCAACGGTTCGGGGCAGAAAATGTGTTTAAGCTGAATTTTCAACCTGCTTACTATGGTCCGTATTCAGGGAAGGTTAGATATGTGCTTCGCTATTTAAATGGCAGCTATTTAATGGGGCTTGAAGAAATGTCACAGAGACCATTCGAGCCTATATGGCTTTTGCCTGAGATAGGCGATTACATCATGTCTTTTTTTATGAAAGATGGTAATATTGATTATGCTAAAATATCTGAGAAAACTAAGGGATTTTTAAGTGGTTTTTATTCGAATTATTCTCTTGAAATTCTTTCTACGATTGATTTTATTCTAAGGCATGATCCCGCATTGTTTGATTGGAAAGATAAAGATAGGGATTTTGTTATAGAAAAAGTACATGATGGCATATCGCAGTGGAGTAATCGGAAAGATAGGCTCTTCGGAGAGGAGAGGAATATTGGAATAGTGGTTGATCATTTAAAAACCTGGGATAATAAGTTTTATTAGAATAAGTTGGTTGTCAAGTGGCTTGTTGAATGGCTTTTGTTAATGAATTGAGTGGCAGACACGCAGTGTCTGCCACTCATTAGTTTATATCTGCCTGTACGGTTTATAGGAATATGTAGCGGGCGATGAAGAGGATGGCCAAAATCCACATGGTGACGGAGATTTTCTTGGCTTTGCCGCAGAGGGCGTTGATGAGCACATAGGAAATCATGCCGATGAGGATGCCGTCGCTGATGCTGTAGCAGAGGGGCATGAGGATGATGGTCAGGAAGGCGGGGATGGACTCGCTGTAGTCGTCCAGCTCAATCTGCTTGATGGGGCTGAGCATCATCAGACCTACGATGACCAGTGCGGCTGTGGTGGCCGCCGAGGGGATGTGGGTGAAGATGGGTGCAAAGAACAGTGCGATGGCAAAGCAGCAGACGGTGGTGAAGGCGGTGAGGCCTGTGCGTCCACCGGCTCCCACACCGGCAGCGCTCTCCACGTAGGTGGTGGTTGTCGAGGTGCCGAGGCAGGCGCCGCAGGTGGTGGCAATGGCGTCGGCCATGAAGACCTTGTTGATGCCGTCGATGTTGCCCTTCTCGTCGACCATGCCGGCCTTTTGGGAAACGCCAATCACGGTGCCCATGGTGTCGAACATGTCAATGAAGAGGAAGGTGAAGAGGACGACGAGCATGTCTAATGAGAGGACTTCGCTCCACTGGAACTGGCAGAAGATGGGTGCCACCGAGGGGGGCACGTCGACCACGCGGTCGAAGACGGTGAGGGCTCCGTGGGTCACGGTGCCGTCGGCTCCGGTGATTTGCCAGATGGGCAGCATGCCCAGCAGGGCGGTGGCGATGATGCCGATGAGGATGTTGCCGGGCACTTTGAGGATGAGTAGCACACCCGTGATGACGATGCCGATGACGGCCAGCAGGGCGGTGCCATGGCAGATGTCGCCGAGGTGGACCAGCGTGGCTTCATCGTTGATGATGATGCCGCCGTTCTTCAGTCCGATGAAGGCGATGAAGAGGCCGATACCGGCGCCGATGGCGTGGCGCAGGTTCATGGGGATGGCGTCTACAATCCACTGGCGCACCTTGGTGAGGGTGAGGATGATGAAGATGATACCTTCAAGGAAGATGGCCGTGAGGGCAAACTGCCACGAGTGGCCCATGCCGAGGCACACGCCGAACACGAAGAAGGCGTTGAGCCCCATGCCGGGAGCCAGTGCAAAGGGTTTCTTGGCATAGATGGCCATAACCAGTGTGCCGATGATGGCGGCCAATGCGGTGGCCGTAAAGACGGCGCCGCCGGGCATGCCCTGGTCGGCCAGCGCACTGAAGATGCCGGGGTTCACCGCCAGAATGTAGGCCATGGCCAGGAAGGTGGTGATGCCGGCCATGATTTCGGTCCGCATCTCATGCTGTGCGGGGTCGAATCCGAAAAGTTTCTTTAACATAGTTATATTGTATTAGGTTTGAAGACTTGTTCCAGACGGGATTAGAAAGCCCACTTGATACCGGCACAGGGGGCTACGTTGAAGCCCTTGTTCTTGATGAAGTCGGCACCGCTGCGCCAGCCGCCGGCAAAGTTGTAGGCCAACTCAACCTCGCCACCAATCATCAGGTGATTGCAGCCGAAGTGCTGACCGATGTTGTACCAGATTTGGGGTTCGGAGAGGATGACCAGCTGGGTGTTGTCCCATTTCAGGTTGTTGTCGAGACCCCAGTTGCAGTTCTCGCCCCATACATCGAGGAAACCGCTGAAGGTAAGACCCTTCACGCCAAAGAGATTCTGCATGCCCCACACAAAGGTGAACTGGATGGGGATGTTGCTCACCTTGTCGAACGGACGCCTTTCGATGGGGGTTTTGTCGAGATCCTTCTGGCCGCTGATGCGTTTGTACATCAGTTCGAAAGTGAAGGTGTTGGTGTAGCTCTCGTTGTGCAGGAAGTACTCGATACCGAACAACCATGCATTGCTTGCAAACTGGCCGCCGTTCCACTCTACATGGAGGCTGAGGGGCGCGAGGGCGGTGTGCTGCCAGAAGTTCAGGGCACGTGCAATCTCGGTGTAGTAGCCAGTGGGTGTGAGGCCGTCAGTGGGATGATAAATATCGTTGAAGAAGAATGTGCTACCCCAAGCGTCGCTCTTGAACATCTCAAGGGTTGTGGTGAGGTGACCTCTGTTGAAGTCGTACATTTCTTGAATGTTGGTCTGGGCCTTGGCTCCGACCACTGCCAGCAGCATGGCTGCAACTAATACTACTTTTTTCATAGTGGTACTTTTTGGGTTGATAATAATTGGTTTATACTATTTATTTAACATTTCAGTCCGTCTAAACGACACTGCAAATGTACAAACAAAAATCGACACCGCAAAATTTTTAACATTTCGGCGTCTCGGTAAACCTGTTCTAAATTCCGCCAGAAGGCAGGGATGCAGCCTGTTCGGGCCGATGCCTTGATTGTTGTGCGGTGCTGTTGGAGGCTCCGCCTTCGGCGTGAGAGGGAGCGTCAGGACTCTTCCGCGGGGCTGGGCGCGGGGAGGGTGAGGAAGTCGCCGTGGGCTTGGATGTGCTCTATGAGCTGGGCGTAGAAGCGGTGGCGGGAGAGAGTCTCGGCGTTGCCGACGATGATGAGTTTCATGCGGGCGCGGGTGATGGCCACGTTCATGCGACGCAGGTCGTTGAGGAAGCCGATGGTGCCTTGGTCGTTGTCCCGCACCATGCTGATGACTATAACGTCGCGCTCCTGCCCTTGGAAACCGTCGACGGTGTTGACGGAGATGTGGTGGCGGAGGGTGCGGAAGAATTTCTGCCATTTGAGGAGGCGGCGGATGAGGCGCACCTGGGCGCGGTAGGGTGAGATGATGCCGAAGTCGACACGGTCGTCCTGTATGCGGGTGAGGCCTATCATTTCTATATAGTCGCGCAGCAGGTGGATGAGCAGACGCGCTTCCTCGGCATTGGAGCGGCTGAGGAGGCGGTTTTGCTTTTCGCCAAAGCCGCAAAGGGAGGTGTCGACCCAGGTGAGCGGGGTGTCCAATGGCGAGACGAGACGGTCGGCCACATGGGGCGCGGCCTTGAGCTGGCCGTGGTAGAACCACTGGGAGGGGAAGGCCATGATGTCGCGGTGCATGCGGTATTGGGTGGTGAGGAGGGTGACGCAGCGGGGTTTGCTGCGGACCACCTTTTGCATAAGGGTGCGGTCCAGCCCGCCGCGGGCGGCGTCGGGGCATTTGATGGTTGGCGGCAGCTGCTGGTGGTCGCCGCTGAAGACGACACGGTCCGCCTTGAGGATGGCAGCCCAGCATGCGGGTTCGAGGGCTTGGGCGGCTTCGTCGATGAAGAGGGTGGGGAAGCGGCGGCGCTCCAGGATGTGGTAGGCACTGCCTATGAGGGTGCAGGAGATGACGCGGGCTTGGTTGAAGAGGTCGGTCTGGATGCGGATTTCAAGCTCGGTGGCACGGCTTTGCAGCTTGGCGCGGCGGGTGCGTGCGACATTGGACTGCGGGGCGTCTGCGTGGCTTTCGCGCAGGGCTTTGCGGATACTCCACAGTTCGGCATAGTCCGGGTGGGCGGCATAGCGGCGTTCAAAGCTGCATTCGAGCATCTCGTCGCTCATGCGCAAGGGGTTGCCGATGCGGAGCACGTTGACTCCGCGGCGCGAGATCTGCTCGCTGATCCAGTCGACGGCGGCATTGCTGGGGGCGCATACCATCACTTGCTCCTCGCGTTGAAGGGTCTCGATGATGGCTTCGACAAGGGTGGTGGTTTTGCCGGTTCCTGGAGGGCCGTGGATGATGGCCACCTCCTGGGCTTCGACGACCTTTTGGACGGCAGCCTGCTGGGTGGCGTTGAGCCAGGGGAAGGAGAGGCGCGGCAGGGAGCGGAAACGGGGCTGCAGGGGGCCGATGAGGGTGTCGCGCAGATGGACGAAACGCTCGTTGTCGCTGCGGATGGCGGCACTGAGGGCGTCGAGCATCACTCGGTAGCTGGTGGTGTCAATGTCCGTCTGGATGCCGAGGAGTTTGGTCTGGGCCGAGGCACGGAGCGACTGGAGGGCGGCGCGTGTGGGGACGGAGACGGTGAGCACACCGGTGCCCACTTGTTCAATGTAATATTGGTGGGGCAGCTTGCGGATGGAGTTGTCGGTGTCGGAAAGGGAGAAGAAGGCCACGGGCTTGCCGGGTTCGAATTCGGTGTCGGGCTCGTCTTCGTCCACCTCGAAGGTGACGGTGACAATCATCTGGTCAAGGGCGTTGTAGTCGGTGTTGCCAATGGTTACGGGGTAACGGCAGGTGGGTTCCTGCACTTGGCCGGCAAAGCGGTCGATGCTGAGCGAGCGGGCATAGGCTTCCTGTTCGTAGGCCATTTCCATGCGCAGCAGCTCGACTTGCCGTTGCAGTTGGGGTATCGGTGATAGTTGTTCCATAAAGTGTCCATTTAACGCCAAATGAATAAAAATATTTTGCAATATTTGCTCAATCAAATAAAATGTGTATCTTTGCAGTGTGCGTTGTGCTCTTTGTGTGGAGCATAGTGCATTGTTTATTAATTAAATGAAGAAATTTTAAGAAGAATATTAATCCAAAATTAATCCAAAAATAAGGAGTTTTCATATGACAAAAGTAAAATCATTAGCTGACCTCAAAGCCATGAGAGAGAAGCTTCAGTCGAATCTGGACATTCGCGAGAAAGCCGAACATCCCGAGTCGCTTGTGCAAATCAAAGTAGCTATGGCCACTTGCGGTATTGCCGCCGGAGCCAAGCAGGTTATGGAACACATGATGGCTAAGGCTGAAGAGCTCAAGATTGCCGCTGTTTTCACACAGACTGGCTGCATGGGCTACTGCCATGCCGAACCCACGCTGGAGGTGCGTGTCCCCGGTAAAGAACCCATCGTTTTCGGTCACGTCGACAACGACCGTGCTGACGAGATTTTAACCAAGTATGTCATGAATGGCGAACTGGTTGAGGGTATCATTCCTGTCAATTACGAAACTATCGACAAATAATACGGAGGACACACTATGGCAAAGTACAAAATGCATGTTCTCATTTGTGGCGGTACTGGATGTAAGTCCAGCAACAGCTTGGATATCATCGAAAACTTCCACAATATTCTTAAAGAGAAGAATCTTCAGGACGAGGTGCAGGTCATTAAGACCGGCTGCTTCGGCTTCTGCGAGAAAGGTCCCATCGTCAAGATTATGCCTGACAATACGTTCTACACCCAGGTGAAACCCGAGGATGTGCGCCGTATTGTTGAGGAGCACTTGATTAAAGGCCGTAAGGTTCCCGAACTGCTCTATCTGAACCCCGAAAACAAGGAGCACGTCAGTGACTCCAAACACATGGACTTCTACAAGAAGCAGATTCGTATTGCCCTGCGCAACTGCGGCTTTGTGGATCCCGAAAATATCGAAGAGTGCATCTCCCGCGGTGGTTACGAAGGCCTGGCCAAGTGCTTGACCGAGATGACCCCCGAGCAGGTTATTGCCGAGATGAAGGCCTCCGGTCTGCGTGGCCGTGGCGGCGCCGGTTTCCCCACTGGTTTGAAATGGGAACTCTGCGCCAAGAACAAGGCTGACCAGAAGTACGTCATCTGCAACGCCGACGAGGGCGACCCCGGTGCATTCATGGATCGTTCTATCCTTGAGGGCGACCCCAACAGCATTGTCGAGGCTATGGCCATCTGCGGCTACGCCATCGGCGCCAGCAAGGGCCTTGTCTACATCCGTGCTGAATATCCCCTCGCCATTGAGCGTCTGAAAATCGCCATCAACCAGGCCCGCGAATACGGCCTCCTTGGCGACGACATCCTCGGCACAGGCTTCAATTTCGACATCGAGCTCCGCTACGGTGCCGGTGCTTTCGTCTGCGGTGAGGAAACCGCTCTTATCCACTCCATGGAAGGCCAGCGTGGTGAGCCCACACTGAAACCCCCGTTCCCCGCTGTCAGCGGCTACATGGGCAAGCCCTCCAACGTCAACAACGTCGAGACCTTCGCCAACGTCCCCGTCATCATCACCAAGGGTGCTGAGTGGTTCAGCAAGATTGGTACCGAGAAGTCCAAGGGCACCAAGGTGTTCGCCCTTGCCGGCCAGATTAACAACGTCGGCCTTATCGAGGTTCCCATGGGCATCACCCTCCGTGAGATTATCTATGAGATTGGTGGTGGCATCAAGGATGGCCGTCAGTTCAAAGCCGTCCAGACCGGTGGTCCTTCCGGTGGCTGCTTGACTGCCAAGCACCTCGACACCGCAATCGACTATGACAGCCTCGTCGCTGCTGGTTCCATGATGGGCTCCGGCGGTATGGTTGTCATGGACGAGACCAGCTGTATGCCCGCTATCGCCAAGTTCTACCTTGAGTTCACCTGCGAAGAGAGCTGTGGCAAGTGCTCGCCCTGCCGTATCGGTAACAAGCGTCTCTGCGAAATCCTTGAGAAGATTACCAGCGGCCGCGGCACCATGGATGACCTCCAGGAACTCCGCAACCTCGCAGCCGTCATCAAGGACACCGCCCTCTGCGGCCTTGGTCAGACCTCGCCCAACCCCGTACTCTCCACCCTCGACAACTTCTGGGATGAATACGTCGAACACGTCGTCGACAAGAAGTGCCGTGCCGGTGTCTGCAAGAAACTTATGCAGTACGTCATCGACGCCGAGAAGTGCATCGGCTGCGGCAAGTGCGCCAAGGGTTGCCCCGTCGAGGCTATCTCTCGCACCGACTATACCGCTCCCGGCCACAAGCTGGCTTCCATGCGCATCGATGCCACCAAGTGCATCAAGTGCGGTGCCTGTATCAACAACTGTAAGTTTGGTGCCATCTCTGTTAAGTAATAATAATATGGTCGAAAAGGTTCAAAAGATTTAAGAGGTTTAGACCGGGGCACACTCCCCAAACCTTTAAAACCTTTAAAACCCATAAAACCTTTAAACCCAAAACAAGGAAAAATGATTAATCTCACAATAGATAATAAACCGGTTCAAGTTCCCGAAGGCACCACTATTCTTAAAGCTGCCCGCATGAACGGTATCGATATTCCCACCCTTTGCTATTTCGAGCTTGATGGGATGAAATTTGAAAACAAACCTGGCGGATGCCGTGTCTGTGTCGTTGAGGTCAAGGGTCGTAGAAACCTCGCCCCTGCCTGCGCCACCGACTGCATGGAAGGCATGGAAGTCTTCACCCACACTGCCCGCGTCATCAACGCCCGCAAAACCGTGGTTGAGCTCATCCTCTCCGACCACCCCAACGATTGCCTCCAGTGCGAAAAGAATGGCGACTGCGAACTCCAGTCCCTCACCAAGCGCCTCGGCATCAAGGAAATCCCCTTCAAAGGCGAGCAGTCCCACTATCGCAAGGACAGCACCCTCAGCGTCTACCGCGACATGGACAAGTGCGTCATGTGCCGCCGCTGCGAAACCATGTGCAACAAGTTCCAGACCGCTGGTGCCCTCAGTGGTGTCAACCGTGGTTTCCAGGCCGTTGTAGCTCCCGCTTTTGAGCAGAACCTCGGCGACAGCAGCTGCATCAACTGCGGCCAGTGCGTCCAGGTGTGCCCAGTCGGCGCCCTCACCCTCGTCGACAACATCAGCGACGTCCTCAAGGCCATCGCCGATCCTACCAAGAAAGTTATTGTCCAGACCGCTCCTGCCGTCCGCGTGGCCCTCGGCGAAGAGTTTGGCATGAAGCCCGGCGAAATCGTCACCGGCAAGATGGCTGCTGCCCTCCGCCGCCTCGGTTTCGACAAGGTCTTCGACACCGACTGGAGTGCCGACCTCACCATCATGGAAGAGGGTACCGAACTCCTGCAACGTCTCGGCAAGGCCCTCAAGGGCGAGAAGGTGGCTCTGCCTATGTTCACCTCCTGCTGCCCCGCTTGGGTTGCCTTCTACGAGAAGAACTTCCCCGACCTGCTCGAATACCCCTCCACCGCCAAGTCGCCTCAGGGCATGTTCGGCGCTGTCGCCAAGAACTACCTGGCCCCCAAGTTGGGTGTCAAACGCGAAGACCTCGTCGTTGTCTCCATCATGCCTTGCCTTGCCAAGAAGAGCGAGCGCGCCCGTGAGGAACTCAGCGTCAACGGCGATTCCGATGTCAACTTCGTCCTCAGCACCCGCGAGCTGGCCCACATGATCCGCCAGTGCAACCTCAACCTCAACGACATGCCCGAAGAAGACTTCGATAATCCTCTTGGACAGTCCACCGGTGCCGGTGTCATCTTTGGTGCCACTGGCGGTGTTATGGAGGCTGCCCTCCGTACCGCCTACGAGGTCCATACCGGCAAGACCCTGCCCCGCATCGACTTCGAAGAGACCCGCGGTTTCCAGGGCATCAAGGAAGCTACCATCGATTTCGACGGCTTCCCGCTGAAGATTGCTGTGGCCTACAGCCTTGCCAACGCCCGCATCCTCATGGAGCAGGTCCGCAACGGCAACCCCAACGGCTATCATTTCATCGAGGTCATGGCTTGCCCCGGCGGCTGCATCGGCGGCGCCGGCCAGCCCTATCACCATGGCAACAGCGACATCATCCGCAAACGTATGGAGGCCACCTATCGCGAAGATGCTGGCAAGCCAATCCGCAAGAGCCATGAGAACCCCGACATCATCGCTATCTACAAAGAGTACTACGGCGAACCCTGCGGCCACCTCAGCCACGAGCAGCTGCACACTCACTATTTCGACCGTTCGGACAAAATCGAGTCAACAAAGTAAAAACATAATCAGTGACAGGCGGCTGGTGAAGCGTGAACCCTTCACTCTTTGCCAGCCTCCCATCACGCAAACAACAAAACACAATGGCAAACATCAAATTATCTGAGGATAAAATCCAAGTCATTAAAGACATTGCCAAGTCTTTCAACAACCAGGCCGGTGAGGTAATCAATGTCCTCCACCAGGTTCAGGGCAAATTCGGCTACCTCCCTGCCGAAGTTCAGGAAGTTGTTGCTCACGAGCTCAACATCCCCGTCTCCCGCGTCTATGGTATCGTCTCTTTCTACAGCTTCTTCACCATGAACCCCAAAGGTGAGCATCCCATCGACATCTGCCTGGGTACCGCTTGCTACGTCCGTGGCGCCGAGAAGGTGCTCGACGCTTTCAAACGCGCTCTCAATGTTGAGATTGGCAAGTGCACTGCCGACGGTAAGTTCTCTCTGAACACCCTCCGTTGCGTCGGTGCTTGCGGTCTGGCCCCCGTTGCCATGATTGGCGACAAGGTCTATGGCCGTCTTACCCCCGACATGGTTCCCGGCATCATTGCCGAGTACAACGCTTAAGTTTTTTTCATGGTTACATGAGCCAAGCCCCTGCGCTCAGTGGGGGCTTTCTCTTTTTTCATAGCATGTCCCTAACCCAACAACCCCAGTGGGTGGCTGCCTACACCTCGCCCCGGGCAGAGAAGACCGTCACCGACCGTATCGCCAACGAGTTGCAACTCCAAGCCTACCTCCCGTTGCATCGCGTCCTGCGCCATTGGTCGGACCGTGTCAAGAGCGTCGAAGTGCCACTCATCCCCTCCTACACATTCATCAAAATGCGCGAGGCAGACCTGTGGCGTGTGCGCGAAATCAAAGGCGTGTGTGGTTTCGTCTCCTTCCCCAGCACAGGTATCGCTGTTATCCCGGAGACCGATATTACCAACCTGCGCCGTCTGGCCGAGTCCATGGCCGAGGTTCACGTCCACAACCTCGAACAGCTGCGTGTCGGAACCTACGTGAGAGTGGTCGATGGTGAGTTTGCAGGCATGGAAGGTCGGATAGTGCGCAATGAACAAAGTGGCAATTTTGCGGTCGAAATCTCCGGCCTCAACCTCTTTCTCACCGTCACCATCCAGCAGGAACTCCTCCAGCCCATCGACCCGCCCAAGCCTGAGCGGGTAGGACTGCTATACAAGTAAATCCTTAGTCCCCACCTTGGGTACATAGTGCACGCCCCCTTCGCGGTAGTAGGCGTGGCTCTCTTCGGGTGCAATGGTCTTCAGCTCAATCTTTTCGATACCCTTTCCGATGGCCACAATCATCAGCGGCGTCAGCGGCAGTTCCAGCTCGCGGACTATCGCGTTGCGGTCAAAGGCCCCGATGGCCAGTCCGTTCAACCCCATCTCCACAGCCTTCAGCAGCATGCTCTGCATGGCAATGCCCAAGTCGATGTCCACCATCTTGTTCTCCTCGACGGTGGAGCAGATGATGATGAAAGCCTCCGGCTCCGTGCCGGGCAGGGGCAGGTGCAGTTCCGGCAGGGCGGCACCCAGGCGTATGTTGCGCAGCACCTTGTCGGCTCCCGTGTCGCGCGTCACCAATCGGAAGCGTAGCACCTGTTGGTTGTGCGCCGACGGCACCTTGCTGCACACTCCCACAATGCGTTCCAGCTCCTCGCGTTTCACCACATAGTCCTTGTTGTATCCGCGCTGGCTGCGGTTGCGCAGCAGCAGTTCGTCGAGTGTGTGTCCCACCCGTTTCACCTTGGTCCGTCCGGTGCCGAACACTTCTTCATAGCGTTTCTCTAAATAGTTGTCTGCCATAATGTGTTTTTTCTCATTGTTTTGAACCTCGCCGAAGCCATCGGCGACGTTCTGCAAATATACGTTTTTTTTCGCTAACGGCAAGTTTCCGCTCCTCTCTTTGTTGAGCGCTGTGCTGCTGAGCCCCTACAGCGTCGCTCCCTGCCTGTCGCCTGTTCCTTCCTTGCAGAGCCCTTAGTCCAACTAAATTGGGATAAATGTAAGTGAAGTGTTCGGTTAATGGACGAGAGGGATACAGGCAACCAATAGGTTACTGCAGGGCAGAGGAGTTGGATGCGTAGGTGCGCCAGCGTTGCAGAGCGGAGGACATGTCATCCGGCATTGGGCTTTCGAAATGGACATGTTGGCCGGTGGAGGGGTGCTCGAAGCCCAGTGTCCGGGCGTGGAGGGCTTGACGGGGCAGCACGCGGAAGGTGTTCTCCACAAACTGCTTGTAGTGGGAGAAAGTGGTGCCCTTCAGTATGCGGTCGCCGCCGTAGGCCGCGTCGTTGAAAAGAGGATGGCCAATGTGGCGCATGTGGGCGCGGATTTGGTGTGTGCGTCCCGTTTCGAGGATGCATTCCACCAAGGTGACGTAGCCGAAGCGCTCCATTACCCGCCAGTGTGTCACGGCGTGTTTGCCGCGTTCGGGGTCGTCGGTGACGTGCATCACGCGGCGGTCCTGCGGCGAGCGCTCCAGGTTGCCGACGATAGTGCCCTCGTCCTCGTCAAAGTTGCCCCAAACCAGGGCATTGTATTTGCGCTCAATGGTATGGTAGAAAAACTGGTTGGCCAACATGGCCTGTGCCTCATCGTTCTTGGCAATGAGCAGCAGCCCCGACGTGTCTTTGTCTATACGGTGCACAAGGTGGGGCTCGATGGGTTTGCCGTCGCGGCCGGTCTTGCCTTGGAAATAGTAGAGGAGGCCGTTGAGCAGGGTGCCGTTGAAGTTGCCGACGGCGGGGTGCACCACCAGTCCGGGCTGCTTGTCCACCACCAGCACATCGTCGTCCTCGTAGGTGATGTTGAAGGGGACTGGCTCCGGCACCAGTTCAATCTCTTGCCGGGGGTGCGGCAGGAGGACGCTGATGGTGTCCAAGGGCTTGACTTTATAGTTCGCTTTGGCAGCGTGGTCGTTCACCAGTACGCAGTCGGCCTTGGTGGCGGCTTGAATCTTGGTGCGCGAAACGCCTTCAAGCCGCATTTGCAGGTATTTGTCCAAACGCAGCATGGCCTGACCTTTGTCTACCTGTATGCGGTGGTGCTCAAACAGTTCGGTCTCGTTGGTTTCGAGGTCGTCGGGCTGTTCGGCAAGGGGTGTGGGGTTGATGGTGTCGGTTGTAGTCATGGGGGTGGGGTGTGACTTATTGGACAACGATTTTCTGTGCTGTGGCGTTGCCGTGGCGGACCAGGTAGAGGCCCTGAGGCAGAGCGTGGGTGGTGGTCCGCGAAGGCCCGTCGGGGGTGCGCGACTGGTGGACTGTCTGCCCTTTGAGGTTGTAGATGGTGAGCGGTGCAGCCGTGCGAGTTTCAATCACAATGCGGTTGCCGAGGGTGTAGACTTGGGCGGCGTACTCCGTCACTTCGGGGGTGGCGAGGGTGGCGCTGTGGCCAAAGGCCGGGCGCAGCATGAGGGCACCCCGCAGTATGGTGGACTGCCATTCGGACCCGGTGAGGTAGAAGATGTGCGATGAGGCGTCGTTGTTGCGGTCGAATCCGAGGTTGATGAAGTCGGCAGAGGTCTGTTGCAGACCTACATAGATGGTGCCGGAGCAGAGCACCGGCTCGTCAAGCAGGTAGCGCACGTAGCGGTTGAAACCTTCAAAGATGGGTTGTCGGCGGTCGTTGTCCTGATAGATGATGTTGCCGGGGTGGCCGTTCTGGTCATCCCACACGGTGATGTAGAAACGGATGGAGCTGTTCTCGTCGGACAGGGTGTGGTTGAAATACAGATGCAGGGCGGTGAGGGTGTCTTCGGTGTTGAGGTTGAAGCGGCAGGCTAACTTGACGTTGGGAGTGGTGGAGGTGAGGCCGTAGCCGTTTTCGGGCATGCCGTCGTCGTAGGCGTAGTAGTTGCTGAAGATCTGGGTGAAGGCGATGGTGTCGTTTTGTGTATGGATGTCTCCGCCCACGCCCTCGCGCAGCACGTGGCGGATTGTGTAGCTGCTTGGCTGATGGGTCGAGGCCACGGGCAGGGAGAGGTCAAGAGCAGGTTGGGCATGGGCGGCAGCTGTCTGGTAGATGTGCCCGCGCCAATAGACGGGTGCGTTCTCCATGCCCCCGTTGTAGGAGGCGAGGGTCGTGCCTTGGTCATCGGTCACGGTGTAGCCGTAGGTGGTGGCCAGCTCTTGGGTGAAACGGTTGGTGATGGTGAGGGGCAGCGAGTCGCGCAGCTCGGTGTTGACAAACTGGCATGCGGGCATGGCCTGGTAGTGCCGCAGGAGTGAGGGGGCAGGGTTGACAAAGGCCACATCGCGTGCGGCGGTGTCGTTGTGGGTGCGGCCAAAGTTGAGGTATACGTAGTCGATGTTCCATTGGTCGGCATTGCTGAGGATGCCTAATTTGTTGTTGATCTCTAAGCTGCAAATGTTGTAGAAACGGAACTGGAAACCGGAACGGAGGTACTCGGTGTCGCGGATGGGAATCTCGTAGAATTGCCAGTAGGAGCCTGTGTGGGCGTGGAGTGTGTCCGCGGAGCAGCCACGGATGGCCCAAACGCGCTCCCAATTGTTGCGGGTGGGATTGTAGAATTCGAGGATGAGGGAGTCCTGCGGCTCGGGGGTGTCGCCTATGCGCTCCCACATGTTCCCGTATCCTCCGCCGGGGAGGTAGAAGAAACTGAGGTAGATGGAGTCGCTTGGGGTGAGGGGGCGCGAGTAGGGATGGAACACCGAGTCGAGACGGATGGGGCGGGAGCTGAGTGTGTCGCCTGTGAAGAGCTGGCCGGAGGCGTAGGGGTAGAGGAAGCCCTCGGAGTCGAAAGCGTCGAGGGTGACCATCCCGATGGTGGGAGGCAAGGGGGCATAGCCCTGATTGATGAATGCGCCGCCGAGGTTCCACAGGTTGCGGGAGAGGGTGGGGGAGGAGAAATCGTCGAAGAAAGGCAGTTCAACGGGGGTGTTGTCCTTGGGTTCGGAGTGGGCGGGATGGCGCAAAGGCAGCAGCACCTCCTGCGCGGCAAGGGCGTTGCAGAGCAGCATGAGCAGTAGTATGGCAGTGAGGCGTCGCATGTTACCAGTCCCAGCCTTCGTCAAAATCCAGGTCCTCTTCGGTGGGGTAGTATTCGTCGTACTCGTCGTATGGGGTGTTGAAGATTTGCGTGGAGTCGACCTTGAAGTTGGAGATGATGCGCTCCACATCGGCCTCGGTGGCGTCGCAGTACCACACTTCCACGGCGGTGCCTAAGGGGTAGCGGGTGACGCCTGTATAGTCGGGGTACAGCTTGTAGCAGACGGCACTGCTGCGGTTGGTGACTTCGTCCCAGTGCTCCACCCCTACGTTGAGCGAGGCGGAGAGGATGCCGCGGCGTGCTTTGGCGGGAGCCTGGCCGATGACGAAGGGCACGCGGGTGCCGACGGGCTTGTCGCCAATGCCGACGGTGAGGTCGACGGAGGCTCCCTGGTCCATCTTCTCGCCGGCATAGACCAGCTTGCCTTTGCAGGTGGCTTCGAGAATCATGTTGCGGTATGGACTGTCGACAAACTTCAGCTTGCCGCAACGCAGTCCTGCCGCTTCGAGTGCCGAGACGGCACTGCGCACAGTCATATTGCTCAGTTCGGGCAGCACCACGTCAGCGGGGGCGTAGGTGGTCACCGTGACGTAGATTTTGCGGTGCGTCTTCACCATGGTGCCAGGCTTGGGGTCCTGCTGTATCACTATGCCGCCGCCCTTTTCAGCGTCGTAGACCGAGTCGATGACCACGTATGTGAAATGCAGCGGGTTGTCCTTTTTCAGCTCGGCAAGGGGCTTGTCTAAATAGTCGGGCAGTTCATATTCTTTTCCCTGACGGGCGATAGCTTTGATGAGCATGAAGGCAAGGAACACAATAATCACCGACAGCACCAGCATGTAGAGCAGGTGCTTGACGAGAGGGTGCTGTTTGAAGAAGTCGTTGTTCATAATTGTTTTCAATAACGCGGTGCGATGGGTTTTATTGTCCGTGGGGCAAGATAGTTTTTGTTGCCAGCCGTTACGGGACGATTTCCCCTTTGAGGGTGGCGGCTGTACAGTCGGTGACTTTCACGTTGATGTACTGTCCGGGCTGGGTGTCGCGACGGTCAAAGACGATGACTTTGTTCTGGCTGTTGCGACCGAAGAGTTGTTCTTTGCTACGGTGCGACTCGCCTTCCACCAGCACCTCAAAGGTCTTGCCGATCTCCTTGCGGTTGTTCTCAAGGGCTATCTGGCCTTGCAGGGCGATGATTTCCTCCAATCGGCGTGTCTTCTCGGCGTCGGGGATGTCGTCTTGCAGGTGCTTGGCGGCGTAGGTGTCCGGGCGCATGGAGAATTTGAACATGTAGGCGTAGTCGTAGCGCACCTTGCGGAACATGTCGAGGGTCATTTGGTGCTCCTCCTCCGTCTCTGTGCAGAAGCCCGCAATCACGTCTGTGGTGATGGAGCAGTCAGGCATGTGGCGGCGGATGGCCTCGATGCGGCCGAGGTACCAAGCGGCGTCATAGTGGCGGTTCATCAGCTTCAGCATGCGGTCGCTGCCGCTCTGTACGGGCAGGTGGATGCATTTGCAGATGTTGCTGTGTGATGCCATTACCTCCAAAAGGCGGTCGCTGAGATCCTTGGGGTGCGAGGTGGCAAAGCGCACGCGCAGTAGCGGGCTGATGGAAGCCACGCGGTGCATCAGCTCGGGGAAGTCGACAGGGGCTTGCCCCTCGGCAGCGTTCTGGAACCGGTATGAGTTGACGTTCTGCCCCAGCAGGGTTACCTCCTTGTAGCCTTGGTTGAAGAGGCTGCGAGCCTCGTCGACGATGGTCTGCGGGTCGCGGCTGCGTTCGCGGCCACGGGTGTAGGGCACCACGCAATAGGCGCAGTAGTTTTGGCATCCCCGCATGATGGAGATGTAGGCCGAGATGCCGTTGCTGCCTAATCGCACGGGCTCTATGTCGGCATAGGTCTCCGTGGTACTCAGCTCGGTCTCGGCGGTCTTGGTGCCTGCTTGGCGCATGCGCTCCAATATCTCCGGCAATCGGCGGTAGGCATCCGGGCCCACCACAAAGCTCACATTCTCCTCCTCCACCATCAGCTGGCTTTGCAGCCGCTCCGCCATGCAGCCCAGTATGCCTATGCGCAGGTAGCGGTGCCGCCCTTGCAGGGCCCGCAGCTCGCGCAAGCGTTTGCGGATGCGTTGCTCGGCATTGTCGCGGATGGCGCACGTGTTGATGAGTACATAGTCCGCCTCCTCAATGTCCGGCACAACGGTGTGGCCGGCTTTCTGTAGCAGGGAGGCAACAATTTCGCTGTCAGCAAAATTCATCTGACAGCCGTAGGTTTCGATATATAGTTTCGACATCTGTCTGTGTAGTTATTCGATGATAAGTTTGGTGGCAGGCAGTGCACCGATGCGCACCACGTATAGACCCCTGCGCAACTTGCCGCTCACACAGCGGCGCAGTGCAGAGCCTTGGCCGATGGGATGTTGGTAGACCTGCTGGCCTATGGCGTTGTACACTGCTACGGGCAGCGCGGGTGGGGCTTCCACAACAATGCGTCCGTCCAAAGCGTAGATGCGGGTGGCGGAAGCTGTCTCGGCATCGGCTATTCCCTCCTCAGAACTTAGGGCGAAAATGGCCGTGATGGTGGTCGGTACCATGACGCGGAAAGTGTGGGGATTCTCCGTCGCGCCGTCGCTCCACTGCACAAAGCGGTATCCCTCCTGTGGCAACGCCCCCAGTTGCACCAGCGTGCCGGAGGGGAACATGCCGTTGCCCGCCGCCGTACCCATGGTCGGGTCCGCAGCGCGCACTGTCAGCGGCAGGTACGTCGTCGTGTCATACAGGAAAGGTTCGTGCACCACAATCCAGAAGGTGTCCCGTTGGTCCGTGGGTATCCACACCGTGTCCCGCAGCATCACCCGCAGCGTGTCCACAAGGGTGATGTATATGGTGTCGTGCAGCGTCACCGTCACCGTGTCCCTCACCGTCAGCCACACCGTGTCCCGCAGCACCACAGTGTCCGTCACGTGCACTACGGTCTTCGCATCATACTCCGAGCCTGTGGGTACAAAATGGGCGTTCATCAGCATGTCGCTTGTCACCGTGATGGTGCGCGGATTGTCTCGGTTTCCGTCCATCATTTCTCGAAACGGTAGCCAGTATTGGGCAGGGCGGCAATCTCCAAGCGCGTGCCTTGCAGGTAAAAGCCGTTTCCCGACGTGCGTCCGCGGCGCGGCTCGTTGGGCACAATGGCCACCTCGTGCAGCGGGGGCTGGTAGAGCGTAGTGTCCAACACCGTGCGCAGCAGCGTGTCCGTCACACCCCGCAGCAGCGTGTCCGTCATACGCACATACAGTGTGTCCACAGCCAGCTGGCACACCGTGTCGTGAGCCCAGACCGTCAGCGTGTCGTGCACAGTCCTCGTCAGCGTGTCGTGAGCATGGACATACACCGTGTCGTGCACCACCGTGTCCGGTCCCATCGTGTCGCGCAGCAGCAAGTCATCGATATAGAGGTAATACTGATACTCCGAAAAATAGTTCAACGCCACATAGCGGGCCTCCGGCGGAATCGTCACCGTCCGTTGTTGCCAACCCGGCGACGTCACCGCAAACACAGCCACCGTGTCCGTGAACGCCTGTGGCGTGTTCGTCGACCGTGAACAGATCACCCTCACATCCTCCGTATAGTTATTCGAGCGGCGGCACCAGAAACTCAGCTGCAACGGGTGGCTGTGCTGCAAACGCGGCGAAATCAGGTACTGGTTGTAATCCTCCGCACGGTTATAGCTCGAAAAGCGGAAATGATAGTATCCCGTGTGCGACGGAGCATTCGTCGTCCCCTCCATCACCCCTAAGCGCTCCTCGTTGCTTGTGCTCTCGCACACAGTCATCCAGCAGTCCACATCCCCGCTCTCAAACCCCTGTTCCACCGGGAATGAACTCACCGCTCCGCACACTCCCGTGCCGTGCGGCGTGAACGTGAACGTCACCGACTCGTTGTTGCTCCCCGACAGGTGTATGTTCGTCAGGCTGAATGTCGTGTCCGCTGTCCCGTCACACAGGTAAGGGTGTGGGTCGGTCGACGGGCCGAAAGCCATGCGCCCGCTCACGCCGAAAGTCGCCTGGCTTATCGTCCCTTGCACCGTGTCGATGCTGCTGCCCGGGCGGAACAGCCACAATTCGTGCGGCGTGTTGTAGAAATCGAAATTCGCATTGTTCGCATTTGTACGGTCGTTATAGCGCCACACCAGCATACCCCTGTTCGGGATGGACTGGTCGAACGTGTCCGCCGTGTTGCGGTACTCCAGTATGTACCACTCGTGCGGTACCGCCGAAGCAATCTTCACCGCGTGGTTCGGTCCCGAGCCCAATGATTGTAGCGTATACACCCCCGTGTCCATAATCTGCGGTATGCTGTCGAACCAGCCGATATAGTGCAGCTTGAACAGTGAGTTCGTCTGTTGCGGGGGCGTCGCATTGCTGTTCATCAAGTCCCAGCTCCCGCCCGGCGACACTGATGTGTAGTGGTCATAGTGATAAATGTCAGGGGCACCCAGCGTGTGCGTCATCTCGTGGCACAGCGTGCTCACGTTGAAATAGCTTGTTCCGCTCCCTGCCAACTGAAAATTATATGTATAGATACGCTTAGTACCCAGATTCACCGTGCGGTCATACAGCGACCACTTGTGAGGCCACAGCAGCTCGCTCCAGCCCGTGTACGTCCCGCTCACCACAAAACAGACGTTGTCGACCCTCCCGTCATTATTCATGTCCACGTTGGGCAGAGAGTCCACCGCGCAATGCGTGTTCACCCATGCTGCCGCATCCTGCAGCAGCTGGAACTCGCGGTTGCGGCGTACCGAATCGTGCGTATAGCCCTC
Source organism: Bacteroidales bacterium (assembly GCA_017479705.1). Lineage (GTDB taxonomy): Bacteria > Bacteroidota > Bacteroidia > Bacteroidales > P3 > Colimorpha. Next base: position 85,845 of record JAFVCA010000047.1, read on the forward strand.
CGGGTTTGTCACTGCGTTGTACGGCTTAAAATAACTCCGGGCATGCGAGTCCTGATAGGACAGCACCGTGCCGTCCGGGGCGGGAGCGGGCAGAAAAGTCGACAGCACATCCAACGTCCCATAACTCGTCGTGCGGAAATAATTGTATAGCGACTCGTTGCCCGCCGTGCTGTCGTTGAACATCGCGTCAATAGTGCTGAACGGGACTGTGGAACAAGCACTCTCGTCCGCAAAGCGGATAAAAATCACCACATTGTTCAGCTGTCCGGCAAAATCCGTCGCGCTCTTGCTGTCGGCGTTTCCCATCCCCGCAGTTCCCTTGGTCGTCTCCGGCACTTGCCACGCCGCGTGGCGCGCCCGCAGAAACTCCGTCGTCGGCATCAGCCCTGGCGTCAGGCCCGCAGCCTTCGGGTCGTCCACACCCAGCACCAACCCCGTGGCGCGCAACCCTTCCGGCAACCCATTGTCGCTACTGGCTGCGTTGTCCGCAGCGGCATATACATACACACCCGACATCGGGTCCTGCACAATCGTATACCCCTCCGCGTCATGCAGATAAGCATAGAACTCGTCGCCACTCACAAAACAATGCAGCGTGTCGCCTTTCGGTTGCACAACGGCCACTGGGGCAAATCGCACCGGTGCGGCCATACTCCACGCCCATGCTGCCATACAAACAGTAAGAAATAAAAATCTGCGCATAATATCATATTTTTTTGTGTAGATAAAACAATCTTGAATGAGTTATTGTGTTAATTCGTAAATGTGTGAATCAATTTTGAATGTGTGAATGCTTGAATGTGTGAATGTGTGAATGTGTGAGACTTGTTTCAATTTTCAATTTTCACTTTCAAAGAATCAGTTGCTTGCCGTTGCCACCAGCCGGTCGTACCTGTCGTTCGGCCCCCGAAAATAGACGTAAGCCGTAAAAACATTCGGAGCCTCGAAGAAGTCGCCCTCCAGCACATCCGTCCGCCCCACCGATTCACCCGCAGGGACAAACAGCAACTGGTAAGAATAGTAACCCTGTTTCAGCAGCATCCTCAGTGTGTAAGCCTTCAGGTCGGGCCTGTACGTCATGCGGCTGTGGTCGTCCAAACACCAGTTTGTCATCTCTCCAGCCACATAAACGCCACCGTTCATGTACGGGTAGCGCATGGGCAGCAGAAAGTTCACCCACACATAATCCGCCTCTGTCTGCTTGTTGGTTCGGTCCCACACATTCACCTTGAACCCGCCATTCAGCACCTGCTCGGCTATGAAATTCCCATTGCTACGGTCCTCAAGAGGTTTCAAAGTGGCAAACCACTCGCCCCCATATTCCTCAATCGCTGCTACATTGTATGTGGCTGTGCGGATATTGCTGATGTCGAACCATCTGAACGTGTTGCCGCACAAAAAGATGTTTTCGGGTTTGCGACGATAGCACAGTGCGCTCCCGTCAAAACCCTCGAAGGTCAGCCTCCGCTCGTTGTCCCACCGGCCGTTCTGCTGCACCACCACCTCCACCCAAGCGGGATTCAGCGTGGGCGGCAAAGCATCGCCCCTGTAGTCGCGGTTTTCAGTCACCGTCACATCCACCTCGCGCCTCTCTCTTATGCTGGCTCCGTCGTAAGGATTCACCACCTCAACTCGCGCCTTCAAACTCGTTTCGGAGACCCTGAAACGGCGGGTCAGCAGTATGCTGTCCGGCTCCTCCTCGTCGTATACCGTCACCACATAATTGCCCGACACCAAGAAACGGCTCTGCTCGTTGGGGATATATTGGTAATAGTGCACATAGTCCGTCAGCGTGGTGAATGAACTGCTGTACCCCGACACCGGCCCCTCCTCAAATCCGTTCATATACTCGTATGGTTGCAAATCGTCCCTTTGCCAGTGGCTGTCGCAATGCACAATGCGGTAGCGGTAGTTCCCCACCTCGGCACCCAACACGTCGAAACGCAGCAGCATCCGCTCGCCGCCCTCCAAGGTCACCACCGGGGGCTCTCCCTCCACACCGCCGCGGCTCAGCACCACCGTCCGGACACTCTCCATCCAGCTCGAATCCGGAATAACTTGCGCCTGTAGCGTTGTGGCAGCTATCGTAACAACCAACAATATAAGTTTGCGCATAAAAAACATTGTTTTTGAATGTGGGAATGTGTGAATCAATTTTGAATGCGTTAATTCGTGAATGTGTTAATGTGTTAATGAGTGAGTCGTGTTTCAATTTTCAATTTTCACTTTTCAATTCTTCAGGAACCCCTCCACATCCCAGAAATACTCCGTCACGCGGGGCAGCCTGTCGGGCTCGTCGTTCCACCACTGCCGTTCCAGCATCGCCTTCACCGTGTCGGCATCAAATCGATACTTGACCACCCTTGCTGGCACGCCGACAGCCACCGCATAAGGGGGAACATCCTTCGTGACCACGGCTCCCGCGCCCACCACAGCACCGTCCCCTATCGTCACCCCGTCAAGAATGAACACATTGGCACCAATATACACATCGTTCCCGATATGCGTCCGTTTCGTCTCCTCAAAAAGAGGTTTGTCCGTCAGTGAAATGCCGTTCTGCTTGGAGGTCGAGAAAAACATAGGGTGCGTAGAGACCCCACTCGTTGGGTGCAACCCCTGCCCGCAGCACAAGTTCGGCCCAATGGAACAGAACTTGCCAATCGTCGTGTTGGCCACCAAAGCCCCGCGAGAAAGGTAGCTATAGTCGCCCACCACCACATCGTGCAGCACGTAGGGGTCCATCAGCCGCGTGTTGACCCCCACAGTGCAGCGCACCCTCTCCGACCTCACCAACGCATATCCCGTCGACTTCCCCGTCGGTATCATCGGGGTGCCCAACACCCGTCCCAACAATCTCTGTATGTAATACTTTATCTTGATGCTCGCCATGATCCTTTATGCCCAACTAATTTTTTTATTTTCTTGTTAATAAGGTGATACAAGATGTGTACCCGCGACCAGTTGCCCCTTGACGACTCGAAATAGCTGAAATGGAAACTCCTGTCAGCCTCATGCTGCACCCTCAACTCCGTCGGGTGCACAAGCGGCAGTATCGGGTGCGTAGGCACATTGTCTATCAGGTTGCCATGCTCCGACGGATGCGTTGCATCCTCCACAGTCCCGATATTGGAAGAGAGGTTCACGTTGGGGACAATCCCCATGCCCCCATGCATCCAGATGGACATAAAAAACTGCATGTCCCAGCTTGTGCCGCCTACGCCGTCGCGGTGCACCTCGTCCAACCTGTCGCACCAATACTCGCGCTCCAGCACCCCGCAGCCATAGCGGCGCAGTGCTCGGCTCAACATGTGGCGCGTCACCCCCTCCTGTCGCAAGTCAAACAGCCTCCATGCCCGCCGCCATGTGGCCCACGCGCACAAGTTGCGGTTCATCATCGAGAAATAGTAACTCTCCGCATTGGGGCGCACCCTGTCCACATTCATGCTTGCAATAGCCATCACCCGTTCGTCGTCGGCATAACGGTGCAGCAACTCCTCAGCATACGGAAAGAAGTCGGGATGAGGCACAGCGTCGTCTTCAATCACAATGCCCTGCTCCACCTCGCCGAAAAACCAGCTCAGCCCAGCCGCAGGACCCGGGCCGCAGCCCAGATTCCTTGTCGCAAACCTCTCATGCACCCGTGTCCGCGAGCCCTCCGTCAGTTCGTCCACCACCGCGCGCACCTCCGCTATCCTTGCCTCGTCGTCCGCCCTGTCGGCCCGCGGCCCGTCCTGGAACACATACAACTCCTCTGGCTGCGCAGCCATGACAGCCGTCAGCACCCGCCGCGTAAATTCCGGCCGGTTGAACGTGATAAGCAGTACAGGAACCTTCATGAATTAAAAATTAATAATTAAAAATTAATACCTGCGGAGGTTCTCCGCTCAATTTTCACCTTTCAATTGCTCTCCCCCTTCTTTTTGAAACCGAAATTGGGCAGGTCCACGCTGCGGAAAGCCGACAGGATGGGGTTGGCGGGCTGTGGAGCCTTGCCGTAAATCTCGGCAATCAGATTCTTATACTTATCCATCAAGATGTTGCGTTTAATCTTCAGCGTCGGGGACAGCAGCCCGTTGGCGGCAGTCCACTCGTCCGTCACCAAGCGGAAACTCTTTATCTGCTCGTGGGCGGCAAAGTCGCGGTTGATGGCGTCAATCACCTCCTTGAACTTCTCCTTCGTCTGCGGCATGGCTAACAGCTGCCCGTTGTCGCGGTAGTGCAGTTTGTGTTTCAGAGCCCAGTAGTGTAGCGTGTTGAAGTTGGGCGAGATAATCACGCCCACACTCTTCTCGTTCTCGCCCACCACCATGGCCTGTTCGATATACTCCGACTCGCGCAGCTTGTTCTCCAACAGCTGCGGGGCTATATACTTGCCCGCCGAGAGCTTGAAAATATCCTTCTTGCGGTCCGTGATGCGCAGATAGCGTGGTCCCGTGATGCCCCCTACAAACTGCCCCACGTCGCCCGTATGGAACCATCCCTCCGTGTCAATCACCTGCGCCGTGTACTCCGGGTCCTTATAGTAGCCCATCATCACGTGCGGCCCGCGGGTCAGAATCTCCCCGTCGTCCGCCAGCTTCACCTCCACCCCGCTCAGCACAGGCCCCACGGTGCCGATGCGCACGTAGCCGTCCGCGGGGTCGTTCACCGCAATCACCGGTGACGTCTCCGAAAGGCCGTAACCCTCGTAGATGTTGATGCCCGCAGCCGCAAAGGTGCGGATGATGCGCGGCTGGATGCTGGAGGAGCCCGTGATGACAATCAGCCTGTTGCCGCCGAAACGCTCGCGCCAGTGGCGGTACACCATCCGCTCGTAGAAGAACTGCGACAGCTGGTAGCCGAGGGACACTTTCTTGAACAGCGTGTAGTCATAGCGTGCCCCGTGCTTGAACGCGCGGGTGTAGATGGCTTTTTTGATGCCCGTAAAATCTTTCCCCGCGGCATACAGCTTGTCGTACACCATCTCCAGCACGCGCGGCACCGCGCAGAAACCGTTCGTGTGCGTCTCCGCCATGTTCTGCTGTAGCGTGCCCATATTCTCGGCATAGTAGATGGAGACCCCCTTCAGTTGGAAGTGGTAGTTCATGCTGCGCTCGTACATGTGGTTCAGCGGCAGGAACGAGAGCACGCGGCAGTCCGACGTCATAGGGTTCACGCGCTCGTGGGCGATGAAGTTGCTGCAAATGTTCCTGTGGCTCAGCATCACCCCCTTGGGCTGCCCCGTGGTGCCGGAGGTGTAGATGAGGGTCACCCAGTCCTCAGGCTTGATAGTCTCCTTCAGGTGGGCGATGGCGGGGCTGTTCTTCTCGCGGCTGGCGATGCCCGCCTTCAGGATCTCCAGTGTTCGGGGATAGCCCTCGATGGCCGCCAGCGTGTAGATCTGGGGCTTCGCCTCCATCCGTTCCACCGCCGGCAGGATGCGCTTCAGCAGGATGTTGTTGGAGACGAGGATGAATTTAGCCTCGCTGTGGGTGAAGATGTGCAGGTAGTTGTCCGCGCTCAGCGTCGGATACACCGGCACATGAATCATCCCCGCAAGGGCCAGGGCCATGTCGATGAAGTTCCACTCAGGGCAGTTGGCGGAGATGGTCACCACCCTGTCGCCCGGTTGCAGACCCAGCTCCAACAAGCCGCACGCCATATAGTGGGCATACTTGTAATAATCGTGAGTGCTGTATTTCACCCATTCGCCGCGTTCCTTGCCCGCAAGGATGTCCGGCTTGTCGGGGAACTTGGTGACCAGATGGTCCAGAAGGTCGAAAGTACGAGTAATTTCCATACTACAGTCATTCATTATAACCATTCATTTTAAAATGCAAAGATACAACTTTTCTTTGAATTAATAATTAAAAATTGATTCACACATTTACGAATTAACATATTAACATATTCAAAATCGACTCGCACATTCGCACATTTGCGCATTCACACGTTAACGCATTCCAATTGTTTTCTGCTTTGTTTCTATTTTGATTCTATTTTGTCTCTCCGCGGCTGTATAAATGCGAAGAAAGATGGATTGATTGACAAGCCAACTTGTTTATTTATTTACACGTCCACAAATTATTTTTTAATGGTAAACATTTTTTTTGTACTTTTGCAACTTTTGGGCGGGGTGCCGTCCAATGGTTTAAGTATATGCAAAACACTGTGTAAGAATGAATATCATAATAGCAGGAGACGGCGAGGTGGGTTTCCATCTGGCGCGGTCGTTGACGGAGTTGAACCACAGCATCACGGTTGTGGACCCTGACCAGGAGTTGCTGAAGCGGCTGGAGCGGGAGACGGATTTGCTGACGATAGCGGGTTCGTCGACGTCGCCGCGTGTGCTGGGGGAGGCGAATGTGGGGGACTGCGACTTGTTTGTGGCGGTGCTGCATGAGGAGAGCATTAACTTGATGAGCTGCGTGGTGGCGAAGCGGATGGGTGCGAAAAGGACGGTGGCCCGCATCACGAATGCGGAGCTGCTGGCCCCGAAGCACCGCGATATGTTCCGCGAGGTGGGGGTGGACGAGCTGGTGTGCCCGGAACGGATTGCGGCAAAGGAGATAACGAATTTGCTGAACAATTCGGTGGCGACGGAGTTTTTCGACTTCAGCGGAGGCCTGCTGACGATGTATCTGATAAGGATTGACGCGGAGTCGCCTGTGGCGGGGCACAGTGTGCAGGAGTTGGTGCAGCTGTACAGCACGCTGAAGGCGCGTGTGGTGGCAATTCTGCGCGGCGGGGAGACGATTATTCCGCATGCGGGGCTGGTGTTTCAGCATGGCGATTTGGCGTATATCATCAGCCGCCCGAACCAGTTAGAGGCGTTGCGCAAGGCTGTGGGGAAGGAGGATGTGGCGGTTCGGAGGGCTATGATTGTGGGCGCGGGCCGCGTGGGCCGCTACGCGGCGTTGACGCTGGAGGGGAAGATTGGAATTACGCTGTTTGAGGAGTCGCGCAAGAGGTGCGAGGAGGCTGCGGCCCTGTTGGAGAGGACGCTGGTGATTAACGGCGACGCGACGGACATCGCGCTGCTGAAGGAGGAGGGTCTGCAGGGGATGGATGCTTTCATCGCGGTGACGGACTCGTCGGAGACGAATATCTTGACTTGTCTGCATGCCAAGAAGCTGGGGGTGAAGAGGACGATTGCGCTGGTGGAGAACACGGGGTTTATCAGCTTGTCGCAGGATATTGGGATTGACACGATTATCAACAAGAAGCTGATTACGGCGAGTTATATTTCGCGTTTCATTGTGAAGGGGGATGCGGTGAGCAGCAAGTGGCTGAGCGGGACAAACGCGGAGCTGATTGAGTTTAATGTGGGCAGGTGGTCGCCGGCCACGCGGCATCTGATACGCGACCTGGCGTTGCCAGCGGGGTCGACGATAGGGGGCATCATCCGCGGAAACGAGACGATTTTCCCGACACGTGACACGCAGATCAAGGCGAAGGACAAGGTGGTGGTGTTTGCGTTGCCGAGGGCTATGGAGCAGGCGGCAAAGCTGTTCAATTAATAATTAATTGATTCCCACATTCACGAATTAACACATTCAAAATTGACTCACGCATTCATGCATTCACGCATTCACACATTCCAATTGTTTAACCCTTGGCTCTGGCGGGTGGTGGGTGCGCTGATGCTTTACCTGGCAGGGGCTTTGCTGGTGGCGGTGGGTGTGTCGCTGTATTACGGTGACGGGATGCAGTTTGCATTGCTGTTTTCGGCGGCGGTGGTGCTGATGGCGGGTTTGTTTCTGAGGAATATGGTGGGATGGAGGCGGCGCAAGGCAGCGGGTGTTGGGGGTGAGGGGCTCTTTGATTTCCAGCTTTCGCTTTCCGGCATTGAGGGGGTTGAGAGTTATTGGCTGACGGTGTGTGTGTGGACGGTGCTGCCGGTGGTGGGTGCGCTGCCGTATTTGTTTACGGGGGTGTCGACGTCGGTGACGGATGCGGTGTTCGAGTCGGTGAGCGGTTTCACGACGACGGGGTCGACGACGTTTGCACGGCCGGAGTGTCTGCCGGTGTCGATGTTGGTGTATCGCGCCATGACGCAGTGGGTCGGCGGTTTGGGGCTGTTGCTGCTGGCGGTGGCGTTGCTGCGGAGGGTAGGAATGGGTGCAGGGAGTTTGTATGAGGCGGAGTTTTCCGGCACTCAGCAGCGGCGGCTGCATCCGAGGCTGGCACGGAGTGTGAGGCGTATGTGGATGGCCTACGGGTTGATGACGGTGCTGATGGCGGTGGTGCTGTGGGTGCAGGGCGTGGGTGTGGTGGATGCGGTGTGCACGGCGTGCAGCACGGTGTCGACGGGAGGCTTTATGACGCATGGCGTGGGCAGCGAACTGGCTGCGGGCAGCAGCGGGGTGATGGCTACGCTGACGCTTTTTATGCTGCTGAGCGGGATGAATGTGGCGGTGCTGTACAGGGTGCTGACGTTGCGCTGGCGTGGCCTGTGGCGGGAGGGTGAGTTGCGGATGTATGTGTTGCTGTATGTGTTGGCTGTGGCGGTGTGTACGGCGGCACTGGTGGTGGCGGGGAACGGCTGGGAGGAGTCGGTGCGCTATGGGGTGTTCCACATTGCTGCAACGATGTCTACGTGCGGCTTCTATACGCCCGCTCCGCAGCGGTGGCCAGTAGTGGTGGGGGTGCTGACGTTTGCGCTGTTGGTGACGGGTGCCATGTCCGGCAGCACAGGCGGAGGCATGAAGCTGAGGAGGGTGATGATTATCATGAAGTATATAGCGAATTATTTCACGCGGATGCTGCACCCGAATGTGGTGTTCAGGGTGAAGGTGAACGGACAGGTGGTGGAGAACGATTATATTAACAAGGTGTTTGCCTTTGTGTTCCTGTATATTGTGTTTATTGTGGCGGGAGGGTTTGTGCTGACGTTGTGCGGTTGCTCGATTCCCGACGCGGTGTGTCTGGCGGCTGCGAATGTGAGTAATCTGGGTCCCTCGCCGCTGATTAATGAGTTGGGCGGAAGCTTAGACTATGCGCTGTTGCCGGATGTGGCCAAGTGGGTGCTGGCACTGCTGATGATTGCCGGACGTGTGGAGCTGTTTGCCCTGGTGGCGGTGCTGAGCCCGAGTTACTATAGAAAATTGAGAATTAAAAATTGATTCACGCATTTACGAATTAACACATTAACGCATTCCAATGGGTGATATGAAGTATATACTGCGGTTCTTGGGCATCGTGCTGATGGTTGAGGGTGTGCTGATGTTGTCCTGTCTGGTTCCGGCGTTGCATTTTGACGACGGGACGGCAGGGAGCATTGCGCTGAGCGGAGCGTTTACGGTGACGGTGGGGCTGTGGCTGCGGGTGACGTTCGGCAAGGCGCGGGTGTTGAGGGCGCGGCGGATGGCTTATCTGCTGGTGGTGCTGATGTGGGTGGTGCTGGCACTGTTCGGGATGCTGCCGTTCCTGACAACTGGGACACTGACGGGGGTGGAGGATGCTCTGTTCGAGTCAATGAGTGGCATCACGTCGACGGGTGCGACGGTGTTCAGCGCGGTGGAGTGGCTGCCGGCTTCGGTGCTGTTTTGGCGCAGCATGACGCAGTGGTTCGGGGGCTTCGGGATTGTGCTGCTGGTGCTGGCGGTGGTGCCAAGTTTGGGTATCAATAAGTATAGTTTGTATACGGCTGAGGCATCGGGTGCGGACAACACGGGGAAGCAGTCGGCTACGATGGGTGCGACGGTGAGGCAGACACTGGGTGTGTATGTGCTGCTGACGGGGGTGTTCGTATGGCTGCTGTACAAGAGCGGTATGCAGGTGTGGGATGCGGTGAATATCACGTTTACGAATATCTCGTCGGGAGGGTTCTCGATCTATAACAATAGTTTGGAGAGGCTGACGCACGGGCAGCAGTATATTGTGGCGGCGGCGATGCTGCTGAGCGGTGTGAATTTTGCGATGTTGTATAACTTGCTTACGTTTCGCTGGGACCGCTTGCGGCACAAGGTGGAGCAGTTGCGTTTCTACCTGCTGGTAGCGGTGGTGTGTTCGCTGTTTGTGGTGGTCTCATTGGTAGTGAAGATGGGCTACGGCGTGGGGGATGCGTTGCGCTGCGGGGTGGTGCAGACGGTGAGTGTGCTGACGACGACGGGCTCATTGGTTGCGGACACGTCGGGCTGGTGGGTGCCGGTGACGTTTCTGTATGTGGTGCTGAGCATGTGCGGCGGCATGGCGGGTTCGACTACGGGGGGCTTGAAGGCGATGCGGGTGCTGATACTGGTGCGGCATGTGAGCAAGACGTTGCGGGACCGGCTGCATCCGCGGGCGGTGAGTCCCGTGAGGCTGAATGGGACGCCTGTAAGACCTGAATTGGCCACGAATGTGATGGTGTGTTTTATGGTTTTTGTGATGGTGTGTTTCGTCGGCATCATGTTGCTGATGGTGTGCGGCATCAACGCTACGGAGTCCATCGGGGCGGTGGTGGCTTGCATGACGGGCTACGGCCCCGGCTTAGGCACCAGCGGCGGCTTTGGGTGTTACGCCCATTTCACGCTCTCCGCCAAGTTGGTGTGCTCACTGCTGATGTTGATGGGGCGGTTGGAGTGCTTGACGGTGGTAATCTTGTTCACACCGGCGTTTTTTAAAATGAAAATTGAAAAGTGAAAATTGAAACGGGGCAGCCATGTCGGCATCCCGTTTCACTTTTCACTTTTCATCTTTCAATTTTTCAGTTTTCGATGATCAGTTTTCGGACGGTGTGGCTGGTTTGTCCTTGTATGCGGACGAAGTAGGCTCCCGGCACTAAGCCTTCAATGGGTAGCACTTGGGAGGGACTGATGTTGTAGGTGTGCAGGTCGCGCCCTGCGAGGTCGGTGACGGTGACGCGGAGGGTGTTGCCTTCCGTCGGGTTCCAGCCGGTGACGGTGAGGAGTGTGCGGCCTTTGGCAGGATTGGGTGTGAGGATGCATTGCAGCCCTGACGGCGTGTGGGTGGTGGGGGTGATGCCCACATCCTGCTGTGTGCGGAGGGTGAGGACCGCTGGGTCGGAGGCTACGCTATCGGTGCAGAGTGTGCTGAGGAAGATGTCATACTCGGTGTTGGGCATGAGGCCTGTGAGGGTGTGGCTGGTCCCGGAGGGTGTGACGACGGTGCCCATCCCCGGCACGAGGGGCGCAGGTCCGTATTCGAGTCGGTAGCCATGCTCCGCGGGGTCGGCATCCCAGGTGAGGGTGATGGTAGATGCAGTGACGTTTGTGGCTGAGAGGCCTGTGGGGGTGGAACAGGAGGAGGTTGTGAACTGGATGGTGTCGCCGTAGGGCCCCGCAATCTGGCTGTTTGTGCCGCAGAAGGCGCGCAGGGTGGCGCGGTAGGTGGTTCCGGCATGGAGGTCCTGCACGCGGAGGCTCCTCCCAAGGGCGGTGTGGCTGACGGCGCGGTAGCCTTCTTGCCAGAGGAGGAGTTGGTAGAGGCTGTCGCTGCCCGCAGGTTCCCAGTTGAGGGTGGCGGAGGTGTAGTCAACACTGTCCACGGTGAAGCCTTGGGGTGCGGGGCAGTCGTAGTCGGCGGTGGTGATAGTGGCGTAGGTCCAGGCGGAGTGGCCAAGGCTGTCGGCTGTGCAGCTTTGCCGCAGGGAGATGGTGTATTGAGTGTTGGGCATAAGGCCGGTGAAGGTGTGGCTGCCCCCAGTGGCGGGAAGGGGTGTGGAGGCGGGATAGACGGTGGCGGGCCAATTCATGTCGCAGGCTATTTGGTAGCTCTCCCCGGTGCCGCTCCAGCTGACGGTGATGCTTTCGTGGTCGGCGGTGACGCTGTCGATTGTGGGAACGGGACAAAGGGGCAGAGCGCAGGTGTTGGTGTAGAGGCGGATGTGTCCGCGATAGGGCGAGCCGTAGCCGCTATAGTTGGGCGAGACATTGCGTGCGCTGTCAATGTCAATGTCGCCCCAGCCGGTAAGGATGTAGCTGCGGTATACGTTGTTGACCACGTCGGAATAGGTGTAGTGGGAGGCATATTCTGCCCGTTCGCCGCTGCCGCCGTCGCGGCGCAGCACGGCGACGAGGAGGTTCTGGTGGCCGTCCCACATGAAGGGTCGGTCGAAACTGTGCAACTGCCACTCGGTGGTGCCGGGGTGGCTGAAGTCGGCGGAGTCTATAACGCGGACAAAGCGGTGCCCGGCATCAGGCACTATGGGGCCGGAGGTGAAGGCGGTGTCCGGCACGTTGGCAAGGTAGACGGATATGCGGCCTTGATGGTCGGCGGCAATGTTGTTGAAGGGCTGGAATGCTAAGGCAGTGATGCCGCCTTCGAGTCCCGCCAAGTCGGCGGAGTCGATGAGGGTCTGCACATAGCTGTAGGGTGAGCCGTTGAAGCCTATGGGCAGCGAGGGGTTGCCGGAGGGGTAGTAGAGGCTGTCGCAGTTGTCGCGCATGGTGGCGTCGGGGCACAGGGCGGTGGTGAAGATGGCCGAAACCCATTCGCCCGTGTCGCCCGCGCCGCAGATGCTGCGCACGCGCACTTCACGGCGGTCGAGGCTCCTCAGCCCTGCGATGGTGTATTGGTTGGCAGTGGTGGTGTCGGCTGTGCCTGTTCCGGGGGTGAAGCCTACGGGACCGTATTCCACTTCGTAGAGCGAGGCTCCGTTGCACTGCCAAGTGAGTGCTACCGCGGTGTCCGACGGCGGCACAGCGGGGTCGAGCTGTAGGTTGTGTATGATGCAGGTGTCGGGGATGCAGTGGGCGTTCATCTCAAAGCCTTCGTAGGTGTAGAATGCTGTCGAGCCATTGAAATGGAGGGTGAGCGGACCTGTTGTGGAGCGTACTGGGCCGAAGGTGACTTGGTAATAGCTGTTCAGTCCGGTGGTCCACAGCACGGGACCCGATGTACCGATGCCGTCGTAGATGGTCACTTCCGAGCTGCTGCCGCAATGGGAACGGCCGCTGAGGGTGACAAGGTGTCCCGGCATGTCGGGAAGGATGACCAGTGTGGATGTCTGGCGGCTGAAGTCGCCGTTGGCGCCGCCGTCGTCATAGATGCTCACGCCGCACATGGTCAGCGTGTCGTTGCGGTTGGCACGCATGTTCCAGGTGGAGGACCTCACGGCCAAGGGGCCTTCCCATGCCGAGGTGTCGCCCTTGGGACAGAGCGTGCGCACCCAGCAGTAGTAGGTTGTGCCGGTGTCCAACCCGCCGAATGTGTAGCAGGGTTCGGTCAGCCACGAGGAGCCGGTGGGCAGGGCCGACAGCGAGGTGTCAAGGAACACTTGGTAGCGTGCTGCCGTGTCCTCCCCGGCCCAACGCACGGTCACCGAGGTGGCTGTCAGTCCGGCGGTGCGCATGCCCGTCACTGAGGGGCATCCGTTGGCAACGCCGATGGTCACATCGTCCACAAGCGCCCAGCTGTTGCCGTGGGTGCCAATGCCGGGGCATTCGCGCATGCAGATGTAAGCCCCGTCGCCGCGGTAGCCGTTCAGCGGAATGTCATAGCGTTGCCACTCTCCGCCAATGATGTCTACCGTGTCAATGGGAACAAAGGTGGAGTCTGCCGTGGGGTCGGACATTACGCCCACCACGATGCGTGCGTCGTCGTAGCGGTTGTAGGTATCCAATGCGTTGGCGGCCCAGAACGACAGCTGCAGCGAGGCCATGTCGTAGGCAGCGGTGTCCACATGGGGCAGTATGATTTTGGTCGTGGTGGAGGTGTACATGTCGTAAACGAAACGCATTGCCCGCAGGCCGCTGTGTGCCGTCTCGCCGCCTGAAGGGGTGACAATATAGGTGTTCATATCGGTTGTGCCGCGCCAGCAGGGGATATCCAATGGCGAGGAACTGGAGGGATAGGATTCAAAGTCCTCGACATAGGGCAGCGTGTCCAGCGGCGAGCAGAGGGTGCGGAACTGCCGTACCAGCGACCAGTTGGTGTTGTAGCTGCCGCAGTAGGAGCGCACGTAGACATCGTAAAGGGTGTAAGGCAGCAGTCCGCCAAGGAAGAGGCTGTCTGTGCGTATGTCGGTGACGATGTAGGTGGAGTCGATGGTAAAACCTGATGGACCGTAGGCCACTTCGTAGTAGACGGCGTCGCTGTCCGCCCAGTGCACCACGGCAGCCGTGTCGACAATCTGGTCTATGCTTACGTTCAGGATGGTCTGGCAGGGCATTGCGCGGTGTACCTCTATGTCGTCAAGGTAGATGTACGTTCCCGAACTGCCGCACTTGATGGCGATGAGACCGTAGGTGCCGGCATAGCTGTCGAGACGGACCACTGCGGGTGTCCATTCCCCGGAGTTGAGGAGGACCACCGTGTCGATGGGTACGAAAGTGGTGATGTCCAACGGGTCCGTCACCACGCCCACGTTCAGGGTCAGATTGGTGGCTGCTTGGCCATTGCGGGTCCAGAGGGAGAGCTCAAGGCTGTCCACGGGTGCGTCGAAGGCGGGCAGTATCACGGTGCCGCCGTTGAGTTGCAACCCGTGGTCGCCGCTGTGGCTGCGGTTGGCTCCAAATGAGCCTCCCGAGACGATGGCGGGATGGGTGTTGTTCCATCCGATGACGGTGCGCCAGCAACTCGGCACACTCCAAATGCCCTCAAACCCTTCGGCATAGGGAAGTGCTGTAGGGGTGCAGTTGGTGAACAGGTGTTTGTCTACGTTGGTGAAGGTGTCGGTGCAGAAGGCTGTGAGGCGGACGGTGTAGTGGCTGTTGGGATTGAGGCCGGTGATGGTGTACGACGTGTCGCCCCACAGGGGGCCGCTGGTGTGCCAAGCCGTGTCGCCGTCAGTGATGCAGTCCACCGTCCACAGGGTATCTTGATAGCCGGGACTCCATCTGACCTTTGTTGCCGTGGCGCCTATCGAGTCCACCCACAGCGTGGGTGCCGGGCAGGTGGCCACAGGCGCGGACACGGGCAGTGTGTGCAGCCGCATGATGTTGCGCATAGTGCTGCCGGAAACTGCTGTCGTGGCGGTTACACTGGAGAGGCGGTTGCGTGTGAAGCACGCCAAAACCGTGCCGTTCTGGCTGCAATAGAAGTTGCCTCCCGTCCCCCAGGGGCAGTCCACAGCCACGATAAGGTTGCCCAGACCGTTGTAGTGGAAGGCCGTGTCGAAGGCGTAGTGGTTCCATCCCGTGGTACAGGCTAAGGAGGTGACGGCCACCTGCTTGAATTGAGGACTGAAGGGTACCAGACTGCTCCCCATTTGCTGTACGTAGGTGTTGGCCAAATAGATGGTGCATCCCGGGCGGCCGGTGCTGCTCGGCGTTCCGCAATACAGGTCGATGCCCGTAATCATGGCTTCACCGTTCAGTTCCGTGCCCAGCACCAATTGCTGTGTGTAGCTGTCGAATCCGCTCAGGCACGGCATACGGTTGACGTTCGTGACAAGCTGGCTGTTAGCTGTGTCGCCAATCAGGAGTATGCTCTCTGTTGGGCTTTGCGCTCTGAGCGTTCCGGCTGCGGACACTATCAGCGCAAGGAGGATTGGGTCTGTCTTTTCATGATTTCGTGTATTAATTGTTGTATTATTGTTTTGATTCTTAAGTTTCCGTTGTCGGCTATCGGCCTTTCTGTCCGATAGCGTCCTCACCTCCTGTTGACGTTCGAGGTGGCTGTTTCTCACAGATTTTAATATACTTTAACTCACCGGTGCACAACCGTCCTTTTTGCCATGCCTCTGCTCTATAAGAGTCTTTCCCCCCTGTTTGGATACCCCCAAGTGTGGCTTTTTTATGATTTTTTAACGGTGCGTACTTCCAGCTCCCTCGACATTAAGACGGGAAAAATCAAATTTGTGACACTTTTTTAACAGGTTTTATGTTTTCTTTTTGTTCCATCGCTCCTTCCCGCCGATATAGCACATATATGCCCAACACTTTTCCTATCGGAACGGGGAGAACTGTGGGGCAGCTGTCGGCTGTCGAACCCCAAAAAAGCGGAGGAGCTCGGCAGGAAGAGCTTCTCCGCTATGATTGAGGACTGGAGGAATGGTGGGTTGGCTTAGGCGTCGAGGCCCCAGCTGTAGTGCATTGGATGCATGTGCTGGACGTGGACGGAGTTGAGCAGTTGGAAGACGCCGCGGAGCATCTCTTGCCCAAGGCGCGGGTCGACGGGGAACATGGCGTGGGTGATGGTGGGCAGTGCGCTATGGCTCAATGGACTGCCGCTGTCGGAGTTGACAAGGTCGTGGCGGATGTCGCGCAGGATGGAGAGGAAGAGTTTTTCCATCTGGTCGTCGGTCACTTTGACGAGGTCGGCATCGGTGGGATTGGCTGCGGGGGGGAAGCGCCAGTTGTTGCAGTCGCCGGCATGGAAGAGGGTGGTGCCGTCGCGGAGGGTGAGGAGGGTGCAGACGCCCACGTCGGTGGAGCGGTAGGCTTTGAGCTGGAAATGAGGTGTGCTGACGCTCTCGCCGAAACGCAGCACGGCAAGGGGCAGGCTCTTGTCGATGTGGCGGCGGCGGACGGTGTCGTAGGAGGGGAGGAGGTGCCAGCCGGGGTGTGTGGCGCACCAGTCGGGGATGTCGGGGTTGTAGTGGTCTTGATGGAAATGGGAGATGATGAAGTAGACCTCTTTGCCCTCGGCCCGGCCGAGGAGGGAGGCAAGAAGCCCCTGCGGGTCGCGCCAATAGTCGAAGACTATCAGGCAGTCCGCTTCTTCGGCCACAAAGCAGCTGTGGTAGATGTAGTGTAGTTGCATGGTGGGGATTGGATGTTAATAATCAGTAATTATCGTGCTTCATGCCTCCGGCCTCTTTGAGAAGGGGATGACGTGGCGGCGTGAGGGAGAAGGTGTGTTAGTTGGTTTTGGGAACGAAGTCCACCATGAGCGAGTGCTCATCGAAATGGATGTCTTTGAGGGTGATGCGGTCGAAGACGGGGCCGAGCTGGCTGCTGCGGCCGAGGGCGAGCATGAGGCGGTTGCCGTCGAGGATGTCGAGGATGTCGGCTCCCTGCTGCTGTTTCTTGAACTGGCCGAGGGCGGTGCGTACCATGAACTCTACACCGGCCCCGCCGCCGTAGGAGAGGAATATGTCGGAGCCGTTGATGCGGTCGACGTTGACATCGAGGCCAACGGAGCCCATGAGGGGCACTTTGTAGGAGATGCGGAGGGTGTGGGGACCGCCGTAGGCAAGGGGAAGTTCTTTGCCGGTTTTGTCGAGAATGAATTGTCCGACTTCGCTATAGGTGAGATTGAACTGCATGTGTTTTGAGGATTTTAAGTTTTTTTTCGCAGGAATAACGCTTAATTGGAAAAAAAATTGTACTTTTGCACATCGAAACAAAAAACACAACGACTATGAATGTAAGAGAACTTGTAGAAAAACTGAACCTGAAGGTGCTGTCCGGTGCCAACGGGCTGGACCGCGAGATAGAGGGTTGCTACGTGTCAGATTTGCTGAGCGACGTGATGGGCAATGCCGAGATGGGCAATGTGTGGGTGACCCTGCAGGTACACAAGAATGTGATGGCTATTGCCTCGCTGAAGGAGCTGGCATGCGTGATTCTGGTGAAAGGGCAGACGGCTTCGGACGACACCCTGGAGCAGAGCAACGAGGAGGGAATACCCTTCCTGAGCACCACGATGGAGACTTTCGAGACGGCTGGTAAGATTTACGAACTGCTGAAGAACTGATTGTTGCGGCTTCGCGCCGCGGAAAGGAACGTCATGACACCTTTTAAGGCCGACCTGCATATTCACACGGTGCTGTCGCCGTGCGGCGATTTGGAGATGAGCCCTTCGGCTATCGTCCAACGGGCGCTGGCGCGTGGGCTGGACATGATTGCCATCAGTGACCACAACACGACGAGGCAGGTGAAGGTGACGCAGAAGATAGGACGCGACAAC
Organism: Bacteroidales bacterium; assembly: GCA_017479705.1. Classification (GTDB taxonomy): domain Bacteria; phylum Bacteroidota; class Bacteroidia; order Bacteroidales; family P3; genus Colimorpha. The sequence goes on from JAFVCA010000047.1 coordinate 103,623, forward strand.
GGCTTGTTTGTGCTGGGCGGTGTGGAGGTCACCTCGCAGGAGGAGACGCACTGCCTGTCGTATTTCGAGACGGATGAGCAGTTGGATGAGTTCCAGGAGTTCCTTGATGCACACTTGCCGCCTATCCCCAACGATGAGGACCGTTTCGGCTACCAGCTGATTGTGGATGAGAACGATGAGATTGTGGGTGAGGAGGAGTATCACCTGCTGAATGCGATAGATGTGGACATCGAGGGCATCTATGAGGAGGTGCACCGCATTGGCGGTTTGTTTGTTCCGGCACATGTAAACAAAGGTACCACGTCGCTGACCAGCCAGCTGGGTTTTGTCCCGCCGGACTTGAAGGCTGATGGGTTGGAGATTAATCGGTTCACCACGCGGGAGGAGATGCTGAAGAAGTTCGCCTACCTGAAGCGGTTTAACTTCATCACCGACAGTGATGCCCACTTTATTGACAATGTGGGCGACGTGTACAATGTAATCTATATGGAGCATCGCAATTTCGGCGAGTTCCGAAAGGCGCTGAAGGGTGAGGATGGCCGCTACATTGATACAATGGCCTTCCGCACGGCACCGCTGAAGAAGGTTCTTTGATGCCTTGTGTCCCAGAGGCAATACTCCTCTGGCGGAAAATCGTTTGCGGGGACACAATATTTTCTCCAATCTTGCGTTGGTATGGTATGATTAATGAACAATATATCCGGTTTGACTGGGCAGCAAAGCGCATGTTGCGCGACAAGGCCAACTTCGATGTCCTCGAAGGGTTGATGACGGTGCTGATAGGTGAGAAGGTTGTCATTGAGGAAATCCTTGAGAGCGAAGGTAATCAGGAGTCTGAACAGGACAAGTACAACCGAGTGGACGTGATGGCGCGCAACAGCAAGGGTGAGTATATCATCGTCGAAGTGCAACTGTCGCGCGAAAGGTACTATTTAGAGCGGATTCTCTATGGTGTGTCAAAGGTCATTACGGACAACATGCACCTTGGGGATAGGTACGAGAAGGTGAAGAAAGTGTACTCAATCAACATTATATACTTCCCGATGGGCAAAGGGAAGGATTATTTGTACCATGGGGTGACGACCTTTAAGGGGGTGCACACAAACGACACGCTTGAAATCACAGACTACGAAGCAGATACGCTCCGTATGCGTACTCCTCAGCAAATATTCCCTGAGTATTTCATCATCCGCGTCAACGAGTTTAACCAGGTTGCGACCACGCCTTTGGAGGAATGGATTGAATACTTGAAGAATGGAAGGATTAAGAAAGATACGTGTGCACCGGGTCTCCAAGAGGCACGAAAGAAGCTGCTCTATATGAATATGAGCGATAAGGAGAAACGTATCTACGAACACCACATTGAGAATCAGATGGTCGAGAATGATGTTTTGGATACGGCTCGTATAGAAGGCAGAGCGGAAGGCCTTGCAGAAGGTAGAGCAGAGGGTAGAGCAGAAGGCAGAGCAGAAGGCAGAGCAGAAGGCAGAGCAGAAGGTATTGCTGAAGGGAAAGCTGAAGGTCGTGCTGAGGGCCGTGCTGAGGGTATGACGGAGGGCGTTATGCAGGTGGCGCGGAACATGAAGCAACTGGGCCTTCCGCCAGAAACCATTGCTCAGGCCACAGGCCTTTCCATTGATGTAATAAAAACTCTCTGAATAGAGAGGGGGAACAGTTCCTGTTTGCCTTTAAGAGTAAAGCTCTTGAGTGGTAGTCTATTCGTATACTTGTGTTGGCTTTGGTGCCGGTAAGTGCAGCCTTCCGGCTGTGGGCGTTTGTTCACTCGTTGTGGTATGGCTCGTGGCGTAGGATGGTAAAGGCGCGGTACAGCTGTTCGACAAAGAAGAGTCGCACCATCTGGTGGTTGAAGGTCATCTGGGAGAGGGAAATCTTGTCGCTGGCCGCGGCGTAGACCGAGGGCGCGAACCCGAAAGCTCCGCCCACCACAAACACCAGCGAGCGGATGCCGGCGTTCATCTGTTTTTGCATGTATTGTGAGAAACCCACCGACGTGTGTTCCTTGCCGTGTTCATCCAGCAGAACGATGCGGTCCGCTCCCTCCATGCGTTTGAGCAGCAGTGCCGCCTCGCGCTCCTTGATTTCGTCCGCCGACGATCCTCTCTGGTCTTTCAGTGCGGGAATCACCTCGATTTCGAAATTTGTATAGTGCCGCAACCGTTTGACATATATGTCAATGCCCTCTTGCAGGTAGGGCTGGTCGGTCTTTGAGATGACGATGAGTTTTATATTCACTTTGTTTGAAAGATAAAAGTCGGATTGTCAAATGTTCATCTTTAGTGCGCGGAGCAGCCGTTCCACCAGTCTGTTGCGGTAGTATACCACATGCTGGTAGCCCACGTGCCGTGCACCGTAGAGACTGTAGGAGAAAGCAATTCCGGGGTCCATGCTCCCCTCAAAATCAAAGGATTGTGTATGGTTCGAAAGTCTTTCGATCATCCGCCAGAAGAGGAGTGCCGAGGCTCCGTTGTGATGTCCTTCGGGGTTGAGGGCGGAAAGGAGCGAGTAGGCACTCTTGTTGTCATAAACCACAAACCGTGCGGCATGGAGCTTGCCTTCGCCGTCGGCAATACCGAGTAGTAATCCCTGCCGCCGAGAAAGTGCGGTTTGCACAACATTGATGATAAACTCCTGCGACAGAAGGTCGTGCTGCCCCCTTGAAGCCCAATAGGCTGCATGGAAGCGGGCAAACTCTTCGGGGCTCACATCCTCAACCACAGTCAGCACTTTCTCCGCTCGACGGATGGGGCGTTGCCGCCGTTGCTTGTCGAACCCTTCGAACACCCGCTGCGGATCGGAGATGTCCTCAATCCTGTAGGTGATGCGCTCCGTATATGTGTATTCACCCCAGTGGCGAGCGCCGTTCAGCGTAGGGGCAAAGTTCTGCGAGAAGAAAAGGAAACCATGGTGGCTGAAATAGCTGGAAAACTGCACAGAGGCATCGCCCATCACGCTCTCCGACCTGTACCATGGGCCGCAGTACTGTGTCAGCTGTGGCTGAAGCACATAGCGCATACCCCACCGCTGTCCCACCAGATAGGGCATGGCCGCTGCCACCGTCCCGTCAGGTGCCATGGCCAGAACCACGTCCCACTCCTTCCCGGCGCAAACCGTCTCCATCCACCAATATTGCAGAAACAGAGGAATCGCAGACCCCTCTGTTTCGCACAACTTCTTGTATATTTCCTTGTTACCCAACTAATGTTGAGATTTCTTCCAGCCGACGCTGTGTTTACTGGATGACCACGGTGACGCGGTTGTTGGCCATGCGACCGCTCAGGGTGTTGTTGTCGCCCACGGGGTCGTCCTCGCCCTTGTACAGCACCTCAATGCGGTGCTCGTCAATGCCGCGCAGCACCAGGGCTTTCTTCACCTCCACGGCGCGTTGACGTGAAAGGCCGGTGTTGTACGTCTCCGTGCCCACGTTGTCGCAATAGCCCGTCAGCAGCACCTCAAGGCCCTTCTCCTGTTTCAGGTAGGCAGCCAGCTCGTCCAGTTCGGGCACATACGACTCCTGTATCGTGGCGTCGTTGGGGAAGAACTTGATTTCAGGGAAAGCTTTCGAACCCTGCGCTGCACTCGGCAGCAGGTCGATTTTCTTCGAGCTGAAGTCAAAAATCAGTCCCACGCGAATCAGGTCCTCCGATGGTTGCTCCTCGGTGTAGAAAGCCTCATCCTTCCAATAACGCCAGTCGATTTCGGCCACCTTGTAGCTCACCTTGTTCTTCATCTCCTTCTCGATGAGAATGTCGCGGAAGTAGTCGAGCGAGATGACGGCCTCCATCTGTGCCGTGGCAACCAGTTCGTCGTGCAGATCCTGGTCTTTGATGGACGGGTTGACGGCAAACACCGCGCACAAGTGCATCGGGATGCGGCCGGCACTTGAGAGGTAGTCCATTACCGGGTCGAACTTGCCCCAGTCGCGCTCCTTGTCGCGCTCCCATTTCAGCGAACGGAAGCGGTTGTAGTCATAATCAATAAAATAGAAGGTCTTGGCATCGAACGAGGTGAATTTCCACACCGTGTCGTAGGCCGACTCGCGCACCTTGCGTTTGCCCGACGGGTCAATGATGGGCTCCGTCTTCTTGCCCTTCTTGCTGGCACCGGTGTTGGTCACCTGCTCGTAAAGGCCGCCCAGCGTGGGACGCCAGCTTGTATCAGCCGTTCGTCCAAGCCATTGGCGCTTGTTCTCGCCGTCCTTGGCAATTTCCGTCGTGGCCCTCTTTTTGCGGTATTGAGCCTGAACGTTGCTGGCCGGGACAAGCATCAGCGCAGCTAAACAGATTATCAAAACATGTTTCTTCATCTTCATTTTCAACTTTCAAACACCTACATAACGCAACTTCGCGTCTTTTATTGTTGTTTATTACCTAATATTCTTTCCGTGGCGGCATACACTCAACGTCAGTGCTTTGGCATTTGTCCGTCGGGCGATGCCGGCTGGGGGTGCTCAGCTTCCTTGGGGGTCGAGCAGCGACCCGTTCTCGCACACCAGCATCCGCGACTGGTATTTGTCAATCATCATAAAGTCGTGCGACGAGATAAGCATCGTCGTGCCCGTCTGCTTGTTCAAGTCCACCAGCAGCTGCATAATGTCCGACGACGTGGCAGGGTCCAAGTTCCCCGTGGGCTCGTCGGCCAGAATGAGTGTCGGATTGTTAATCAGCGCACGGGCAATGCCAACCCTTTGTTGCTCACCCTCCGACAGTTGATAGACCGACGCCCGCGCCTTCTCCTCAATGCCCACCGCCTTCAGCGTGTTCATTATCTGCTTGTCAATCTCCGCGCGTTTCCATCCTGTAGCATGCAGCACAAAGGCCAGATTCTCATACACATTGCGATCCTTTAAGAGACGGAAATTCTGGAACACAATGCCCACCTTGCGGCGCAGCAGCGGCACCTGCCGATGCTTCATGTGCATCAAGTCGAAACCGCACACCGAGGCCTCCTCGGCGCTGTCAATGTCGTGGTCCGCATAGAGCGTGCGCAGCAGCGACGTCTTGCCCGCGCCGCTCCTCCCGATGAGATATACAAACTCTCCGGGCGCCACCGTGAGGTTGACGTGCGACAGCAGCGGGCCGTCTTCGTGGCTGATAGCCACCTCTCTTAGCGATATGATAGGTGCATCCATAGCTACAGAATTTCAAATTGCAAAGATACTACTTTTTTTCCTAACACATAAAAAAAGTAGCACCTTTTTTCCACTCCCGTTTGTTGATTCCCCCGTTCCCGCCGCAGGTCCGCTCCTTCACGGCCAGTTGTCTTTCATTTTCCCATCATTTCTCCCTTCGGGGTTGGACAAAAGGGTAGCCGCCAATCCTGCAAGTGAAAAATGACAATTGGAGGAACGTCAAACCTTCATGAAAACAAAAGGAGTTCACCCCCTCCAGATGTAATCGTATCAGAGGGGCAAAACAACCGCGCCAGCCAGCCCCTTTTGAAAGGGGCTGGGGGTATGAGTAATAGCCAGTTATAGAGGCATACACCTGGCTTCACTGTAGAGGGGAGGTTGGTGCGTCTTTGGTCATATTTGGACTTTCGGTTTGGGTTTGGGACGTTATTTGGGGGCTTTTCATGGTTGTGGGTGGGGACGGGAGATGACGGTGTGGGTCATATTGTGATGGAACGGGAACGGCGGGGTTGGATGAGGTAGGGAGCGGGTTGGTGGTCGGGAAATGGTACTATTTTTGCAACGTCTTCGAGGGAGGGACGGAGGCTGCTGACGGTTGGCGCGCGAAGCCGAGAGGCAGTGGATAGTCCCCTCCGTAGGGATGCGGAGCCCACTAAACAACCCGACTAAGGACCGGGCGGGCTCCGGAAGTAGAGTAGTTATGGCTATTTTTTCAGGTATTATCTCCCGTTTGAGAGGGAGTGTCGGACAGTTGACTTTTGCCCGTGTGGGTGGCAAGACCGTGGTGAGAGAGAAGGTTGAGAAGAAGGCGGTGCCGACGCGCACCCGCCGGCAGATGCGCCGCAGGGTGATCTGGGCCAATCTGGTGAATCTTTACCGTGCTTTTTCGGACACGCTTCACCCCAGTTTTGAGGGCAAGGCGCGTGGGCACAGCGACTACAACGAGTTTATGAGTGTCAACCTCGGTGCCAACTCGGTGGCGCTGACTGCCGACGAGGCACGCCAGGGTGGCTGTGTGGTTTCTGGCTATCAGGTGACCCGCGGCTCGCTGCCCGGCGTCGATGTGCAGCTTGGGGACAATAATGTGGCGGTGACCGACCTGAGCATGGGCGGCATGACCATCGGGGCCAGCACCACGGTGAAGACGTTCAGCCAGGCGATTGTTGACCACAACCCCGGCTGGGAGAACGGCGACCAGCTGACGGTGTTTGTTGCCCACCAACATCAGGATGCGTCCACAGGGCTGCCGCGTGTGACCATTGAGGCCATTGAGCTGACGCTGGACGTGAACGACGAGATGACGCTGTTGGGCGATCTGGTGGAGGCGAACTTCTTCAGCGTTGAGAGAGGCAAGCTGTCTGTCGGCGGCACGGTGAACGGTGGCATAGCCGTGGTGCACAGCCGTCTGACCAAGGAGGGCACCAAGGTGTCCACGCAGTTCTTTGTGGTGAACAATGCGTTGCTGAGCCGCTATCAGAGTGACGAGGCCATTGAGGCTGCAGTGCAGAGCTATGGCGGCCTGAAGCAGGATGAGTTCCTGACCCCGAATGTGGATGATTTGGTGTCGGCCACTATTGAGCCGTAAGGCGTTGTTGTTGAACTCGAGGGAGACAGGCATGGGATGTTTGTCTCCCTCATAATATAGGAGAACAAAGTAATGAAAGAGAGTATCAAAATTGCAGTAAGTGAAGCCCAACGGGTGTTGCGGGAGCAGCACGTGACGGGCGAGGAGGCCCAGAGTATTATCGACGGGCTGACGGCAGCTTCGAAGGAGGCGTCGCCTTGGTGGGTCATTGTGTTGAAGACGCTGGCTTACCTGATAGGGTTGTTGCTGGCAGGGTATGGCACCTCGGCAGCGGCACAGACGTTGCTGATGTAAGGAGCAGGGTGGGTGGGAGGGATTAAAAAGGATTGCGGAAACGGTAGATGCAGTTGTCGGCGGGGTCGGGCGAGTGGAAGCTGACATGGATCCAAGAGCCTTGGATGTCGATGCCTTCGGGTTCGAGTCCGATGGGGTTGAGGTCGATGGTGTGGACTTCGCGGCCAGAGGCAAGGTGGATGATGTGGAGCCAGTAATTGCCAGGGCTGTCGCCGTCGGGGAGATAGGCATAGCCGTGGTGGATTTTGCTGCCTTGGGCCACGCGGACGCAGTTGATGGGGATGGTTTGCAGGACATCGCTGTCGGTGAGTATGACTTCGGGGGTGTGAAGACCCGGAAGACGGAATTTTTTGAGTGCCATGGGGCCTCCTTTGCGCCCACCGAAGGCGTAGAGGTAGTTGCTGTCGGGGTCGAGACACCAGTCCTGGGCAATGGGGAAGGCGTTGCTGTGATAGATTATGCGTTGGACAATGGAGGAGCCGGAGGGGGTGAGACGGGTGACGAGACAGGCTTTGTCGGCAAAGCAGCTGGAGATGTAGAGGAGCGGGAAGGGGTCGCCGTAGGGTCGGAGCCGGGCAAAGGAGGCATTGTTGCAGTGGGTGCGGTTGCCTTCCAGTTGGAACACGGCTGTGGCGTGGTGGCGGGAGAGGTCGAGGATGACGCACTGGCCACCGTGGCGGAGCATGACGGCGTGGTTGCGATAGAGAGCAAGCCCTTGTGCACTGCCGGAAAGTTGGACGGAGGGCGACAGCCAGTCGGCAAGCCGCTTAACCACGGGTTGCTGGGCTGTGGCAAAGAAAGGGAGAAGCAGCAGAAGAACCACTGCAAATGATGAAGAGGGCTTGATAGGGCGCAGGGTGTTAGAACGTGTAATTGAAGCCTACACGCACCCAGTTGCGATTGGAAACGAGGGGAGACCCATTGATAGCGAAACCAATCTCGTTGGAGTGGATAGAGAACTCGCTGGTTGTGACACGGGAGAGGACGCGGGGCGTGGTGGTGTAGTCGTATTCCTCAATGACGGTGGTCTTGGAGAAGGTGGTGTGGTCGACACTGAAAGCGAGGACGTCAAGGTAGAGGTCTATGTAGCATTTGGGTGACAGCTGCCAGCTGAGGCCAGGGAGAATCTTGAATCCGATGGAGACGGAGGATTCGGGGATGTTGTAGGAGGTGTCGATGGTGTGGTGGAGCTCGCGGTGATACCAGTCGAGACGCTCGTGGCGGTTGGCGGTATTGACTTTGCTGAAATAGCCGTCAAGTTCGGCAAAGAATGCGATGTCGCCCAATTGGATGAGCTCGTAGCGCAGGTAGGGAGTGATGGAAAAATGGGTGCGGTATTGAGAGAAATTACCGGTAAGGCTGTCGTAGGGAGGGTTGAGGCGTTGGTAAGCGAAATCGAAGGTGGGGTGCCGGAGGTTGAACTCTTCGATAGTAAAGTTGCCAGTGGTGCGGGCATAGCCGAACATGGCAGCTATACCGAATTGGAGTTTGCCCATCTGGTAGCCAACCTTTGCTCCGATGGAGAGGGAGATGGGTTTGTTGGGCGAGTAGCTGCCGGTATCGATGATGGTGGTGTCCTGTCCGGTAAGGGGGCTGGGACCGTCATAGCGGGATTCGAACGAGGAATGGCCTTGCGTGAAGGCACCGCCCAACTGCGCACTGACCACAAACTGGGCGTGTACCAGCTGGACAGAGAGGAGAAAGGCAAGGGTGAAAAGTATTTTTTTCATGATTCAGAAAGACTTAGAAGGAGAAATAAAAACCTGCACGGACCCAGTTGTTTATGCCTTGTTCGGTGAGGAGCGGGGTGCCGGTAAGTCCACCACTGATTTCGGTGGTTTTGGTATTGGTGGTGGTGGCAGTGTAGGTGTAGCCTTCCAGCTCACCCATGCCGCTGATGCTGAACTGCCAGTTGAGATCTACGCGCTGGGTTTTGGTGTAGGTGTAGGCAAGGGAGAGGAAGTCCATGTAGAGCTCGATACCGCAGTTCTTGGCGAGTTGCCATGTGATGCCGGGGATGATGCGGGCACCGATTTGGGTGGTGGTGCGTGGAATAGGGATATTGTTACTATCAATGGAAACATTGACCATCGGGTTCCCAATGAGGTAGTTGTAGACGTGAGCCTGCTCGATGACGGGATTGAGGGTTGAGGTGTAGAAAAGGTTGAGTTCCACAAAGAGAGCAATATCGCCGGCGGTAAGTATGTCGTAGCGGAAATAGGGGGCCACGGTGAAGGTCGCGTATTTAGAAGACATGAAACCCGTGGAAGCCCACCGCGTGGGGAACTGGGAACTAATCATGGGGATGATAGTCGGGTCAAGGGGTTGGTTCTCGAGGTTGTACATTGAATAAGAGCCGGAAACACCGACCTGAGCCTTGCCAAACTTGTAGCCGAGCTTGAGACCGGCGGTCAGATTGGTTGTGGCAACGGGGTAGATGGTGGTGTCGTTTTCGGAACTGGTGGCCACGGAGACTTGGGTGTGAATGGTGGTGTCGCCGGAGAACTTGCTGCCGCCGATGTTGGCACTAATAATGAACTGTGCATTGGCTGAGAACGCGAAGACTGCCAAGGCGAGGGTGAGAAATATCCTTTTCATTTATAACCTTTTATTGTTTCAGAATGAATGAACTTTGCATGTTCGGACTATGTTTTGGGACATAGTTTTGAACATGCAAAGATACAACTTTTTTTTTAATTACAAAAAAACTTTGTCAGAAGACAACTTTTGAGGAGAGGATTCCTCCTTCCACTTTGTGGAGGAGTGTGCCTTCCCGCGAAAAGATGAAGAGGTCGGCGTTGGAGGTGTAGGGGCTGTTGCAGACGAAGAGATTGCCAGTGGAAGGCTGAATGTTGATGCAGTAGGTGTAGGGTAGGTCAGCCCAATAGTTTTGCAGGATGGGTTCCGATTGGAGGGTGTTGAGGTCTAACTTGTGGATGGATGCGGAGGGACGGCTCTGGGAATCGTAGGAGGTGCAGTAGAAGTAGAGGGTGTTGTTGTAGAGGTCGAAGTTGGTGGCAGCGATGGGAAGAGGCGTCTGAGTGTTGCTGTTGAGGTCCACGATGAGTGTCTGTGCGGGGTGCTGGCCGTAATCGCCGGAGCAGGAGACGATGAAACGGTGGTCGTCAAGGGCTTTGATTCTGCCGGGGTTTTGTCCGACGGTGATGAGTGCCGTCTCGGAGAAAGAAGCAAGGTTGACAACGGAGACGGTGCTGTCGAAGATGGAGTTGCCGTTGGCATCATATTGCCAGCTGTTGCAGACGTAGAGGTTGTCGCCAATGATGCAGAGCTGTTCAGGCTGCATGCCACTGAGGGGACAAGCTGCCTCGATGGCAAGGGAGAGCGTGTCGATGCGGACAATGGTTTTGTCGTAGCAGGAGACGTAAATCTTGCCGTCTTTAGGGACAATGTAGCGCGGTCCTCGGTTGCCCATGTCTATCTGTTTGAGGCTACGGCCTGTGGCGGGGTCGATGACCTCGAGGGTATTGGATGTGAAGACAGTGGCATAGAGGCGGTTTCCGTAATGGACGAGGTCTTGTGCGAGGTCCCCAATTCCACGGCCATTGGCAGCGTCGAACCAGTCGAGGATGATGTCGCCAGTGTTAAGGTTGACAAGGCTAATCCCCGCATCATTGCCGCCCCACGAGCCTTCGTTGAGAAGATAGGCGGGTGCGGAGGTTGTGTCGGGCGTGACAGGGGTGTCGGGTTTCGGATCCTTTTTGCATCCTGCGACAAGGATGACAGAAAGCAATAAAAGGGAGATGATGTGTTGTTTCATTCTGTTTTGATTTTTTTAGGTTTCAGTGTATCAGATTATCCATGTGAGTCCAAGACGATAGTTGCGTCCCATCATGGGGTAGCTTTTCACCACTTCGTATTGAACGTCGAAAAGGTTGAGCACTTGTATTTTGGCTCTGAGCTGAGTTCTGCCGATGTCGAAGGAACGGCTGAGCGTCACCCCTTGGTCTACGTAGCCAGGCACCCGTGACGCAGGGGTGTTCTGCTGTTTGGCGTACCGTTCGCCGACAAGCATGAGGGAGAGACCGACGTCGACCCATGGCGTTGTGGCGGTGAGGGTGGCATTGCCGCTGTGTCGGGGAGTGTACGGGATTTGGTGTCCATAGGTCTTGCTGGCGGGGTCGGTGCGGTCCACTGCATATTGGTAGGAGTAGCCCAAGCTGAGGTCTAAGCGGGTGTGGGGGGCGGAATGGGTTTGGAGGGTCGCATTGGCGGTAAGGTCGAAGCCGAGAATCTCTACCTTGCCCATATTTATCATGGACCAGAGGAACATGTTCTGCATGGGAATGGCGACAATCTTGTCGGCAACGCGGTTGTAGTATACGTCTGCGGTGGATGTATAGGCGGCCACAGCCTCTTTGAGCGGGATGGGGGCACTGCGATAGGTGACCCCGACGTTGTGCTGAAGTGCCTTCTCAGGACGGAGGGAATGGCCAACGGTGTAGTAGTATAACTCGTTGAAGTTGGGCACGCGATAGTTCTCCTTAAAGAAATAGCGGAAGGTGAACCGCTTGAGGTTCCAGTTGAAACCGACATAGGGTGAAAAGCGTGAATATGAAACAGGAGAAATTCCCTGCTCACGATCTTGAATCCATGTGCCAAGGACATTGGCGGAAGCACGAAGACCGTCAAAGGCAGGAACCAAATGGGCTATATATTCAGCCGAAAGAACTCCCAAGGCGGAGAATCGTAGCACGTCGTTGTGCTTGCTGAGGTTACTGAGTAGATGGTTTGCAGCCTCGTCGGCAGAAAAGCTCAGGCTGAAGTAGTCTCTGTATGCATCGCCGGTGTGGTAACGGAACGTCTGGGAGAGGTATGCCTCCCGCTGTAGATAGTCATTGCGCAGGGTTCCGATGCCATAGACCGCCGTGTCGGCATATACATCCTGGCTTTGCTGATATTTTGCCAATAGTTGGAAATCGAGGTTTCTGCCCTTGTGGCGAAAGCGTGCTTGAGAGAAGAAAAGCTGCTCTTCGCTATGTTCCGACCCCCTAACCGTATAGTAGATTACAGGACCTGGAAGGGCGTGAAACCCCTTCATGTAGTGGGCTTTGATGTGAAGTCGGTTACTGCTGTTGAAACGGTAGAAGATGTTCGCGTCAGCAGTGCCTATTCTTATTTGGGAGTTCTCCCTTCTCTCACGTGAACAGCTGTCCGTGCGTCCCGGTGTATAATATAATGTGAAGGGATAATTCCCTTCAGAGCGCAGATAATTGCCCCAAAAAGAGAGGGAGAGGCGCCTTCCTATCCGCCTCTCGTAGGCCAGTGTGGGAGAGAACAGCCCAAAGGAGCCTCCCTCAAGGCCGAACCGCAGATTGAATGGGCGTATGCCAAATTCCGGCTCATGGGTTTCCATGTTTATAATGCTGCCAGCCGAATAGGCGCGGGCGGAATTGAGCGAGTTGTCAACCTGCCCGTTGGAAAGCGATATATAGCTGCTATTCCCCAGCATATAGCGTCCAAGGTCCACCTGCCCATTCTGGCAGTCGGTCACGGCCACGCCGTCAATAGTCAGGGTGCTGAATTGGCTTCCAAGCCCTCGGGCCGAGACCGTCTTTATCCCCCCTATGCCGCCATAGTCTTTGAGGGTCACGCCCACCATGCGCCGGAGCACGTCGCTGAGTTGGGCGTCGCCCAGTTGTTCCATCTTCTCTGACGATGCCACCTGCGTGGGCGTTTGGGCCTTGATGGTTTCAGGGCGCGTATTGGTCTGTATGATGCTAACGGCCGGAAGCGTGACAGCACTGCGGGTGGTGTCCTGTGCGGAGAGGGTACTCCCCGTGCCGCACAATAGTATCAGTAGTGGTATTAGATATTTCTGTTTCTTCATTTCTATTTACGTGCCTTTCCTCGAAGCCGGTTAAATAACGGTCTGGCAGGTCTTCTGACTTGTCCTGCGGTGTTCATGCCTTCCCATGTTGCGATGGTGCAACACAGTGGCTTTATGGTTGAAACACCGTTCGTAAGGACTTACAGCAGCGGGACTGTTGCCGACTTTCACGGCATTCCCTTTTCACGCCTGTTTGGCGACCAAACCGAGTGCAAAGATACAAAGAAATTCCCACATGATGAAAAAACTGTTTCCCCAACCTGAAAAAGAGCCCTTTCCAAAGGCCTACCGTAGTGTTTTTGCAGTCGCGCACAGCGCGGGCTTCGGTTAAACAATGTTAAAACCACTCAGGGGTCATGCTAACCTTTTTGCCGTTACATACCAAAAGGTAAGTAACGAACGTGGTTGTGTGCTGCTTGTTGTTTGAAAAATAATTCGTACTTTTGCAATGAAATTTAAACAACAAACACAATGAGAACAATCGAAACAATCAAGAGCGGCAAGAACTACGCCGCAGTCAATGTCGGAACTATCGATCAGATTATTGAACACGAGTTGCCCATGGGTCCCAACGTCATTCAGGGCAAAGTGTTCGTCGGCCAGGCCTTGGGCACAACCGGCAGCGAACTCTCATTCCAGACCCTTGTTCCGGGTCAGGACAGCGGTTTCCTCCACACCCACAAAACCCACGAGGAGCTCTATTTCATCCTGAGAGGTGAGGGCACCTACCAAGTCGACGGCGAGCAATTCCCGGTCAGCGAAGGCTCCATCGTCCGCGTCAGCCCCGACGGACGTCGCGCTCTCAAAAACACTGGCAGCAAGAACCTCACCATGCTCTGCATTCAGTATAAGGCCAACGTCTTCAGCGAGGCCGACAGCCCTATGACCGACGGCAACATCCTCTCCGCCCCTCTGACCTGGTAACGGACCGCAACCCCCAAATAACCGTTATGGACAGGTTGCAGAATATTGACTGCCTGATAATGGAGCTGTTGCAGGAGCAGGGGCTCCATTACCCGTTGCCCCCAACCTTGGAAGAGAAGCAGCACCTTCTGCGCAGCCTGATGAATATCAGGCCGCCATGGCCTGCGTCGGACCGGCTTATAGCCTGTCAAGACTACGAGTTGCAGTGCCAGCTGGCCGACAAGGGCGTGGTCGAGCTGTCGGAAACGGAACTGGTCGAACAGACCGGCCGTTACTCCCTCCGCTTGTGGCAAGGCGATATTACCCGTCTGCGCGCCGACGCCATTGTCAATGCAGCCAACAGCCAGATGTTGGGCTGTTTCGTGCCCATGCACCGCTGCATCGACAACGCCATCCATTCCGCTGCGGGCATCCAGTTGCGGTTGGAATGCGCGGCGATTGTCCAGGGCGAGGAACCCACTGGCTCGGCCCGCATCACCCAAGGGTACAATCTGCCCGCCAAATTCGTCATCCACACCGTCGGCCCGATAATCCCCGACGGCATCCCCACGCCCGCGCAGGAGCAACAGCTGGCCGCGTGCTACACCTCTTGCCTCTCGTTGGCGGAACGCCATGGGTTGGAGAACATCGTGTTCAACTGCATCTCCACCGGCGAGTTTCGTTTCCCCAACCACCGCGCTGCCGAGATTGCCGTCCGTGCGGTAAGACAATATTTTGTCGATGCTGGGACGCACCTGCGATTAGGAACAGTAGTATTTGACGTATTTAAACAAATAGATTATGATGCGTACAGATCCCTATTGGGAAAGAATTGAAGCCCTAAGCCACGCTCTGCGCTCGGCGGACGCTGTGATTGTGGGTGCAGGTTCCGGCCTCTCCACTGCCGCCGGATTAGACTATGCCGGGGAGGATTTTCGGCGCTTGTTCGCTCCTTGGATTCGCCGCTACGGCTTTACCGATCTTTACACTTCGGCCTTTTACCCCTTCGAGACCGAGGAGGAGCGGTGGGCCTACTGGGCCGAGCACATCTGGTTCTGCCGCTACCGCACAGGGGGCACGCCGCTCTATAGGCAATTGTCAGGACTTTTAGAAGGCAAGGACCTCTTCGTCGTCACCACCAACACGGACGCGCAATTCGAGCTCTCCGGTTTCGACACGGACCGCATTTTCGCCACCCAGGGCGACTACAGCCTCTTCCAGCCCGCGACGGGCAGCCCCAAGACGCTGGTCAGCAACCGTGAATGGGTGATGCAAACCCTGCCGCAAATCCATGACTGCCGCATCCCCACGTCGCTCATCCCCCGCATGCCCGACGGGCAGCCAGTGGCCATGAACCTGCGCGTCGACGACACCTTTGTGGAGGACTATCGCTGGCACCGCCAATCCAAACGCTACACCGACTTCGTGCACGGCGCATCCTCCGGCAAACTCCTCCTCTTGGAGTTTGGCATCGGGTTCAACACTCCCGGTATCATCCGTCTGCCCTTTGAGCAGATGGCCTCCCTGTTCCCCGACACAACACTGGTGCGCTTCAACCGCGACTATCCCGACCCGTCGGTGCAAGGCATCAGCCGTTTCATCCCCTTCACGGAGCCCATCGGCAGCGTCCTTTCGGAGGTGCAGACCGCTCATCACCAACCCCCAGCAAACAAGTAACTGCCATGAATACAAGTTTCATCAAAGACCCCGTTTTCCCCGAGTGCCCCATCCGCAACGTCCTTGCGCGCATCAGCAGCAAATGGGCCTTGGCCGTGCTCTACACGCTGAACAGCTCCGCCACCCCCATGCGTTTCAAGGACATCGAAAAGGCCAACCCCGACATCTCGCAGAAGATGCTCACCTCCACCCTCCGCGGATTAGAGGCGGACGGCCTCGTCAGCCGCACGGTGTACCCGGAGATGCCCCCAAGGGTGGAATATGCCCTCACGCCGCGGGGCCACAGCTTCATGCCCGTAATGCGGCAGCTGATGGACTGGGCCTACAACAATCTGCGCGACATCCTTTCCGACCGCGAAAGCTACGCCCAGAAGTAAATGAAAAATTGAAAACAATTGAAATGTGAAAATTGAAGCACGACTCACACATTAACACATTCACGCATATCCGTTACGATTATACGCAAAGAACAGAAATGTTAAAATCGCGTCCCTCCGGGACACCAAATGGTATGGCTCTCTGGGGTTAATAAGATTAAACCTCTACGAGGCTTCTTCGGAATAATGCGGATAGTCATATTTCCGTTTTCAATTTTCAATTTCAATTGAATTAACACTCCCTCCGTTGCGGCTCCGCTTTTTGCCGTTTCGCCCTCCCTTGTTTCGGGCTTTGTTTGTCCAACGGGAGAGGGCTAAGTGAACGGGATATGTTGGACAAATGACCCCTGACGACCGAAGGAGGTATAATACTCCCCTGAAATTAGACAACTGCAATGGTATATGAAAAAAGTCGTACCTTTGCAGCAGAAAAATCTAAAAAGTGGGCACTGCGCTTTCGGATTGTACCGTGTTCTATGATTTATATAGGTGAGAGTTAAAAAATACTAAAAAACGGTCACGTTTTGAGAAAGTGTACTCTAATCTTGACAAAAGGGAGGACTCGAATTCGCATTGCCTGGATAAAAATTCTTGCTATTTTTCAGTGAGGGGGCAATAAAAGGCCTTGGGTGGCGTTAATACCCAATGCGCCTAAGAGGTGCATTGATACAGATATGGCCAAGAACGCAGAAAACGAGTCCCCGCTGATGCGGCAGCACGCCGAGATGAAACGCAAGTTTCCCGACGCGATGTTGCTGTTCAGGGTGGGGGATTTTTATGAGACTTTCGGTGAGGATGCCCGCAAGGCGTCGCAGATACTGGGTATTACCCTTACGCGCAAGGCGAGTGGGGGAGGAGGGTACACCGATTTGGCAGGGATACCGTACCATGCCGTCGACCAGTACTTGCCACGACTGGTAAGAGCCGGGCTGCGGGTGGCCATCTGTGAGCAGCTGGAAGACCCCAAAACGGTGAAGGGTTTGGTGAAGCGCGGCATAACCGAACTGGTGACACCCGGCGTGTCGTACAACGACATGGTGCTGGATGTCAAGGAGAACAACTTCCTTTGCGGGCTTCATCTGGCAGACAAGATTCACGGCATCTCGTTCCTCGATGTCTCCACGGGCGAGTTCTATGTGGCGCAGGGGGATTTGGCCTATATCGACAAGCTGATGCAGAACTTCCACCCCTCGGAGGTTGTGTTGCAGCGCAAGAAACTGCACTGGTTTTTGGACCATTTCACGGAGAAGTATTACACCAATACCTTTGACGACTGGGTGTTCACCAGCGAGTTTGCCAACGAGTTGCTGATGAAGCAATTCGGCACCACGTCGCTGAAGGGCTTCGGGGTAGAGGAACTGACAGAGGGTGTGATTGCCGCAGGTGCTGCGCTCTACTACCTTCAGGACACCCAGCACGACCGCACTCAGCATATTTGTACTATCAATAGGATAGAAGAGGGACGGTATGTGTGGCTGGACAAGTTCACGGTGCGGAATCTGGAACTGGTCTATTCGCCGCACGACAATGCGCGGACGCTGCTCGACGTGATGGACCAGGCTGTGACGCCCATGGGCTCGCGCTTGTTGCGCAGGTGGATTGTCATGCCGCTGAAGGAGCGTGCGGCCATTGAGGACCGGCTGCATGTGGTGGACGTCTTGGTGCGGAACCGGGACATGGCCACGCAGCTGATGCCCCAGATACAGCAGGTGGGGGACTTGGAGAGGCTTATCTCGAAAGTGTCCGTCGGGCGTATCAATCCCCGCGAGTTGCAGCAGTTGAAGCGGTCGTTAGGAGCTATTGCGCAGATACAGCAGCTCTGCATGAGGGTGGATGATGAGGCTTTCCGCAGGATGGCGGAGCAGCTGAATCCCTGCCAAAATATATATGAACGGATTGACCGTGAGATACAGGAGGACCCGCCGGTGAAGGTGGACAAGGGAGGCGTGATTGCTGCGGGGGTGAATGGCGAGCTGGACGAGTTGCGTTCGCTGGCAGGATCGGGCAAGGAGTATCTGATGGAATTGCAACGGCGCGAGAGTGAGCGGACGGGTATTCCTTCGCTGAAGGTGGGGTTCAACAACATCTTCGGCTATTACCTTGAGGTGACGAATACGCACAAGGACAAGGTGCCGCCGGAGTGGACACGCAAACAGACCCTCACTAACGCCGAACGCTACATCACGCCGGAGCTGAAGGAGTATGAAGAGAAGATATTGGGAGCGGAGGAACGGATTCTAACCCTCGAAGCACAGCTGTATGCCGAGTTGCTTTCGGCCTTGATGGCCTATTTGGAGCCGATACAGTATAATGCCCAGATTGTGGCGCGGTTGGATTGCCTGCAAGGGTTTGCAGAGGTGGCCTTGGCCAATAACTATTGCCGCCCGGAACTGTCGGACGATACCACTATAGATATTAAAGAGGGTCGTCATCCTGTCATTGAGACGCAGTTGCCGCTGGGTGAGCAGTATGTGAGCAACAATGTGTTCCTTGACCGCGACACACAACAGATAATCATTATTACGGGTCCCAACATGTCGGGTAAGTCGGCCCTGCTGCGACAGACGGCACTGATAGTGCTGATGGCGCAGATAGGCAGCTATTGCCCCGCCAAGGAGGCACACATTGGCATTGTGGACAAGATTTTCACTCGCGTTGGGGCCTCGGACAATATCTCCTCGGGTGAGTCGACTTTCATGGTGGAGATGAATGAGACTGCCAGTATCCTCAACAACGTCTCCGACCGCAGCCTGGTGCTGCTGGACGAGATTGGACGCGGCACGTCGACCTACGACGGCATATCAATAGCCTGGGCAATCACGGAATATCTGCACAACTACCCCAAGGCAAGGGCCAAGGTGATGTTCGCTACACACTACCATGAGCTGATAGAGATGGCTGACCAGTATGAGCGGATACAGAACTACCATATCTCGGTGCGCGAGGTGAACAACAAGGTCATCTTCCTGCGCAAGCTGGAGATGGGCGGCAGCGAACACAGCTTTGGCATCCATGTGGCCCGGATGGCAGGTATGCCCCCGCAGGTGCTGAAACGCGCTAACAGCATGCTGGAGTTGCTCGAATCGAAAAGTGAGAAGATTTCGGACCTGAACCCCAAGGCCGCAAAGGCGAAGAAGAAGGCAGAGGAGGACAAAACGGGTGCTGGCTACCAGCTCAGTTTCATACAGCTTGACGACCCCACGCTGCTGGAGATAAGGGATAAACTGCTGGATATAGACATCGATACGCTGACACCCATAGAGGCCCTGCTCAAACTGAATGAGATCAAGAAACTGGTTGCAAAGAAGTGACCCGATGGGATATGCCGTTGCGGAGGGACTTTTGCAGGGCGCAAAGAGGCGAAAAACGCAAAAGCAGGAACCGAAAAGACCTTTTTGTGAGAATGGGTGGGCTCTAAGGAGGAAAAATTTTCTTTTGGGAATGAGTGAGTTGTGATTTTTCTTCAAAAAAAGTTTTGCTGAATGGAAAAAAGTTTGTACTTTTGCACCCGCTTTTGAAGGCAGAGACACTTGAAATAATGGCAAAAGCAGAATGCGGAAATAGCTCAGTTGGTAGAGCACGACCTTGCCAAGGTCGGGGTCGCGAGTTCGAGTCTCGTTTTCCGCTCTTCATGGTAGTTTTTTCTGCGGAAATAGCTCAGTTGGTAGAGCACGACCTTGCCAAGGTCGGGGTCGCGAGTTCGAGTCTCGTTTTCCGCTCCAAGGTCACCAAACCTAACAAGTGAGACCAGAAACAGCAAAACGCTCTGGTGGTGGAATGGTAGACACGAGGGACTTAAAATCCCTTGCCCGCAAGGGCGTGTGGGTTCAAGTCCCACCCGGAGTACTAAACTGGTGAGAGTAATTTGAAATAGTAATAAAGCCAAAAGCACGATGTACCCGTTACTCGTAGCTCGAAGCATTTAAGTTGTCTTGGTAGCTCAGTTGGTAGAGCAATTGACTCTTAATCAATGGGTCCAGGGTTCGAGTCCCTGCCAGGACACTACTGCGGGGTGTAGCGCAGTTGGCTAGCGCGCCACGTTCGGGACGTGGAGGCCGGAAGTTCGAGTCTTCTCACCCCGAC
>JAFVCA010000048.1 GCA_017479705.1 Bacteroidales bacterium
GAATCTCAACAACCACAGCGGGATGTCAAAGGAGAACCGCAAGCGGTTCATCAGTGGGTTTTTCTTGGCATTGGGTGAAATCTAACATGTCATTAAAAGAAAACGGCCGCCCATTTACAAGCAGCCGTTTCTCGCATGACTTGTCGTCATTCACCGCAGCCCTATTCCTCACGGGGTTGCTCCCCAGCAGAGCCCCGCTATGCTTCAGACTGCGCGGCAAAGATACAAAACTTTTTTCATTCGGCCATCCTGCAATTTGACCTATTGAGACAAAGTACAAAAAATCATCCTGCAATTTGACCTATACGCCACAAAATTGCACACAAAACTTACTTTAATCTATTGTATTTTACATTATTAGGCGTACCATCCTCTGTTTGCACGATTTCGTTTACAATGTTCGTTTTTGGAAACAACCACACTCTACTTTGCTGCACAATCCTTAATCAGTTTCCGACCGACTTCCGTCAGCACATACTTCTGCTTTGACGAATTCGGCTTGTCTGGAATTGTGGGAGTGGCAAGATTGGTGTCTAAAAGTATATTCAAGCACGTCTGTCTAAATCTGGTACGGTTAGATTGGTTCAATATGTTCATCAAGTCACTTATAGGCATCTCTTCTTGAAGTGCCCAAAATGCCTTTACGATAAGTCCAAAATCTGCCCCTTTGACTTGGGACACAACTTGGGACACAACTTGGGACAACTTCTGTTCAAGTTGCTCATTATTATTGAGTTCAACTTGGGACAAGTCTTCCTCAACAAAGTCTGGATGGCAGGGGATGTCTATCAAGAAATAAGCGCGGTTTTCATCAGTCTCGATTGTGGCTGATGCAGAGCCGTTATCCTTCAGTTTCCTCTGTATGGTAGGTATGCCTGTGGCTCGACCTTCCGTCAATTCCAGTTCTTTCAGGAATTCACCCAATCGGCGGTTACGGTATTTCCGGCAACGGAGCGTTTGTGCCTTTCTCACCACATCCAACGGAATGGAGTGGTCGGGACCTCCGTGATTCAAGATGGAGATTCGGTTGGGCTCGACTGTAATCTCAACGGGTTCTCGCTCGTTATAATTTCTATGGTACAAGGCATTCACTACAGCTTCCTCCAATGCTTGATACGGATAGTTGAAATACCGTATTGAATGTTCGTCGTCGGCCTGTTTCTTGATTTGCTCCTTTATCACATTCGTCCGCAGGTATGACATAGCATCTCTTATCATCATCGGCACGGAGCCTTTGATGGTCGGCAGCTCAATGATATTGCCAGGGTTGTTCTCCCGGCCTTCGGGGAATATCACAATATCCACTTGGGTGGTTTTGAAGAATCTTTCGGGATGTTCACAGAACATCATAGCCGCCACGTTCTTGATGCACCTTTTCTCCGTAGGGCCTTCCAAAAGGTCCATCTGTTCCAAAACACCTTCAAGGTCATTCACCAAGTCCTCGTTCTGTAGTTTGCTGCCCACCTGTGAAGTTGCCGACATTTGATTTTGGAAACGACCTTGGAAATGACTTTTTGAGCACTATGAACAAAAGTGTTTTGTTTTTCAATCTTTTATCTTATATTCATTTGTCGTTTCCACTAATAAAATGGAAACGACATTGCAAGCAAAAGTGGAAACGACTATTTAGACAAGAAGTCACTCCTTCCATAGTATATATTGTTATTACCCTTTTTCTCAACAATCATTATTTCTTTTCCCAACATACTTCTGAATAATTTGGAAACGAGTGCAGCATCCTTATCTTGTAATTTTAGCAGGGCACGGGCTTCTGGATTGTTGATTTTGCCAATCTCGTCTATATACCGTAGTATTGCTTCTTTCTGGCGAGCCTTCTCTTGTTTCTTCTGCATCACATAATCCACCTTATCCACAGTGCTTTTTCTCTTTGTAATATGGAGAATATATGACAGTCCAGAGGTCTTCCCCGTTGGTTCAATGAACTCCAAATCTTGTAGGTTGTCCAGAATGGTATGCAAGCGGTAGGAACTGATGTTTGGTGATTCCATCAATTCGGATAGCTTTACCTTACCCCGTCTCGCTATCTCTGACAATACAAACAGCTGGTCAAGTTTTAGAGACTTCCCGGTTTGATTCTCGTAAAGAAGCGACAACTCAATCAGTTTTTCGGATGAGACCTCTGCTTTTATACGGAAAACAACCGAAGTGTCGGTCTCTTCCGGTTCCGGCAGCGGTTTTCCCTTCTTCAGCAAATCCGTGAAAATCTTGTCAAAGCCACTACCGGCTTTTTCGGCCAAACCAACCTCTCGTAAGATATCCATCACATTGGGATTTCGAGGATTGGTCTTTCGTAGATAGTTCTCGACCGTCACCCCTTCCGGAAACTGGCCAGGACTCTCAAATTCAAGATAGCCACCGTCATCGTATTTCCGAATCTCAATAATTTGCTGACGGCTTATATCCCGATGTGCCAAGGCATTGATAAGTAACTCTCGAATCACAATCTCTGAATAGTCCTCCACATATTCACGGAACAGACCGAAGATATACTCTCTTTGCCTGATTTCTGCTTTCAACTGGGTAAAACAATCCCTTGCAACCTCTATGATGTTCCCCTTATATTCGTATGGCTTATAGGTTCCATCAGCGAAGTAGTGGATATACTTCACCTCATAGTAGGGCAACTCTCGGAGTGCTTTGTTATTACCGACAAAGAGAATACCCGTAGTAGTAGGTTTTATTCTTCCATCCTCTTCTTTGACCATTCCAAACGAATCGAGCAGGTCGGCATCGGTCTTGTCCAAATATGGACTTTCGTTGTTTATGGTCTCAATCATCCTTCGTAATGTCTGCAAACGACCTTCGTCCATCCATTCCCCTGAAACATCCCAACTCTTCTGGTCATAGACAATAAGGCCTTTCTCGGACTGAATAGTGGCTATCTCATGAGGCTCAATAGGGCGATTGCCATCATTGTTTCTGATGAGGTATTCTCCTTTGGACGTCCTGTGCATCTGTGTCGAGAAAGGTATCTCTAACACCAGAAGGTCACTCCCATTGACACGTATCCGATGAGGGATGAGCGTGATGGTGGGAGTGGTCCTGTCTTGTATCTGTTTTATCAGTTCGAAAATCTTCTTGTCGTCATACACAAAGGTCTCATTCACATCTTTCGTCTCATCGACTATGCCCACAAAAAGGAATCCACCTTTCAGGTTGGCAAATGCCACCACGTCACGAGCCATCTCGTCGTATTTGGGAGCAGAGTTCCTCAACGACTTGCCAAACACCTTCTTGTCTTCCAACTGCTCTTTGAAATCCACAATATCACACTCTCCTCTTTCCAGAAGACTGTAAAACCATTGGACGCTTATTTTGGTATATTTCTTCATATCACATTAATCTTTTTGTTGCAAAAATCACTCCACCGACAGTGTTGGCAAATGCAGAGTATGTTTCCCATACAGATTTCGGAACCTCGGATTTTGCTCGTTTGCATTCCAAAGTCACACACTCACCATTCATCAGCATTTCTTTTATTTTATCCTCATTCATATTTACTTGGCTTCATATATATGATAACGTTCGATTTCCGTTAGCCTTGTTTAATAAGTGCGTCTTTTCTATATCTTTGAGTTTAACTTAGGTAGAGGTTACGCTGGAAGTCGTAGAACGTACTCTTCGCCATATCTAACCCGCCAAGGGCTGTTATGCCATCCTGAACTGAGCCGTACTTCATATTCAGTAGCTCAGGTAGCTTGCTCGTTCCAAGTTCTTCAATACCCTCTTGGATGTAAAGCATAATAATGTATTTGACGAAATCCTGTTGCTTTGTGGATAGGCATTCAACATACGGGTTAGTACGTTGCACACGCTCACTTCTTTGGATTGGCTCGACATTGAATGATATATACTCCAAAACGTCTAACAGGTCTGAATCGTCAGCATCAATAAGGGTTCGGATGCGGTTGAGAGTTTCCTTGTCATAACCAGCATCACTCATCTTTTCCAACAGTTCCTCTCGTGTCTTAGGTGAAGACCACTTCTCTTTCAGGTCTTCAGAAGAGGTATAGAACTCTGGCATTTGGTCAAACATCGTTGCTAAAAAGTCTTCTGCGCTTACTGGTTTCCCATCAGCACCCCAGAACATATCAGACTTGATAAACTTAATCTTTCTTGCTCTACCACCAGAAAGACGGATTTCAAGTTTCGCAGGCTTCTCACAAACACAGGGGTCTTGCCCACATACGGGGCATAAACGAGGAGGTTTAGGGGGTTGTGGGGGTCTTGGTTTCCCATTACCATCGTCATCACCACCTTCATCACCACACGTACAAGGGTTGTTGCCACACTCAGGACAAACGGGTTCGCCATCCCAAGTGGGGTCTTGGAAGTTCTCGTAAGCTTTTACAAAGTCATAGATGGTGAAGTAATACTTGCCATCGTAAAGCCTCGTTCCCCTGCCTATGATTTGCTTGAACTCAATCATACTTTTAATGGGTCGGAGCAAGACGATGTTTCGCACGTTCAAGGCATCCACGCCCGTTGATAGTTTCTGCGAAGTGGTCAGGATAGTTGGTATGGTCTTTTCGTTATCCTGAAATTCTCTCAGGTATTGCTCGCCCTGCTCTCCGTCGTTGGCTGTGACACGCACGGCATATTCTGGATTGCCCTTGTGGTAGCGGTTTATCATATCACGGATTTGCCCTGCGTGATTCTGCGTTGAGCAAAACACGATGGTCTTTTCATCGGGTATGATGTGCTGCATAAACTCTTTCACACGTGCTTCATCACGCTGCTTGATATAAATATTGCCAGCATAGAAGTCGTTTTCGGTATATACCCTGGTTTCGTCCACCTCGCCTGACACAACCTCGTCTTCGGGGCTGTATATGTAATCGTCAATGGTGCCCTGCATCTTGCAATGCCTGAACGGGGTCAAAAAACCATCAGCAATGCCCTGTTTCAACGAGTATTGGTAAACAGGTTCACCGAAGTATTTGTATGTGTCTGCGTTGATTTCTCGCCTCGGTGTTGCGGTCAGGCCGATTTGTACAGCGGGACTGAAATATTCAAGGATTGCCCGCCAATTGCTTTCGTCTTTTGCACCACCACGATGGCACTCGTCGATGATAACGAGGTCGAAGAAGTCCTTGGGGTAGTCGCCAAACACAAACTTGCCATCCTCGCCTGTCATAAAGGTTTGGAAGATGGTGAAGAACACAGAGCCGTTGGTAGGCACTTTGCCGCTCTTCCTGATGCTGTCGGGCTTGATGCGCACAAGAGCATCGGGGGCGAAGCCAAAGAACCCATTGAAGGCTTGGTTGGCCAAAACGTTGCGATCAGCCAAAAACAGGATTCGGGGGCGATTGCCTGTCTTCTTCACGTTCCACTTGGTTTGGAAGAGTTTCCAAGCGATTTGGAAGGCTATATAGGTCTTACCCGTTCCCGTTGCAAGTGTCAGCAAGATTCGGTCTTTGCCCGCTGCAATGGCCGCAAGGGTCTTGTTGATGGCTATTTCCTGATAGTATCGTGGATTCTTCGTGCCGTTGTTGAACAAGGGCTGCTCGTTGAACTTGTCCCGCCATTCGTCAGCATCGCCGAAAGTCCAAGTCCAGAGCTGTTCAGGCGTTGGATAGGCAGGAATTTCCTGCTCATCGCCAGTTTCCATATCCATCGCATATATTTTATCGCCGTTGGTGGCATAGGCAAAGCGAACATTGAGCATCTTGGCATATTGCTTAGCTTGGGCAACGCCATCGCTTACATCCTTTTCATCGCTCTTTGCCTCGACCACAGCCAATTTCACGCCCTTGTAACTCAGGATGTAGTCGGCCTTCAGGGGCTTCGGCGCAACACTTTTGCTCACCCTGCCATTGGTGATGGCATATTCCACGATGATGTGGCTCTGCTCAGCCACGTTCCACCCCGCCTTCTTCAATGCGGGGTCAATCTTTTCCAACCTTGTCTGACTTTCATTCATAACGACAGTTTTATTACCAAGTCCTCTTTTTCAACCATTCGAGCAGCTCTTCCTTATGGGGGAGGTGAAGCATGTAGGTTGAGACAAACACATTTTCATCCATGCCAGGTGCAGCATATTCCACCGTTTCCTTTCCGGCTTCGGTACAAAGCAAAATACCCACAGGCGGATTGTCGCCTTCGTGCATCATATTTGCCTTGTAATAGTTCACATACATATTCAACTGGGCCAAATCGGCATAGTTCAATCTCTTCGATTTCAACTCGATGATTACACCGCAATGCAAAACCCTGTTGTAGAACAGCAAATCGTAGAAATAATACTCATTGTCGATGAGGATTCTCTTCTGCCTTCCCTCGAAACAGAAGCCGTAACCCAATTCCAAGAGAAATTCCTGAAGATGGTCCATAATGGCGCTTTCCAAATCCGACTCTTCCACCACATCTTTGGCCTGAAGTCCAAGAAATTCGAAAGAATAGGGCGACTTGACAACATCCTTGATGCTGACCGTTTCGGAATTTTGGTTGGCCAACGCGATGGCGGCATCCTTGTTGCGGCTCAAGCCCGTGCGAAGATACAGGTTGCTGTCGATTTGCCGTTTCAGTTCGCGACTGCTCCATGCTCCGTTGATGCACTCGATTTCGTAGAAAGCCCGCTCCAAGGGGTCTTTCATTTGGAGCAATTGGACAAGATGACTATATGACAAACGGTTGAAAATCTTTTCAGGAGGCACTTGCAACTCACAAGGCAAAGATTCTGCAACCAGCGGTTGCAGAATTTGTCCATGGGATTGGGCAACCGTTGGTTGCCCAATTGCAATACCTTCATCCTCTGCACTTTGTAATTGGGCAAGCGGTGCTTGCCCAATTGGGAGGTTGGACAAAAGGAAGTTTTTCACCTCGCCAAAAAGTTCAGGAAAGGAGAGGTAGAATTGGCGGTAAAGTTTCAAATTTCTGTAAGAGAATCCTTCGCCCTGTAGCCTTTCTGCCAAGGTTTCGAGGATTTTCGCTCCGTAAGTGGCGCGGTCTTCGCCGTGTTGCTCGTAATGGAAGATGCGGTGGCCAATGAGCCAGTTGCGAGCCGTAACGTGTTGGTTGATGGCCCGTGCCGCATTTTCCTGAAGGCTGCGGCTTACGCTTTGTATGTCGTTTACTAAACCATTGATATTACTCATAGTCGTTTATATTTCTCCGTCAAACGCCTTTTTCAACAAGGCTTGTTTCAAGTCATCGCACAGGGCAATGGTCTTTTCATAATTCGCTTGGAGTGTCTTGCATTTCTCGTTCAAGGTATCAAGGCGGGCAAGAATAGAATCTTGTTCTTCGCTTGATGGTAAATAAAAATGTAAATCCTCCACAATAGTACTATTGATGTTAAGCATTGTTGCACCTGATGCATTTGCAAGTAATTGATTACAAATGCAAGAAGATGAAAATAGTTTAATTACAAATCGTGAGTTTTGATTTTTAATAAACCTGACAAATAAACTTCCCGTGCCGCACAAATATCCATTTTCCTTTTCTGTCACTAAAGCGCATCTTCCTATTTCACCTCTTCTTGCAAATACAATGTCGCCTGTTTTTAACAAATAGTTACTTAAGGTAACCTCTAAAAATTAAATATCAATTATTCAACAATATAAAGAATAATTCTGCGTTATATGGTATAAAGAACATCACCTATGAGTAAGTACAAGTCCACAGGTAAACAGACCCTCTTTGACGCCGAGAATGCGGCACAGAAACTCTCCGAGATAGGCAACCCGCTGGAGAAGCTCGACAGCGTGATAGACTTCGGGATGTGCCGCGGAATACGAACAGGGCAAGTACCACTCCTACTCCAGCATCGAGGAGCTTGACAAATACATCCGTAGCCTATGACCTACGAAATCCGCTACATCGAGAGCGCTGAGCAGGACTTGCTGTGCCTCTACCGGTCCGAGCCCGCGGTATACGGCAAGGCGCTGAAGCTGATAGCCGAGTTCAAGGAGCATCCACGCACCAGCACTGGCCACCCGGAGCCGCTGAAAGGCGGGCAGGGCGAGCGGTGGAGCCGCCGCATCACGCAGAAGCACCGCCTCGTCTACGAGATACGCGACACCGAGGTGATCCTTCTCGTCCTCTCGTCCTACGGGCACTACGGCGACAAATGATTATTGATTTCAAAAGGATAACAATATGAAGACCGTTTTCGATAAGCCAAACGAGCAATGCCAAGCTCGCTTGAGCATTGCCGTGGCGAGAAAACGTGGGCTGAAAGCCAAAGTATTTTTGCTCGGCACGATGGTGTGTGCCCTCGGGGTGATGACCCTCGCCGGATGCTCAAACAAGAAAGAAGATATGACACAGATCAAGTACAAGACAATGCAGGTGGAGGACTGCCACGTGTTTTACCGCGAGGCGGGCGACCCCAGCAAGCCCACCCTCCTGCTGCTGCACGGCTTCCCGTCGAGCAGCGCGATGTTCCGCGAGCTGATGCCCGAACTGGTGGCGGACTACCATCTCGTGGCGCCCGACTTCCCCGGCTTCGGGCAGACGGAAAGCCCCGACCGCACGGAGTTTGAATACACGTTCGACCATTTGGCCAAGGTCATCGACCGCTTCACCGAGCAGATGGGGCTCACGCAGTACGCGATGTACGTCTTCGACTACGGCGCACCCATCGGCTACCGCCTGGCGATGTGGCACCCCGAGCGCGTGACGGCCATCGTCAGCCAGAACGGCAATATGTACGAGGAGGGCCTGGGCAAGAAGTGGGAGGCGCGCAAGCAGTACTGGAAGCAGCCCACCGACGAGCTGCGACGCCAGTTCGCCTCGGCCTACGCGCCGGAGACCATCATTGGGCAGTACACCTACGGCACGCCCGAAGGCATGGTGGGCCCCGACGGCTACCTGCTCGACTACTACTACGTCTGTCTGCCCGGCCGCGCCGAGGTGCAGAACGACCTCATCCTCGACTACCGCACGAACGTGGCGCTCTACCCCGAGTTCCAGCGCTACCTGCGCGACCACCAGCCGTCGCTGCTGGCCGTGTGGGGCGAGAACGACCCCTCGTTCATCCCCGCCGGAGCCGAAGCCTTCCGGCGCGACGTCCCCGATGCCGAGATACACTTCGTCCCCAGTGGCCACTTCGCCCTCGAAAGCCACCACACCGAGATCGCCGCCCTGATGCGCGACTTCCTCGGCCGGGTATTGTAGAGCCAGCCTGCACGATAGCGTGCAGGCTGGTTTGCTTTTGGCGGAGAAAAAACTACCGCCGCAGGCAATAAATACAAATCCGTTTCGTTATAATAGCAAAACAATATTGATTATGGCAACAATGGATGCATCAGTAACAACGGTATTCAATCCTATTCAGCTGTATCTGCTCAAGTTGTTCTCGAAGATGGAGTCGGAACACGAACTTGAGGAAGTGCAGCAAGTGCTGTCCGACTACTATTTCAGCAAAGTGGAAAAACGGGCAGCCGAAATCAGCAAGAAGCAGGGCTGGTCGCAGGCATCGCTCGACGCGATGGCCAATGAACATTTCCGCACCCCCTACAAATAGGTCATGAAGATTGTCCTCGACACCAACTGCCTTATCCCGATTATCGTGTCCGACTCGTTCGGCCACGACATCTGGCAGGCTTTCCGCCGTGGTCGCTACACGCTGTGCGTGAGCACGGAGATACTGCCGAATACGAGGAAATACTGATGCGCATGACCGGCGACCGAGAGTTCACGTCGCTTGTCATCGAGGCCATCTCCAACGCGCCAAATGTCGAGAAGGTCACCCCCGTCTATCACTTCAACCTCATCACCGCTGACCCCGACGACAATAAGTTTGTCGACTGTGCCATCACCGCGGGCGCGACCTACATAGTCAGCAACGACCGTCATTTCAGCGAACTCCGTAATTACGACTTCCCGAAAGTCGATGTGCGGACACTCACCGAGTTCTTGAACATTGTCAGGGGTATGTGATTGTCTAATTGATTTCTTTCTGTAAATCAATGAATGTTACTATTATGAAGAAACTCTTTTTGCTTGGCGCGATGGTGTGTGCCCTCGGAATGATGCCCGCCGAAGCGTGAAACGGTCTCCGCACAGGTGCGGGATACCGAAGCAGCCGTGCAACGCGCCTCGCACCCGTGCGCGGTCGGTTTGCAGCCGTGTAACGGCAAATTGCAGGTATGCGTGGTGAAATCACATGATTACATATTCTCGAATGGCCTCCGCCCACTTGTCGTAGTGTTCCGACTTCAGGTGAGTACCATCTTTCGAGTATTCCATATTCATACTTCCGTCTTTCTCGTAGAGGTGGAACAAGTCAATATACTGACACCCGTAGGCTGTGGCCAATGAGTCTATGATGATGTTGCATTCCATCACCTTTTTTGTCGTTTTCTTGTTCCTGACGGGAAGGATGCTTTGAAGATATATATGAGCATCAGGCACCGCTTCTTGCACGGCTTCAATCATTTGGGAATACTGCTTGGTGAAGACATCCAACGGAGTTCGCTTCAAGCCATTTATTCCGCCCATCACAAAGACCTTTTCTGGTTTGACGGTTGCAATAGTATAAGCGCGGAATCGCAAACCAGGCAGGTCGTCTCCAGGATAACCAAAATTACAAATTGACACATCGGGGAAATAATCCCGGAAATCACTCCCTGCCGTAATGGAATTCCCATAAAAAGCAACGTCCACGTCAAGGTCTAATTTCTTCATCGTATTATACCATCCTCTGACTGACCAATAATCAGACCTGTCTTTCTCTTCTATTTCAGTCCACCCGAGTTTGACGAACTGCTTTTTGAAAAAGTTTGTTTTGTAGCCCCCAATGAAAAGAACTGTTGCGAGAAGCACTACGCAAAGAGCAGACATTGCGGACAGCACGATGATTGAAGTTTTTTTCTTCATTTTTTGTGTTTTTGTCCACGGCTCGGCGGGGATTATTACTACGAAGAAAGTGGAGCCATCCATCTGTCCTCATCTCAGGCTGTAGGGCTTGGACTCCCTTTGATTTATTGCAGATAAGGAACTTGAATTACTCCACTTGCAGTATATCGTATGGGCATACGTATACAACGCAAGCAAGCAATCATTCCCATTATTCCTGCAATAATTATACGGTGAAGTGTCCAAGTTCACAGCCTGCAGAATAACGCAAATGCGCTTTCTTTCGACAAACCATTTCTCGTTGGTTTGCAGTTGCAAAAGTACGATATTTATTTGGATTGGCAAAATTTATTTTCCAACGCCCCCCAAAAATAGCAACGGTTGCCATCCTTGCGGACGGCAGCCGTTGCTGTTTTAGTGTGTCAATGCAGGATTACATCCCGCTCAATCCTTGCCGACAGAGAGGCCGAGACGGTAGCAGTCGGCCAGCTTCGGGTGGCCGCTGATGTCGCCGACGTTCATCACGCCGCCGCAGTTCACCTCGCCCAGGTTGTTCCAGCGCAGGTGGCTCAGCAGGGCGTGGTAATAGTCGCTGACGGGCTTGAAGTTGGCCTCCGTGTCGCCCTCCGAGGCCATCAGCAGCACGGCGTCCTTGCGCGGATTGCGCAGGCCGGGGTCTTTCTCGGCCACGGCGAAGAGGCGGTCGAAGGCGGCCTTGAGGATGGCCGTCACGCTCCAATAGTACATCGGCGAGGCCAGCACCAGCACGTCGGCCTGCTCGTAGGCGGGGTAGATGCGCTCCATATCGTCCTTCTGCACGCAGGGGCTGTCGGGGTTCTTGCCGCCGCGGCAGCATCCGAGGCAGGTCTTGATGTCCATCCGCTTCAGGTCGAACACCGTCACCTCGGCGCCGGCCTCTTCGGCGCCGCGACGGAACTCGCGGATCATTTGCACGGTGTTGCCCTCCAGCCGGGGGCTTCCGTTGAGTATCACTATCTTCTTCATCGCAAGGTCATTGCTTGACGGAATAGATTTTGCTTACGATTTTCCATTTACCGTCCTGTTCGGCCAGGGTGAACATATCGTTGAACGAGGTCAGCTTGCTGAACCACGACGAGATGCGCACGAAGGCAATGTTGCCCGCCACGGTGACATCCTCGACGGTGTAGGTCACCTCCTCTTCGCCCGTCTGCTCCAGCACGTCGAAGAGCGTGTTGATGGGTACGGTGTTGATTTTGCCGTTCTCCACCCATGACATCGTGGCGCCCTCGGTGAAGGCCTGCTGTCCGATGGTGCGGCTGGCCTTGCGGCCCGCCTCTGCGTAAAGTTCGATGGCGTCAAGTACGCCTGCGATTGTTTCTATCTGCTTCATTTTAAAACATTTTAATGGTCAGTAATCTTGTCTGTTTCCGACTGCAAAATTACTACTATTCCACGACCTACGCTTTTCTTTCTGGTTCAATTTTTCTGCCATCTAAGGCCAAAAAACAAGGTGCGTCACACCGACCTCCGCTGTGCACTGCCATAACCGAAGGGTTTTCGAGAGGTCGCAATGTATAACGATATAAATCAGTATTATTATGATAGCTATGGAATCACGCTGATCTTCAGCATTTCACTAAGATACACGAAGTAGGATCGAATAATCCACACCGAAGGCAGTTGATTTGCATTGTATTTTTGGAAGCCACCAGCCATTGATGGAGATTTGCCTCGCTGATACCGTGCTTCTCATACGTCTTGCGACAATGCTCCCCGTGAGTGTAGTAGTAACTCCGGACGGAACTCTGGGATGAAGGTCCTTCGTGTCCATCGTCTTGTTTTGTTCCCTATTCTTTTTTGCATTTTCTGCGCAAGAAAGTGTCAAGTTATTTCCGTCCAAGACATTACTATGTGTAGTATGTGGCCACGCGGTCGAGAATGGGGAGGATTTCGTCGAGGGTGGTGGTGTTGACCATGGGGATGCGGAACTGCTTGAAATCGCGGAGTCCCTTGAAGTATCCGCCATAGTGTTTTCTCATCTCGAACATGGCAGTGTGCTCGCCTTTGAACTCGACGGCCGCCAAAAGGTGACGACGGCACACCTCGACGCGCTCGGCTACAGTGACGGTGCGTTCTTCATCGCCGCGCAACAAGCGTTGTGTCTGTTCGAATATCCATGGATTGCCAATGGCACCACGACCTATCAGAATACCGTCAACACCGTAGCGTCGGCGTGCCTCGACAGCCTGTTGCGGGGTGATGATGTCGCCGTTGCCAAAAATGGGGATATGCATGCGGGGGTTGTTTTTCACCTCGCCGATGAGCGTCCAGTCGGCCGAGCCTTGATACATCTGGGTTTTGGTACGACCGTGAATGCTGAGGGCGGCAATGCCCACATCTTGTAGCCGCTCGGCCAACTCGACAATGGGTTTATCGTCAGCGTCATACCCCAAGCGGGTTTTCACGGTGACGGGCAGGTGCGAACGCTTGACGAGGGCCTCGGTAATACGCAGCATCTTGGGAATATCTTTCAGAATACCACTGCCGGCCCCTTTGCCGGCCACCTTGCGCACGGGGCAGCCCCAGTTGATGTCGACAAAATCCGGTTCGCGGGCCTCGACGATGTCAAGGCAGCGCAGCAGTTCGTCCTCGTCAGCTCCGAAAATCTGGATGCCGATAGGGTGCTGGGCTGGTGTGAAGCGCATTTTACGATAACTCTTCTCGGCCTCGCGGTTGAGGGCTTCGGAGGCGATAAACTCAGTGATGAGCAAGTCGGCCCCGAAGCCTTTGCAAAGTTCGCGGAAGGGGAGGTCGGTGATGTCGTCCATGGGAGAAAGACCAAGGACACAATATTTTCCAAAGTCGAGCGTTTTCATCTTTAAATTGCAAAGATAAGAAAAAAATGGAAAGAAAAGAATTAATTGTCGATTACAGCGAATACGCCAGCGTGGCAGAGTTGGCCGACGATGAGCGTGAACTGATGGAACGGGCCATGGAGACCGCGCTGAATGCCTATGCCCCCTACTCCCACTTCCACGTCGGGGCAGCGGTGCAGATGGCAGACGGGACGATAGTGACGGGCAGCAACCAAGAGAATGTGGCCTACCCGTCAGGATTGTGCGCAGAGCGGGTGGCGATGTACAGTGCATCAGCCCAGAACCCAGGGCAGACGATGACCGCGATGGCCATAGTGGGATACAACGAAGGCGAGTATTGCGAGGCGTCGCCCTGCGGGGCATGCCGACAGGTGATGGCAGAATATGAGCAGTGCAGCGAACACGAGATGACGGTTCTGTGCTATCTTGCCGGGGGCAGAATTCGGCGAATTAGGGGTGTGAAAAGCTTGCTTCCGTTCACTTTCGAGGCACAATTGTAGGTTTTTTTGTCAATCTGTAACATATTGAAAAATAACGGTATGCAGATTTTGCTAACTTTTTTTCCACAAAAAAGTTTCGTACACTAAAATTTCTTTGTACTTTTGCACGCTTAAAATAGATTGAAAAGGTTGTTAGAGTTTTGGGGTTAAAAAGGGTCTTTCATCACCAATCATCCAATAACTATAGCCTTCGAAATCCGAGCACATAAAACGAATAAACAATAAAAAAATACTCACAAATGGGAATTATAGGAAGTATTAGAAAACACTCATGGATAGCCGTCATTGTTGTTGGCGTAGCTATCATTGCATTCATCATTGGCGACTTGACCAAGAACAACCGCGGTATCCCCGACATGGGCAAGATTAATGGCTCCACCGTCACGTATCAGCGTTTCAACGAGCTGACCGAGGAGATGGAAAACAACTATAAACGCCAGCAGGGCATCAGCCAGATCCCTGCAGACGTGGAATACCAGTTGCGCGACCAAGTGTGGCAGACCCTTGTAGGCGAGACCCTCACCGACGAGCAATTTGAGAAACTGGGCTTGACCGTGAGCCCTGCCGAGTTAAACGACATGTATGTCGGCACCTTCATTCACCCCTATCTGCGCCAAAGCTTCACCGACCCCAAGACTGGCGAATACCAAACCCAAGCTATCCAATACTATGTGGACAACTTTGAGAACCTGGACACCCATCAGCGCATGCAGTGGGTTGAGCTGGAGAAAGCCGTGAAAGCCGACCGCAAACAGCAAAAATATAGTGCCTTGATTTCGCGCGGCATGTACATGCCCAACAACATTGCCCAGCAGATTGCCGACATGGGCAGCAAGGTGAGCAATGTGTGTGCGGTGAACTGCACCTACCAGTCTGTCGCCGACGAGGAGATTACCCTCACCGATGCTGACTACGAGAACTACTACAAGAAACACAAAGCCGAGTTCCGTCTGCGTGACGAGATGCGCGAACTGAACTATATCGTCTACCCGATTGTCCCCACTCAGCAGGACATTGCCGACATCCAGGCCTCCGTTGAGAAGACTTGGGAAGAGTTTCAGACCGTTGAACCCGAAGAGGTGGTCTTCTTCGTCAACTCTGAATCCGACCATAGTTACGATTCCACTTACCGTAAGGCCAGTGAGTTTGGCTCGCCCATGGATTCCGCCATCATGGCAGCCGGCACAGGTTCCTTCATCAGCCCCCGCATGGTTGGCAACGAGTGGATGATGGCCAAAGTTCTTGACGTGGCTAACCGTCCCGACAGCTTGCGCGCCAGTGCCATCTACATTTTCAACAACCGCGTTGGTGGCAACATCACCCGTGGCGATGATCAGGCCAAACAGCTTGCTGACAGCGTGATGAACATAGTACGCAGTGGTGCCATGAGTTTCGAAGAGGCCGTGAAGCAGTACTCCGACGACCCCCAGAAGGATGAGAACAACGGCGACATGGAATGGCAACTTGACGGCAACTATGGCTTCCTGAACGAAGACCTTATCAACACTCCCGAAGGCGGTGTCTTCGTGGTGAAGCACCCCAGCGAGGTGGGCTATTTTGTGGTTAAAGTGACAGGCAAGACCGCTCTCCACAGAAAATACCGTGTGGCCACCATCACCCGCACCATTGCTGCCTCCGAGACCACCACTCGCAACATCTACAACAATGCCAACCGTTTTGCTGGCAACAACCGCACCTTTGCCGAAATGACCGCTACCGCCCAGTCTGAAAACCTGCAGACCCGCAACAGCATGATTACCGCCATGTCCTACTCCATGCCTGGCATCAACAATGCCCGTAGCATCGTCCAGTGGGCATTCAATGAGAAGACCACTGTCGGCGAGGTCGCTGACCAGATTTTCGAGGCTGACGACATGTATATCGTCGCTGCCTTGAAAGACATTTACAAAGTGGGTTACGCCACCCTCGATCAGGTGCGTTCCAGCATTGAGAACCAAGTGCGCATAGAGAAGAAAGCCGAGCTGCTCAAAGCCCGTCTCGAAGAGGCCAAGAACGGCAATGCCAACCTGACCACCATCGCAGCCAAGATGAATGTGGCCATTGACACCCTCGACAGCATCTCC
This sequence comes from Bacteroidales bacterium, assembly GCA_017479705.1. Taxonomy (GTDB): domain Bacteria; phylum Bacteroidota; class Bacteroidia; order Bacteroidales; family P3; genus Colimorpha. Next base: position 16,267 of record JAFVCA010000048.1, read on the forward strand.
TTCAACGACTACTTCCTCGGCAAATACGGCATGGAGCCCAAAGTCCAAGCCGCTATCGCCGTCGCCGAACCCAACACCCTCGTAGGCCCCATCCAAGGTGCCAACGGTGTGTATATGGTCTATGTCAACAGCAAGAGCGACAATCCCGCCGCTCCCGCCGCCGATGCCATCCGCAGCCAGCGCCAGCAGAGCTTCATGCAGGGTCTGCGCAACATCCAGCAAGTGCTGAAAGATCATGCCAAGGTTGTTGACCAGCGCAACAAGTTCTTCTAATGGACAACCCCGAACAGAAAGCGATAAAAGAGAAAGGCGCGGCCCTGCGGCTGCGCCTTTCTAACAATTGGCAGAACTTCCGCGAGCGGATGCACCACAAACACCGCATCGTGGTGATGGACACCGACACATTCAAAGAGACCTTCTCAGCCGAGCTGACGGGAGTCAACATCTTCACCTATGTCGGCATCACGGTCATCGTCATGCTGATTCTCGCCTCCCTCCTCATCGCCTTCACACCGCTCCGTGGCCTGGTGCCCGGATTCATCAAACCCGAATTGCGCGAAGAGACCATCCGCAACGCAAGGACCATAGACTCGCTCGAACTGGTCATTGACCAACATGAACAGCACATCCGCATTATTCAGGATGTCATCAACGGCAAAACCATCACCACTGCCGAGACCACTCCCGCCGAAACCATCGACGAGCAAGAGATTGTTTACCGCCGCAGCCGTGCCGACTCCCTGCTCCGCGTAAAAGTGGAGAAACGCCGAAAAGAGCAGCAAGGCAAGAACAAAAACAAACGCAAGAAATGAAACGTATAGCTATACTGGGTTCCACCGGCTCCATCGGTACCCAAGCACTCAATGTCATCCGCCGCCACCGCGACCTCTTTGCCGTCGAAGTGCTCTGCGCTGGCAGCAACGCCGACCTACTGATACAGCAAGCCATGGAGTTCGACCCCAACGCCGTGGCCATTGCCGACACCAACAAATACCAACAGGTGCAGGATGCCCTTGCCCCTCACGATATAAAAGTCTTTGCGGGCATGGACTCCATTGCCGACCTCATGGAGATGGACACCATCGACATGGTGCTGGCCTCCATTGTGGGCTTTGCCGGCCTCCGTCCCACCCTTCGCGCCATCGAACACCACAAACCCATTGCCTTGGCCAATAAGGAGACTATGGTGGTAGCTGGACAGATAGTCACCGATGCCGCCACCCGCAACAACGTCCCCATCCTGCCTGTCGACTCCGAACACTCGGCCATCTTCCAGAGCCTTGTGGGCGAGATGGGCAACGTGGACAAAATCCTTCTCACCGCTTCGGGCGGTCCTTTCCGTGGATACTCCCGCCAACAACTGGAGCATGTCACCCTTGCCGCTGCCCTGAAGCACCCCAACTGGAACATGGGACGCAAAGTAACTATCGACTCGGCCTCCCTCATGAACAAAGGCCTCGAAGTCATCGAAGCCCGCTGGCTTTTCAACATCCCCGCCGAACGCATCCAAGTGCTCGTCCATCCCCAGTCGGTTGTCCACTCCATGGTGCAGTACATCGACGGCAGCATCAAGGCACAACTGGGCGTTCCCACCATGGAGACACCCATCCAGTACGCCTTCAGCTTCCCCACCCGCATCGAGAGTCATCTCCCACGGCTCGACTGGACAAAATATCCCCAGCTCACTTTCGAGGAGCCCGACACAAAGACCTTCCGCTGTCTCCAGTTAGCCTACGACGCCATCGCCCGCGGGGGCAACATGCCCTGCATCATGAACGCCGCCAACGAGGTTGCCGTGCAACGTTTCATCAATGGCAAAATAACCTTCCTACAGATTGCCGACTTCGTCGAAGAGCGTATGCAACAAGCCCCCTTCATAGCCAACCCCACCCTCGACGACCTCTTCAACACCGACGCCGAAGTGCGGCACAATTAAAAAAGGCTTACACAGAAAAACACCCTGCTATTGATTCCTATCCGAATCAACAGGCTTGTTATTCCGATACTCCAAGCTCATCCCCAAGTACTTCTCAGCCAGCACGCGGGTGGCATCGTCAGGCTCGTGCTCAAGCACATACTTCAACTCCTCTTCTGCCTCGCCTACGCGGTCGAGATTAAGGTAGTAGGCGGCGCGGTTCACGTATGCCAACAAGAAGTCGGGGTCTACCTCGATAGCCTTCTCTATGTCAGCCATAGCACGCTCGTGGTACCCCAGCATACCGTAGGCACTGCCCCGGCTGCAATACGCCTGAGCGTAGTCGGGATTGAGATCTATCGCCTTGGTAAAGTCAGGAATCGCCTGTTCATACTGCCCCTGCTTGTAACGCAAATAGCCGCGGTTGTTATACGCCTCCGCCCGCTTGGGGCACAGCCGAATCGCTTGCTCAAAGTCCGCCAATGCCCGCTCCATATCGCCCAGCGCATCGTAGGCAATGCCGCGATTCAGATACACAATGCCGTCCCGTGGATTCAACGCCAACGACTCACTGAACAGCTCCACCTGTCGCTCCGGGTGCTCCTCATCCCAATACGCCTCATAGAAAAGATTCTCCGCCTCTATCTCTGCCCGTCTCCTTGCCCCATACCACACTTCCCGTGTCTCAAACCGCAGCGACCCGACAGTGACAATCCACCTCCTCGGCGTCTTCTGTTTCTTTCGATGGAATTTCATAAGAAGAATAGTTCAGAGAGTTACCTACAATTCTACATATCCTCTATGGAGAGAGCATGCGGCTCCAATCTATAACTCCCAAACTCCGCCGCTGGGAGGCATTCTATCTTCCTCTGCAACTCGGCAAGGCTTATCTTATTGGGGTTGCGTTTTATCTCTGCCACAATCCCCGTATGTTCAAATTCATTCAGGGCAATCAAATCAATCTCATTCTCGCCCTTGCGGTCCCACCAATTCCCCACCATAGTGTATTCTCCCGACTCCATCACCAGTGCTTGGAAATACTGCTCCAGCGTTCTGCCCGAAAACTGCTCATATCCCCGGGCGATATTCTGGCGCAACAACGGCAACTGCTGACGCTCCACAAGCGACTGATACGGCCACACAAAACGAAACCAGAATCTCAAAAACTGGTCGGAAATCTCATACGCGCTAGTCTTACTGTTCGGCTTAGCCAAAAGCGGCTTCAGTCGTGTCACAACCTGATAGTTCCGTTCCATATTCTGAAGAAACGTCCCCATATCTTTCTGCATTGTACCGTCAATATCCGAACGGCGGTTTAACCCACCTGCTATAAGCTGCAAGATGGAAAAATAAGTAGCGCTCTCTTCACCAAACTCCTGATTCATCAAATCACGTCCTTCTGTCAAGAAATACGAATCCAAACGGCACACATAATTGAGCATCTTCTCCCTCGTATAGCAACCTGCATCCATCAGCAACTCCACATACTTCGCCACTCCGCCAGTCAACATATACAGACATAGCAAATCCTCATTGCCATAATCTGGACAATGGTCTGCAATAATCTCCTTAAGCACCTTGATAGTGAACGGCCGCAACGTGAACTTCGACGTAGGACGACCATAAAGGGGCTCATTCGCGTCTTCAAAAATACGTCTCATCAACGAGCGTATGCTGCCCATTACTATCAAATTCAAGCGAGAATCACGATGATACCTGTCCCATATATCCTGCATCTCGCTAAAGATAGCCGAGTTCACCTTATACAGATTCTGGAACTCATCAAATACCACCGTGAAGTGCCTCTTCTGCGACTCCTTCATAATGACCTCAAAAAGGTCTCGAAATCGAGCCACCTCACCATAGACCTGTATGCCCAGCTGTTCTTCTATGGCAGCTTGAAACTTTCTACAAAGGACAGCCTCGTTGTCTTTCGACACAAAAAGATAAGCATACTGCCGACCCTCAAACGCCCTCAACACCAACGAAGTTTTTCCCACGCGCCGGCGCCCCGTCAGCACCGTGAACATAGCACTCTGCTCCGCCTGTCGCTCATTCTGCCTCAAAAGCTCAATTTCCGTTTCCCTGTCATAGAATTTCATAATATAAATCTGTATTTATATAAATCACCATTTATATTTATATACTTATTCCATTCTAATTCACAATATTTTATATTATCAAAATATCACAAATTCCATACCAATAACGGAAAAACATGCTTAATATTGCATCCAACAGCACAAAACTCTCCAGATACCTCAATACCGCCCAATTTGTATTAGACATTGCGTATTACAAATCTCAACAAACTCTTGCAGTAAAGCAAAGCACCTATTCACGAGCCCCCCCCGTAAAGAATTCAGTGTCATCGGCTCACCAGGCATCTTCACCTGACGTTCCAAACGCTTCTCATCCCAATACGTCTCATGGAGAAGTCACTCCACCTCTTCCTCCGCCCACCTCCACAATACAAAACAAGGTGCTGAGATTCTCCAACTACAGCGCCCCAATAAAAACTAATGTTCGATGTCTGATAATGAAGACTCCTACCGCTCAATAGGAATATTCTTGATTTTTATAGGTGAATTGATATTGAACAACGGAATGTTGATATTCCTCTTCTGTTTTTACATGCTCCTTACTATGTTCAGGAACTCTGTGAGCGTCCGCACGTCAACCTTCGGGAAGTCGTAATGCTGGAGCTCACTAAAATGGCGGTCGTTGCTGACAATATAGGTGGCACCCGCCGTAATGGCACAGTCTACAAACTTGTTGTCGTCAGGGTCGGCCGTGATGAGATTGAAACGATAAGCAGGTGTGATACGCTCGACATTCGGAGCATTGGAGATAGCCTCAATAACAAGCGATGCAAATTCTCGGTCATCGGTCATACGCATTAAAATCTCCTCATATTCAAGTAGTATCTCTGTACTTACGCACAGCGTATAACGTCCCTGACGGAAGGCTTGCCAGATGTCATGACCGAACGATCCTGGCACAAGGATGGGGATGAGGCAGTTAGTGTCGAGAACAATCTTCATCAGCTGCACTACTTATATGTTGTGCGGAAATGCCCATCGGCCATGGCATCGAGAGTCTCCTGTGTCCAACCTTTTTCCTTGCTGATTTCGGCAGCCCGCATCTCTACCTTCTTAAAATAGTAGTCTGCTAAAACCTGTTTCACCTCCTCAAGTTCCTGCTCAGACTCCATTTTCGAGAACAGCTGGAGAAGATACAATTGTATGGGATTGAATACAGTCGTTCCTGTTGCCGTTGCTTCCATATTGCGTGATTGTTTATGCGTTCAACATTATCTATCATAACGGAACTGAATCATTTTTATTGCGCAAGCGACAGATTTGTTTGGACTATAGATCCAACAACGTGTTATCAGCAGCTGCTTTGTTTTACAGGCTCCTTACAATGTTCAGGAACTCGGTGAGTGTCCGCACGTCAACCTTCGGGAAGTCGTAATGCTGGAGTTCGCTGAAGTGGCGGTCGTTGCTGACAATATAGGTGGCACCCGCCGTAATGGCACAGTCTACAAACTTGTTGTCGTCAGGGTCCGTAGTAATCATATTGAAGCGAAAAGCAGGACTGATCCGCATAACGTTAGGTGTCTCAATCAACTCCTTAAGAACCGTATTGGCGATGATGTTGTTGTAATGTTTTGCCAAAATCTCATGATATTCAAGAAGAATTTCGTTGGACACACACAACATGTATTTGCCTGCACGGAACGCTTGCCAGATGTCATTGTTGTACGACCCTGGCATGATGACATTGACAAGACAGTTTGTATCAAGAACTATTTTCATCTGTTGTACGGTGTTCTCTCGTGCTGATTCGACCAATCATCCAATGTCTGTTGCGTGATATTGTTCTCCTTTTGAAACTGCAACAGCAGACGGTCGGCCTTCTGCCGATAGAACTGGAGCAGAATATCTTGCAATTCATTCTGCTCTTGTTCTGTGTCGATGTACGACATAAGTCTCAAGATGTTTAATTGTGCAGGATTTAATTGCGTTGCCCCTGTTGCTTCCATATTGCGTAAGTGTTTATGCGTTCAACATTATCTATCATAACGAATCTGAATCATTTTTATTGCACAAGCGACAGATTTGTTTGGACTATAGATTCAACCATGCAAGGACGACGTCTCTCGTCCCATGCCTATCTATTCCGACTTGCCGCTGTGCCTAATTCCCGTGATGACCTTCACCACAGGCTTATCCATAAACGGCTGGATTTTCTTAATATACTGCTCTCTTAATATCACAGAATATAACCGATATTTCGATGCAAATATACGAACTTTTTCGGATATAACTGGAAAAACAGTCGCCCTGAAGTCGTTTTTTGGATTATAACCAGAACATTTGCGACCGGATTGGTCGAAACGAGTTGTTTGGGGGCGGCTTGACGTTATGAGTGGTGATGCTGCGGCAAAAATGGTTGTATCTTTGCCCCGTCGGACGGAGGAGTGCGACTGGGCGCATCACGCTCGACCATAACTATATACTTTCTATTTTGTCTCTACTTATTTTCTATTTTGTCTCTACAGCGGGAATAATATACAATCTTTAAACAATAACATTATGGGAAAAACAGAGAACAAAACATTTGGTTACACCGGGCGCATTGCGGGGCAGGGAATCACGCTCTACCGCCGCAGAGGGAAGGTGTATGCGCGCATCAGCACGCGGGCGGTTACGAACCGCCAGTCGATGGGACAATTCAAGGCAAGGGCGAAGATGCGGCACAGCATCGCATTGTGGAACAGCTTCCTAACACCCTACAAGCCGCAGATGGCTGTACGGGACGGGATGATAGCCTACAACGCCTTTCTGCGGGCTAACTCGGCGTTGCCGACGGTGTACTTAGTCAAACAGCAGGCCGTGCAGGGCGCGGCGTTGCTGATGCCGGGGATGGTGGTGTCGGAGGGGCGGCTGCCGGCGGTGGAGTACAACTTTGCCGTGCTGGAGGGCGGCGAGCGGGTGGTGCTGACCAACCTGCTGACGGGTTTCGGCGCGGAGACGACGCAGGAGCTGGCTATCGGCTGCAACGATGATTTGCGCCAGCTGCTTTGCACCAACCACCGCAACCCGCAACTGGTGGACGGCGACACGGTGCGTTGCTACAGGTTGCGGCAGCTGATGGAGGGGGGTTGCCCGAAGGTGAAGGTGGAATGCTGCGAAGTGCGGTTGGACAATGACCTGAGGGCGAACCCGTCGTTGCCGGGCTGGCAATTCATCACCCTTGGCGGACAGTTGGCCATAGGCGGTGCCGACGACGAGGAGGCGGGCTGGGCGGTGGCGATTCACAACGCGGAGGAGAGGGACGCATCGATGCAGCAGGTGCTGACAACCTGCCAGTTGTACCGCGACTACACCACCGACGAGGCGTTGGCCGCCGCCGCCGAGAGCTACGGCAACGTGGAGCCTCCCGAACGGTTGACGCCTAATGCCTACAGGCGACAAGGTGGGTAACCCCTGAGGACCGACGGCTAAGAGGAAGGCAGGATTCTGTAATTCGGGTTGAATGTTCGGTAAATATGGTAGGCCGTGTTTGGATAATTAATAGTAATTTTGCAATGGATATTGGTATGTTGTGTACCAGATAAAATATTAATAATGAGAGTAAAACCAATAATAAGCACTGTTGCCGGGGCATTGGCCTTGGCTTTGGCCTTAGGCTGCGGACAGGACGACCGGCCGCCGACAGCGGCTTCCACGGAGCTGAAGCCCGTCAGCATGGAGGTGGGAGGAAAGGTGTTCACCGTCACGCTACAGAACAACACCTCTGCCGAGGCTTTCAGCAACATGCTGCCACTGACGCTGGACATGAGCGAGCTGCACGGCAACGAGAAGTACCACTACCTCTCCACCGCATTGCCCACCAACGGCATGCACCCAGACACCATCCATGCGGGCGACCTCATGCTGTATGGCGACGACTGCATTGTTGTCTTCTACGAGACCTTCCCCACCCACTATGCCTACTCGCCCATCGGCAGGGTAGACTCGCCAGCGGGGCTGAAGGAGGCTCTCGGGACGGGAAACGTGACCGTGAAGTTCATGAAATAAAGCAGATAAACATATTCAAACATAAACCGAAATGAAAGCAAGATTAATCATGGCATGCTTAGCCCTCGGAATGATGGCGGCGTGCACAACCCCTGAACCGAAACAAACAAACGAACAGAATATGACGAAACTGGAATTGACACAGGAGTGGGACAAGACCTTCCCGCTCAGCGACAAAGTGGAGCACCGCAAGGTTACGTTCCGCAACCGCTATGGCATAGAGCTGGCAGCGGACCTGTACACACCCAAGAGCTATGAGGGCAAGCTGGCGGCCATAGCCGTGAGCGGCCCCTTCGGCGCCGTGAAGGAGCAGAGCAGCGGCCTCTACGCCCAGCACATGGCCGAGCGCGGCTTTGCAGCTTTGGCTTTCGACCCGTCGTACACCGGCGAGAGCGGCGGAGAGCCCCGTCGCATGGCCAGCCCGGACATCAACACGGAGGACTTCTTAGCCGCAGTGGATTTCCTGTCGGTGCAGGAGAATATTGACCCTGCGCGCATCGGCATCATAGGCATCTGCGGTTTCGGCGGCATGGCAGTCAACGCCGCCGCCCTCGACCCCCGCATACGTGCAACGGTGGCAGTGACGATGTACGACATGAGCAAGATTGCCCGCGAGGGCTACTTTGCCACTGCCAACACCCCCGAAGCACGCGACGAGCAACGCCAAGCATGGGCGCAGCAACGCACGGAGGACTTCCGCACGGGCACCTACAAGCGCGCCGGCGGTGTGGTGGACCCCCTGCCGGAGGATGCCCCCTGGTTTGTGAAGGATTACCACGCCTACTACAAATGCCCGCGCGGATACCACAAGCGCAGCGGCAACAGCACCGACGGCTGGAACGTGACGGGTACCATGTCGTTCATCAACCAACCCCTGTTAGACATGGCCGGTGAAATCAAGAACCCCGTGCTGTTAGTTCACGGCGAGAAAGCCCACAGCCGCTATTTCAGCGAGTACGCTTTTGAAAAAATGACAGGCAAACACGTTGAAGGCCAGAATGCACAGGTGGGAAACAAAGAGTTGATGATTATACCGGGGGCGTCGCATGTGGACCTCTACGACGACGTGGCAGGAGTTGTCCCCTACGACAAGATTGAGCAATTCTTCCGGCAGAACCTCCTTGGCCGTTAGCTGCGCTGGAAAGCAGTGGGCGTAATGCCGAAATGATTCTTGAACTGACGGGTGAAGTGCTGCGGATGCTCATAGCCGAGCAGGTCGGCGGTCTCGCCCACGGTGCGGCCGTCGGCCAGTAGCGTCTGTGCACGCTGCATCACGTAGCGGCGGATGGCCGTGGTGGCATTCTCGCCCGTCAGTTGGCGCACAAGGTCGCCGAAATAGTTGGGAGACAGGCACAACTCCTGTGCGCAATACTTCACCGTCGGCAACCCCTGCTCGCGATACAGCCCATCGGCATAGTAGTGTTTTAGCAGCCCCTCGAGGCGGCTCAGCAGGTTGGTCTGTGCAGGGAGGGAGGTGGCCATCTGGCGCGAATAGTAGCGGCCAATGAGCTCCAAGAGCAGGGCTATCTGTGCGGCAATGATATTGTCCGTATGGTCGTCCTGAGGGGTGCGGAGCTCCGTGCGGATGGATTCGAACAGGCCGGCAACGGTGTCGCGCTCAGCGTCTGTCATCAGCAAAGCCTCGCTCGTGCTGTAGGAGAAGTACGTGTAGCGATGCATGCGGCGTCCCAACTCGCGTCCAACCAGCAAGGCGGGGTCGAAGAGGAAAGCCCAACCCTTGGAGCGATGCGGCTGACCATCGTCCGTCTTGCCGCCAATCTGTCCCGGAGCCACGCACATCAGGGCATGGTGAGCCAGGTCATAATTTACCATGCCGTAAGTAAGCCCCTCCGTCACCTCATCGGCAAGAAAAATCCCGTAGACATCGTAACGGTTCAGGCTGTGGCGGAAATGCTCCAGTTCGTCATAATGAATCACACACACATACGGGTGGAGCACCTCCGCTCCCTGATAGCGGGCATAGTCATTGACAGAATGCACATTAAGAACCCTATCCATATCGTTTACTTTAATGCAAAGATACGAATTAAAATTAATAATTAAAAATTAAAACAAGACTCACACGAGAAAAGTGAAAATTGAGAAGTGATAATTGAAACAAGACTCACGAATTAACACATTCACGAATTAACACATTCACAAATATGATTGTCTGCAATTACCACAAAAATGCATCTAAGAGGCATAATCCTATTAACCCCACACAAGGAACGCAGTGTGGGGTATCTGAAAATCATTTCTGTATGCGTCTTGGAAAGACGCTACAAGGAATATTAGGTTGATTGTGGATAATCATTTTAAAGATTAATTAATTCTTGATTATTGATATCAACCATTAAAAGTAGACTATCTCCAGCCCATAAACATCTTCGTCACCTCGCCGTCGTGGTGGTCGAAGAAAAGACTCTTCCCGGTATCGAGGGTTGCAATCTGCGCCATATCATCCGCCGACAACTCAAAATCGAGGATGTCCAAATTTTGCGCCATGCGCTCCCTATGGGTAGACTTGGGGATGATGATCACGCCGCGCTGCAACATCCAACGGAGAGCCACCTGAGGGATAGACTTGCCATACTTGCCACCAATGTTGCCAAGCAGCTCGTTCTGGAAGAAATTATTGCGACCCTCGGCCAACGGCCCCCACGACATGATGCGACAATCCAGCTCATCCATATATTGTTGAGCCTTGATTTGCTGATTGAACACGTGTGTCTCCACCTGATTCACCATGGGCTTGACCGCTACATTCGAAGCCAAGTCAATGAGGTGATCGGGGTAGAAATTGGAGACGCCAATTGCCCGGAGCTTCCCCTCCTTGTAGGCCTCCTCCATTGCCCGATAGGCACCATATCGGTCGCAGAAAGGCTGGTGGAGAAGCATCAGGTCGATGTAGTCCGTCTGCAACTTGCGCAGACTCTCGTCAATGCTCCTCTTGGCTGGCTCGTAACCGTAGTTGGAAATCCATATCTTCGACACGACGAAGATTTCTTTGCGATCAATACCACTCTTTTTGATGGCACTGCCCACCCCATCCTCGTTGGCGTAAGCCTGTGCGGTGTCAATCATACGGTAACCCACACTCAGAGCATCGGAAACGCAACGTTCGCACTCGTCAGGAGCCACCTGATAAACACCGTAGCCTATTTGCGGCATCTCTATGCCATTGGCTAATTTAATTGTATTCATAGTGTGTACTTTATATATGATTAATGAGTAGCTTTAAGATATTGCAAATCACCGTACCAATAACTGGCCGTGCAACCGCCGTCGATAAGGAAATCGGCACCGCTAATAAAGCGGCCACGCGAAGACATGAGGAACTCGGCCAAGTCGCCCACCTCATCAGGGGTTCCCGCACGACGGGCAGGCATGCCTTCGATCATCTTCAGGTATCCCTCCTTGCGCGGGCCGTGCAGCTCGTCATTAGCCAAGGGAGTGATGATGATGCCAGGCGAAATGCTGTTGATGGTGGCTCCGCGCCGACCCCAACGGGTGGCCTCGTACATCACCCGCAACACATTGCAGCGTTTGGAATACTGGTACGCCTTCAGTGTATCGTTGATGCCCTTGATAAACGGCAATTCGAGCAGATTGTCAGCCGGAGTCATAGCCAGTGCATCGTTTTGCTCCTGCGGCAGCGCGGGCAAACGGTGGCCGCTCTGTGACGAGACAACCACACTCGAACCTCCCTCACCAATAACCTTGCCGAATTCCTCTATCAAGACACTTGTGCCGTATAGGTCAACCCGAAGAATCTCCGAGACGGGAGCCTGTGAGGGAGATACGCCTGCAGCATTCACCACATGAGTCACTACGCCTTGGGAAGTGGCAAACTCCACCAACTGCAAAATATCCTCCTTGGAGCCGAGGTCGCACTTGATAGTGGAACACTGAAAACCTGCATTCTCCAAGGTCACTGCGGTCCGCAGAGCATTCTCCTCGCTGCAGTCAGCCAAGACAATATGCCTCCCCGCCGATACCCGACGGATAATAGCCTGTCCAATGCTGCCCGCACCCACCAAAACCGCAACCTGTTTCATCTTGAAATCCATAATTGTTTGATATATTTAGTTATACACAGCCACGGACCAACCCATATAATCCGATACACATCCAAAGCACTATAGCACAGACACATACATGCACCCCCATATAAACAAAAACACAATGCAAAATTACAGCAAAAAAACCAAGTGGCCATTATACAAACTTCTGTATTTTTTGCCAATTTCGGAGAAAACGTGTTTTTATTTCTTCCTAATTTGATTCTTGTTTGTTTTTTACTGTTGCGAAATTCACATTTGCATTATTTTGTCCAATGTAGTATCGGTGAAAGTATCCCAAATGGCCAAGCGTATGGGCTTGTAATCGGGGAAAAGCTGTTTGACAAACTCAATTTCAAACACCAAACGCAAATCGTTGGGATCGGCATCTTTTCTCACCTCATATTTTGTCCCGATTCGTGCCACACGGATAAGGTACAGGTCGCGTATGCCTTTCTTCTTGGTGTAGGGCATAAAGTAATACAGGTGGTTTAATTTGACCGTGGAAGGAAAGTCTTTGCCTGTGTAGTATATTTTAGCTGAATGGTCGAGGTATGGAGCAAGGTTTTCTTTTTTTACAAGGCAAACCAACACGTTTTTCTGCGTGTTGAGGATTTTCTCTTTTGATGATTTTGCCCTGCGCAGGGTGTTCTTGACTATCTCATCAGGATATACTTGCTGCATGTCGAAGAAGTCGATTGCAAACAATTGCTGTGGAATCATGCCCTTGGCCACATTGAAGGCCACGTCGAAACGGCTATCCTCATGTTGGTAGGCGTCGATGTCGTTGAAGAGTCTCATAATGGAACGACCGATAGCATATGACAGATTGACAGGTACTGCATTGCCTATCTGCTTGTATTGGTCGGAAATTGTTCCTGCGAACTTCCATTCATCGGGAAAGGTTTGTATTCGGGCGTATTCGCGGACAGTGAGTGATTTATTTGACTTCCTTAACACGCCATTTTAGTTTTTTAAGAATGCTTATTAATCTGGGGAGATTGTTATAATCCCACTGATTACATACAGCAAATCGAATTCCGTCGGAGCTAATTAGAATCTCTTGTGGTGTTGAGGAAAAACGTCCCATGATATTACTGCCCGATTCAACATAATCCTCAAGCTCAGACATTTTTCTAACGACACCATATCCACCTTGTATGTGTCTTGGGAAGGTTGCTTCGATATCAACAAATTTTGCAGAAGGATGCTTTAATACATACAACCGTATTGCTTCAAGCGCGAACTTTGTTTTGGGAAGGGCTGGCCCTCCATTAAGGGAATATCGGGTCAGTTTTTTTCTTTCTTTTAATGTATCCGTAGTAGTTCTCTTCTTCTCGCCAAATTGGTAGGTTATTGTTACTTTTTTAATAATATCTTTTGTTAAATCTTCATTGGATTCATCTATCCCTAAATGATTACAAAGAAGAGAATACATCAACTGGACACCCTTGTTGTCTTCGTTTAGTTCATCCAACTTGGCAATCGTGTTTTGAGTGAACCGCTGCTTCTCTAGTTCCGATTGACAAAATGACTCAATTGTTTCTGTTGAGAACAAATCATATGACAATAGTTTGCATAAGGTATTCCCTTCGGCAGAGTCTGGAATTAATGATGCAGTTAAAATGACATGGGGATCATTTTTATCATCAGTAGAATTGTAGTATAATTGCCATTTTTCTCCAATATACAAACCTATACGTAAATCCAGCTGCTTCATATACGAGAACAACTGTTCTTCTTGTCTTTTTTTTAGCTTATTGTTGGGTTCTTTAATTTCTATTGGCAACACACGCTCGCCATCTTTTCTAAGTACTATATCGGGAACAATAATCTTTGAATTACCAACTGGAAGTGCAGGCTTGGTTTCTACGCATCCATTGTATATGCTCCATCCGAGAAACTTAAATTGTTCTTCGATTTTTGCTTGATACAAGTTTTCGGAAACATTATTGTTCTTGCATTCAAGTAGAGATACAACTATGTCGTTCCACTTTTCCATCTTTCATTTTTGTTTTGCGGCATCAATGATTGAGTGTATGTGTTCTCTAATATCTTCAGCTAATGATTTGACAACGCTATTAATCAAATGCTTCTCTTCTGTATCATCTTCCTCCACAACCTCGCCAAAGGCTTTCGTCAGACGGTTGTAGAAATGCTTGTCGCCGGTCAAATGTTCCCAGAACTCAGCACCACAGTATACGGGATATGTAGTGCTAATTGTTTTGTAATTTGCCGAAAGTTTATTACTTTCGCCATATAAGACTCCAACCACCAGGTCATCATCCGCGATACGGAGACGGTTTTGCCGTGCTACTCCCTTAAATTCTTTAAAATGCCCAAGAATGGTATCAATGTCGTCACGGTTGATTGTTTTAGGTCCTGCTTTGCACTGGCAATATTTCTTGCGACCATCAAGTGCGTCTTCAAACTCAATGTCGATGCCGGGAATAGCGGAACCGCTACTGGTTATTTCCTTAAGTCCAGCGATAAAATACTGGATATTGGAACCAAAACTAGTGTTGATACTCGTTCCTAACACACGAGGATACACCAACGCTTTAGCCAAAGACAACGATTCGGTATTGCCACAAAGGAAGGCTGCAAGATAGTTTATGAGGAAAGGATTTACATCAAAATCCCTTAATCTCAATCCTTCCAGACCTTTCAGGTGCGCAGGAATGATAATTTGGCGGAAGTATTCCTTGCCACTGTTGATAATTGAAAGTTTTTCGTTATTAGTCATATCAAAAATGTTTCACAAACACTCCAATAACGCAAAACCCCGCCTTTTATTGTGCGGGGTCTCAATTATATCTGATGTATCTGAATCAAAATAGTCAGCAGAGAGGCAACTGAATTAAAAACAAAGAGGAAAACCTCCCGACGATTACCTGTGCAATTCGTGGATGGATAAAAATCAGCGATTTATGAGCATTGTAATTCATTTGGCGATCACCTTTGACGGGCGGATGCGGCGGGCGATAACCGTACCCGCCTCAAGGTGGAATATGAAACACCTGCGGCGGTTGTGGCTCACCATTCGGCGGGCCTTCGGATGGTACTGCCCTATGTCCGCCATCGTGTCCGGCCGATACAGGTCGGCATACACCAAGAGCGACATGACTTCATCGCGCATCTGGGGACACATAGCGATGCGCCCCCTCACGGGACATCACCCTCTTCAGGCAAACCCTCAAATCCGCCAAATCGCGAAGTGCCGACTCCCGGAGCTTAACCTTGTACACTACGTAATACTCATCAACCATCTTGTGCAAAATATCAAAATACTCGTCCACCTCCATCAACTCACTTTCGGGAGTCTTCTCGACATCTTGTGTTGCGCCGACGGGCTTTCTTCCACGTGCTGAATGTGTGGTACGCACTGCCTTGGGCCCTTCCCTTGTTTGCTACAGACTCCATATCAGACTGTATTATATTTCGATTTGCAAAAGTAACAAGGACTATCGAATCGACAAAAAACATTCCATTTTCCGCATCAACTTGATATAGTATTCATCACCGCCCCCCGCGAGCAGCGGCACAAGGCGTAAGGCACTCCTCATAATTGAAAATTGAAACGGGTCGCCAGTAGGGTAAGCTTTCATAATTAAAAATTAATACCTACAGAGGTTCTCCGCTTCAAACAGGCGTCCTTATTGTTTTTTGCGGAATTGCAGGGGAGTAAGGCCCGTCTGTTGACGGAAGAAACGGATGAAGAACGAAGGAGTAGAGAACCCCAGTGTTTCAGCCACCTCTGCAACAGGCATCTGAGTGTGGCGCAGCAGTATTTTGGCTTCGCGCACCAGGGCACGGTCAATCCACTGAAGGGCGGTCATTCCACTGTGGCGTTTCACCATCGTACTCACATATCCGGATGTTACGCATAAGCGTTCGGCATAGAAGACGATGGGGTGTTTTACCCTTCCCTCCTGCGAGAGCAAGTGCAAAAAACGATGCATGAATGAATCGACCCGATTGGGTGTTGTTTCGGAACGGAGGCTTTGCACGTCCATGATGAGTGCCTCTACCAAATGCGACACAATGTTGTTTTGATTGCCTTTGCGTTTCATTTGTAGGGTAATCATATCAATGTATTTCTCAATTCGTGACAGTGTCTCCTCATCGCAATGTACCACAAGACATTCCTGCCGTCCCTCTATCTTTGGCATACAATGAAATGTTACGATACTAACGACACTGTCGATACCTATGCTATTTCCAATGGCCAATGAGTCGGGCATTGCTAATGCGATGTCGCCTGCCTCCAAATGGTGCTTTTCCAAATCAAGTTCCAAATCGATGCTCCCCTGATGCACAACCAGCAGTCTGCCTTCGGCGAGACGATAAGGTTGACCTTCGATGAAAAAGGAGAGATTTTGCCTTAACGGTGTCTTGAAATTAAAACCGTATTCGCCTACACTACAAAAGCCATAGTGGGTGAGTTCGGAGACTATTTTTTCTGTGTCGAGAGGTCTAATGGGCATTTTTCAGTGTGATTTTGTGATATTATAACGAGCTGTTTCATCGTTTATTGTGCGCCCAGTTGAGGATATGGACATTTTTGTCGTGAATCGTGAAATTTTAATCCTCAGAATGATAGTAATTTTGCAGCCGAAAAACAAATCAGTACAACAATAAAAAAATGAAATAATGAAAGTATTCAGATTCTATTGCAGGTATTGGGCCGTCATTGGCGGCGTGCTTTTCGTGCTACTCGCCTTCGTCGTCGGCCTGATACAAGACTCGGTCCCCACAACACAGCGGCTGATGGTTCTGCTCTACATGGCGTTGCTCTTCCACCAGTTCGAGGAGTATGTCTTTCCCGGCGGTTTCCCCGCAGCCTGCAACCGTGGACTTTTCGGCGAGAAAAAGGAACTCAACCGCTATCCGCTGAATGAGCTGAGTGCTACGATTGTCAACACTTTCTTAGCCTACACGCTCTACCTCTTTGGCATCTTCTGCTACAACTGCCTCTGGCTCGGCATCTTCATTGCCTACTTCACGATGTCGCAAGTCTTCATGCACTGTCTGAAACTGAACATCTCGCTCAAAGCATGGTACTCGCCCGGCTGCTTTTCAGCACTTTTCGTCATGTTGCCGATGGGTGTGTACTATCTTTGCTATGTCGCCACCCATTTCGTTGTGCCGCACTACTACTGGTGGGGGCCTATAGTGGCTTTCCCTTTAGCGGCCGTGGTGATGATTCTGCTCCCCATCCTCATCTGTCGCAGCCGCAAGACCACTTTTGGCTTCGCCCCATACCAAACCGAGGAGTTCGAAGTCAGACATGGTATCGCCACGCTTTTTCAGAAATAAAAGTTACAGTTATGGTAAAATTCATCAAACACTACGCACTGGAGATTTATACCGTTCTCGCAATGTTCTTTTTAGTCTATGCCGCAATGATGGATGGCCTCTCCGTAGTGCAACGCTTTGTCGTGTTATTCAATTTCCTTTTCATCTTGCATGAGTGGGAAGAAGGCGTTTATCCCGGTGGTTTCATCGATTTGATTTCGAGTCTTATTGAGAAAGAGGTGACCGACGACCTGCGTCGTGCAAGCCGCATACCCACAGGCATTCTGCTGGTGTCGATTACGCTTGTGCCATTCATCTTCGACAAAACCCCAATGTTTGCCGTTTCAATTGCCACTTTCGGGATTTTCGAGGGGTTTGTCCATACAATGGGCATTCGGCTCTTCCGCCTGAAACGGAAATACACACCGGGCATGGCAACAGCCTGGATAGAGGCAGTAACGGGCATCGTTCTTTTGGTATTCCTCGCCTCCAAACACCTTGCAGCTTGGTATGACTACGTTGGGGGAATCGTCGTATTCTTTGCAGCGTTTGTCACGATGCAAAAGTCCCTTACCATGATGGTCGGGATTCGATACAGGGACATGACACGACTATTGAAGAAACAATTGCAAAAACATGGATAGCCCGACTTTCTCCATGGGGAAAAACCATTCTCCCACTTATACGTTGGTAAGCATACAAACGTATAAATGCGTCAATTCATTAGCGGAGAGTGTTCCAACCATTAATGAATTAACGCATTCTTCCAGCCGCCTATTCAGGCCTCCTCGTCGGTAGTCTCTAATTTCATAATCACTGGGCGTAAACCGTCATTGCAACTGACGATGGCCACACCAGGAGTTTTGATCCAGTCGCCATAGTAGAACAGACCCTTGCCAGCTCCGTGGGCGAGTGAGAAAACATACTGGTAAATGGCTTTCCAGGCCTCGTCACAGAAGCCTTCAGGCTTGGCGTAGTCGGCAAAGAACACGTCGCCCTCCTTCATCATCGGGCATACATCCAAGCCACAGACGCCATATTCCTTGGCCAAGTCCTCGTTGAGCATCGTCTTGAGGATGGTGATTTTGACTTTTTTCATAATTGCTGTTATTCGTTGTGACACACTTTTGCTGTGTCCACCGTGAAGCCGACTTCGGCGGGCTTAAACTTGCCATGCTCTTTCAGGAAGTCTATCAAACCTTGTGCTGTCAAGTTGTCGGCACTGCAGGTGTAGAATCGTTCTTCGGGACCGAACTTGGCAATAATGGCTTCCAAAAGGCTCTGTTCCGTATAGCTGTGTCCTTGCATCATGGCAAGGACTTCATGTCCGTGTGTCATTGCTTTGCCAATAAAGATTCAACCATAGCGGGAATGCCTTCGAGTGCAGCCTCATCTGGAGTCCACAGGGTGCGGATGTTCTCATCAATGACCGCGAAACCGGCATCGCGCAACTTTTCCTGCAACAATTTCACCGACTCGCCGCTCCAGCCATAGCAGCCAAAGGCCGCTGCCTTCTTATTCTTGAATTTAAGCTGCTTCAGGAACTCCATCCATCCTGCGACAGAGGAGAGGATGCTGTTGCTTACCGTGGGCGACCCTACGGCGATAGCCTTCGACTTGAAGACTTCTGTCATCACCTCGTTCTTGTCTGCTTTGGCGATATTGAACACTTTTACTACTGTGTCCGAGCTTTGACGGTGTATCTCCTCAGCAATGCGGTGGGCGATTTTTGTGGTGCCTTCCCACATAGTGTCGTAGGCGATGGTCACTTGGTCTTCCTGATAAGCATTGGCCCAAGCGGCATACTTCTCAACAATCTGCATGGGGTTGTCGCGCCAGATGGCACCGTGCGAAGGAGCAATCATTTCAATGGGAAGATTGAAGCCCGCAATTTCTTCCAGTTTCTTAGTGAGGATGGGAGCAAATGGGTTAAGTATATTAGCGAAATACTTCATCGCCTCTTTACCAAGCAGACATTGGTTGGCCTTGTCGTTAAAAAGTTCCTCGACCGCATAGTGCTGCCCGAAAGCATCGTTGGAAAAGAGGATGTTGTCGACAGTCAGGTAGGTAGCCATCGAGTCAGGCCAATGGAGCATACGCATCTCAACAAATACCAACTTCTTGCCGTTGCCAATCTCAATGCTGTCGCCAGTCTTCACCACGTGGAAGTTCCAACCACGTTTGCCATACTGTCCTTCGATGCTTTTCACAGCTTGGGCGGTGCAATAGATGGGTGTATCGGGAATCTCGTCCATCAGGGCTGTTAGTGAGCCGCTGTGGTCACATTCTCCGTGGTTAGCCACGATGAAATCGATTTTCTTGAGGTCGATTTCTTTCTTCAAGTTCTCGACGAAGTCAAAGCGATGGGGTGTCCAGATGGTGTCAATAAGGACCGTCTTCTCTTCCTCGACGAGGTAGGCGTTCTGGCTTGAGCCGTTCATAATGGAGTAGTCGTCACCGTGGAACGATTCCAGCTCCCAGTCGATATAGCCTACCCAGCTGACATTTGATTTTATATGTTTCTTCATAAAAATGGATTATTTGCTGTTCAACACTCTTCGATAGCTCCCACTGGACACCCCTCCTTGGCTTCGGCGGCGGTAGCAAGAGCCAATTCCGGCACCTCACCGTCTATGGCTACAGCCACGTCGCCTTGAATACTGAACACTTCGGGACAAGTGCCCTCACAAAGGCCACAGCCGATGCAACTGTCGTTCACTTTGTATTTCATAATATTGTTCCTTTCTTTATTTGTGTTGGTTAATCAATTCTTTGATTTTACTGATGATAGCCTCTGCGTCCATGCCAGACCTTTTGCTCATCTCGCTAATGGTAGCTTTGCCCATCATTATTTTAGCAATGGGGGTATTGAGCATCTTGAACTTTTCGTTTACCTTGGTGATTTCATCTTTCAGCCAAGGATACTCCATAAGAAGGTCAGTCAGTTTGGTGTCTTTTGTAATATCCATATTATTGCACTTTCACGTCGGGGTTCTTCTCTCCAAATTTCTCTTTCAATGTTTCGCAAATTTCACCACGACCCACACCCTTCTTTTCCATCTGCTTGATGGTCTTGTATGCTTGGAACAGGGTGGAGGGGCCTATTTCTGAGCTGAAATAACCGATGCCTTGATTCCATGCAAGCAACTCAAACACATCGTCCAAAGCGGCAGAGTCAATGCCGTGAATGTATGCCTTCACCAGCTCACGAGTAGCTTGACGCATGCGCCCTGCCCCGACAGCGTTGGTCAACGAGAGCAACAGACGTGTCTCGTAGGGCAGGTGTCGGCGGTTGTCGTTCCAAGTCAAATCCCAGAATTCCACTGCTATATTTGCCAGATTGTTGTCAATCAAAGGCATGTTGGTTAGCGCGTATGGACGCATCGGGATGTCTTTGTCCGCTGGTTTCATCATGGTGCGGTAGAAATAGGCATGGTACTCGGCATCGTTCACCTTTTCTGTATAGTGTTCAAAGCCGAGGTCTTCCATCACCTCATAAAGGGGGATAGGCTCAAAACTCTGGATGACTTCCAAACCTTCTCCCACAGCCATCTTCATGGCTTGCATTTTCAGTCCAGGGAAAAAGTTCCCTTGAACTCCGCGTACATCAATTTTCTTGAATCCTACAGTCTTGTCTTTCCATTCGATGTAACTCATTTTTAGCTCCTTTTGTATTACTAATTTGTTTTCATTTTCAATGCAAAAATAGTCTTATTTATTAGAACAATGTGTAACATTTGTTACCATGAGGATGTTTTTTTGTATTTTTGCAAATGACTTATACACGGTAATTATAATGGATAACAATCTGAATCATTTACCTTTATTCACCTCCTGCAGCGATGAGGAGATGGCACAATTACTTGAAAATCCTCACAAGGTACAATCTTTCCACTCTGGCGAAACGCTGATTCAGTCCGGCACCCCGTGCCGCTCGCTGTTACTTATGACCGACGGGATGGTGGAAACACGTATGGGCAGCTTTGAGGGGCGGGAGCTGGTGGTCGACCGCTTAAAGGCTCCCTGCGTTTTGGCTCCGGCCTTCCTTTTCGGCAGCAATAACATCATTCCCGTTGAGGTCACAGCACTGACGGAGGTCACCCTTTGGCAGATTAACCGTGAGGGGTTCCTGCTGTTTATGCAGCAACATCCTATGGTATTGCAATCTTTTATGGCTATGATTTCCGACCGCGCGCAGTTCCTCTCCAGCAAGGTAAGGGCTTTCGCCATCAAGGGGCTTCGCAACCGTGTGATTGACTATTTGGAGCAGCATGGCAGCATCACCAATGTGGCCAAAACGGCTGAACAGTTGGGCGTCGCACGCCCGTCGCTGAGCCGTATCCTCTCCGAGATGGTGGCAGAGGGCTCCATCAAAAAGGAAGATGAATATTACAAAAAAAATTGAAAATTGAACGGAGGTGCCAGCGTCTCGAAACGGCGGCGGCAGCATCCTGCGCGTATCATCCCGGTAGGGAGTGTATTGTTTCACAAGTCTAATGGGTAAAGATAAATCCCAAATAGAGCCGCGGACCAGTGGGGATGTCCGAATGGGAGAATGGGGCGAGGCGGTCGACACGAAGAGTGAGGTGTACAGCCTCGGTGAGGGCGTATTCGATGCCGAGGTAGGGGTCTACGAACATAAAGCCCTCGCTATGGAGGACGGCATTCGGTTCCGGCAACCAGTCGTCGGACGAGCCATCGAAAACCAGCAGCGTTGTGGCGTTTCCTCCACCCAAGGTGAGGCCTACGTATGGTGTCCAGCGGTCTAACTGCCAATAGGCATCAACCACAACGCCACCCCACCCAAGACGTACATAACTATCGTTGCCAAGCTGGCTTAGCGTGGACATAAATCCCTCACAGCCCACACGCAAATGCCGACATAGATGGAACCTCAGGGTGCCGCCTATGCCGGTAGTCACTCCTTTGGCAGTATAGTTCAGGTCTGACATTTGGCCGTTCACGACCCCGGCGTGCAGCATCATGCCGCCATCAAAGAGTGTGGGCAGTTGCGCGTGGCAAAACACAGATACCAGCAATAATGCAATTAATATCAAGTGTTTCATCGTTTTCTCTTTCCAGTAAATGATACCAGTTTCCCTCCCATCGTGCAGGTGAATGTCAGCCGGTCGGCATCGGCTCTGCCTGCCAGCTGTCGCACACGACGTTTCTCCTTGCGTTTCCCCTTGGTGGTGGGTACTATATTGTCTCCTTTCAAGTTCTCGCCGTCAAGCTTGAGCGGCGATATGGTAACATCCACATGCACAGGCATCATCCATGCGAACTTGACTTGAATCATATCTATCGTTGCCTCGCCATGGGGCAGACGTGTCAGGCGCACTTCGACCGCTTTCTGAGTGTAGCCACCGGAAGTCATAGTACCCACATAGGTCTGAGCCGAAGCAGCAATCCCCAGACTAAGCATGACGGCCAGCAGCAATAACTGCGGCACGGCGAGGCCGCGGCACACGGTGCGAACCATCTTCAAACAAATTTGAGCTTTCATATCCATTATTTCTTGCCGACAAGTATAGCCGACCCGCTGAGCGTCATCCAAGTGGCCTCCCAGCGGGTCATAAAGAGGCCATTGGTGGTGTCAATCAGTTCCACCTGCTCGTATCCCATATCTTTCAGTCGTTGCACAAAGGCCTTCATGTCGCCGTACTTCAGGTGCGAAAAGATGTCGTGGATGGCGAAGGTGCCACCTTTCTTCAGCACACGGAGGGTCTCCAAGAGGATGGCCTGACGGTCACGGGAGGGAATGTTGTGATAGACGTAGTTACTGAAGACGGCATCGAAACTCTCGTCAGGGAAGTCGAGATGAACGGCATCCCCCTTGGCGAAACTGGTGCGGTCGGCCACTCCTTCTATGCGGGCATTCTCCTCGCAAAGGTTTTTGCTGAAAGAGGCGTATTCCGCACCCCAGCGGTCGACCCCTTTTACGTAGGCTTGCGGGTTTCGCTTGGCAACAGCAATGGCCAGCGCACCGCTGCCACAGCCCACATCCAAGCCGCAGCCCCCTTCAGGCAGCACCACACGGTCGGCCACTCCGTCAATAATGCCGCGCGACATTTGGCGTTTGCCGTCGTATGAAAAAACTCGGTGCATCAACGTCAACCACAGCACCACACAGGCTACAAAAACAGTGGCCACAAGGAAAATAACAAATACTACGTTTTTCAGTGTTCCATCGGCGAGCAGCCCGCTCAAGCCAAACACCAGGGTCAACGCCAGACACCCCATGCACCCAGCAAAAACACCCCAAATCATGCCCTTCGGCATCCAGTTTTTGTAATTCGGTTTCATCATCATTAAAATTAATAATTAAAAATAATGTTATCCGCAATCAGCCTATTATTCCTTGTAGCGTCTCTCCAGGACGCATATAGAAATGATTTTCAGACACCCCACACTGCGTTCCTTGTGTGGGGTTAATAAGATTATGCATCTTCAAGGCATTTTTTGTGGTAAATGCGGACAACCATTTTAAAAATTGATTCTCATATTAGCACATTTACGAATTAACACATTCAAAATAATTTATTTTTGAATTTATTTGACAGCAGTAACACAGAGCCAATGGTGCTTCGCGTCGTTGTGGACGGAGATGTCGCGGAACCCTGCCGCAGCAAGAAGCTCGCGGAGTTCATCAGCTGTATAGGTGTGCATACCCTCAATGATTTTCTCCCACTTCTCGTTGCTGCCGGTAAGGCCGTCATCCTCGTTGACGATGGCAAAACGGCCTCCGTCCTTCAGCGTGCGCCGCACCCCACGGAAACACTCCTCTATCGATGGCCAGAAGTAAACCGTCTCGAAAGCAGTGACGAGGTCAAAACTGCCATCCTCAAAAGGCAGTGCGGCTGCACTACCCTCCACCACTTTGCAGCATCCCGCAGCGATGGCGGCGGCGTTCACCTCCCGCGATTTCTTCACCGACACGGGCGAATAGTCAATGCCCGTCACTTCTCCCTGCGGGCAACGTTTCAACAGCCGTGAGATATTGGCACCGCCGCCGCACCCCACATCGAGCACGTTGGCATCCTTGGGAATACCCACAAAGGAAAGCCCCCATTCGGCCATACGGGCATGGCTGCCGCCATTCATCCCGTTCACCATCATCCGCCCAAGGAAGCCTTCGGGCTTGCGTGTGTTGCTGAAAATCTTGCTAAAAAGTCCCATGTTCCTATTTTATTAGTTTTTTTGCAATCCACAATCCGCACTCGGCAGCAACAACGATGGCCACTACGGCGACAACAAACCACAGGGTGTTCTGCATAGGAGCCATAGCGTCGGCGTAGGCCTGTCCCATTTCGTTGGCAGCCCCTTGCAGGTACCACTCCTTGCGAATCCAAAGGTAGATAATCTCTGCAATATTGCCAATAGCCAGCACAGGGTATGCCCAGCAGTCACTCTTTGCCGTCAGCTGCACCACATCGCTCAGCACACCACAACCCACGCAAATGGCCAAACAAATCACATCCAACTCACCCATAGCCAGCATCGCCAGCCCGAACACCGCAGCAAGCACCGTCCCCAACCCGAAACCGCGCCACCTCAGCGAGAGCCAACGATAAGGCAATGCGCCTAACAATGCCCCTATTGCCGGGGCGAAAACCCAACAAACAGGATGGGCAAATCCGATGAACTCGGCTGCAAAAAGAGCCACAAAGTAAAGTACCACAAAAACCGCAGCACTCCAGAAAGTCAGTTTTTTATCCATAACATACAATATTTATTGTTGATGCAAAAATAGTGACATCAAGCAGAGTAGACAATACCTAATAATTATGATTTTGAACTAAATTGGATTTCCTGTAATCGGGGTTGATAGTTCTGTATTTTGGGTAGTGGCCGGGTGAAGAAATGGTTGTACTTTTGCAATTGAAAAAAAGCGCAGCGGCATGTTTATGTAAATGCCTGATTGCGCAGATGTTCAAAGAATAAACAATATCAAATATCATTCGATTATGAAAGAAGAGAAGATTGCATTGGGAACCTGGGCATGGGGCTCAGGGGCTTTTGGCGGCGATGCCGTCTATGGCGTCAGCACTGATGAGGAGAACCTCAAACCCGTGTTCGACGCTGCCGTGCGCAGCGGTCTGCGCCTGTGGGATACCGCCACGGTGTACGGTATGGGCGAGTCGGAGCGCATTCTTGGCACCCTTATGCGCAGTGCCAAGCGCGAGGATGTGATGGTATCGACCAAATTCACTCCGCAGCTGGCCGAGATGTATGACAACAGCGTAGAACGCATGGCGGAGGCCTCCATGAAGCGCATGGGAATAGACTACATCGACGTGTACTGGATTCACAACCCGATGGATGTGGAGCGTTGGACGCCCGGCCTGATACCACTGCTGCAATCCGGCAAGGTGAAGCGCGTGGGTGTATCCAACCATGACATCAAAGAGATTCAGCGTGCCAACGAGATTCTGGGTGAAGCCGGCTTCAAGATAAGCGCTGTGCAGAACCACTTCTCACTGCTCTACCGCTCAAGCGAACGCGGCGGTGTGCTGGACTACTGCCAACAGAACGGCATCGAGTTCTGGTCGTACATGGTGCTGGAGCAGGGTGCACTGACGGGGCGCTTCTCGCCAGAGAACCCCATGCCTGCCGAGAGCGACCGCGGCCGCAAGTACAACCCCGTGCTGCCACAGCTGAAGGCCTTGACGGACGAGATGACCGCCATCGGAAAGCAGCACAACGCCTCGTGCTCGCAGGTGGGTATTGCCTGGGCCATCGCCAAGGGCACTATGCCCATCGTCGGAGCCACCAAAGAGCACCATGTTACCGAAGCCGCCGAGGCCACCCGGATTCAGCTGTCCCCCGCCGAGGTGCAACGTCTGGAGACCCTCGCCGACGCTACGGGCATCGACACCCGCGGCGACTGGGAACACTCAATGGAATAACAAAAATTCGTATCTTTGCATTGTGGAATCAAACCCTCACAATTTAATACGATTAAGAATATGAAACATTTAACAACAATCATCTGCATGGTGGCCGTGCTCATTGGCACCACCGCCTGTGCACAAAACAGAAAGGAAAACAAGAACATGAAACGTACACTCGTTGCCTACTTCTCCGCCACTGGCACCACCCGTGCCGCCGCCCAGAAACTGGCCAAAGAGAAGAATGCCGACCTCTTTGAGATCGCCCCTGACGTGCCCTACACCTCCGCCGACCTCGACTGGCGCGACAAGCAGTCCCGTTCCACCAAAGAGATGAATGACAAGTCATTCCGTCCAGCCATCAAAGGCACCTGCCCCAACATTGCCGACTACGACACCATCTGGATCGGCTTCCCCGTGTGGTGGTACACCGCCCCGACAATCATCAACACCTTCATCGAGGCCCACGACCTGAGCGGCAAAACCCTCTGCGTCTTTGCCACCAGCGGCGGCAGCGGAGTCTCCGGCTCGGCCAAGGACTTGAAAAACACCTACCCGCATTACACTTGGGGCGAAAGTCGACTGATGAACTAATGCCCTCGGAATGAAAAAGATTCTGCTGATGGCTACTGCTACGCTAATGGCTGTCGGCCTACAGGCACAGGGCGTGATAGACCTGCATGCGCACATCATCACGCCCTCTTTCCTGTCCGACCTGAAGGCGCACAACGCCCTGATGGACGAGGGTTTCCCAATCCCCCAATACGACGCGCAACAGCACCTGCAATGGATGGACAATGCCGGTGTGCAAACCTCTGTGCTGACCATGGCCGCACCGCAACCCTTCGACGCCCAGACCGTTCGCGACGTGAACGAGACTGCCGCACGGCTGAAACGTGAGCACCCCGGACGGTTCCTCTTCTGCGCAGCCCTGCCGCTGCCAGACGTGCAAGCCGCCCTCCGCGAGGCCGTCTACGCCCTTGACACCCTCGGGGCCGACGGCATCAAACTGGCCACCAACGCCCGTGGACAGTACCTCGGCGCTCCCGAATTAGACACGCTGATGGCCCTGCTCAATGAGCGCAAAGCCCTGATCATACTCCATCCCCACCGCCCTGAACCCGTGAACCGCGCCGTGATGCAACAGACCCCCTTGGCCATGCAGGACTACCTCGGCGAGACCACCCGCGCTGTGGCCAATATGATTTCGCGCAATGTGCTGGCTCGCTATCCCAACCTCCGCGTGGTGGTGCCGCACTGCGGCTCCTACCTGCCGCTGGCCATACCCCGTATGAAGTCGCTCACCCAAGTGATGCAGCGGGGTGGAATGGTGGGCGAGATTGACTGGGAAGCCAACCTCAGCGCCCTCTACTACGACCTGGCGGGAGCCCACTCGCCGGAGGTTATCCGCATGCTGCTCACCATCACCACGCCGGACCACCTGCTCTACGGCTCGGACTACCCCTACGTGGCTCCGCAAGCCCTCAGCGCCAGCTTGGCCCGCATGCGCCAATACCTCAGCGAGGAGCCGGACCTGACCCCCTTCAGCGAAATGATTCTGCACAAGAACGCTGAGCACCTGCTGGGGCTGACCACGGAGAAACCCTCCGCACAGGACGGCGACGGCAAGATGATGGTCCGCATTGCGGAAATAGCTGTCCACCCCGAACACCTGACGGAATACCTTGCCTACGGGCGCGAGGTGGCCGCCGAGTCCGTAAGAAAGGAGCCCGGCGTGCTCTGCCTCTTCCCCATGCAGAGCAAGGAGGACAGCACGCAAGTGAGGATACTGGAAATCTACGCCTCGACCGAGGCCTACCAGCGCCATCTGTCCACCGCCCATTTCCTCCGCTACAAGCAAGGCACGCAACACATGGTCCGCTCCCTCAAATTGGTCGACATGCGGCCTCTCGACCTCGAAAGCATGCAGCTGCTTTTCAACAAGCTGCATTGACCCGCACGGACAGGTCTCCGCAACGTTGCTCACAGCCAATCCTCACAAAAGGAACTGGATTTTATCGGCAATCACTATTTTGACTTCAGCTGTGCAAGCCTTTCGTCAAGACTGCTCATGGTTGTAAGGCTGTCGGGACTGATGGGGCCGGAATAGTAATCGTTGAAATCGGGAGCGTCTTCGGCAATAACTGTTTCCTGCTCGCGGAAGTTGGTGTAGTCCATCACCTCCTGCTCCGATATGTCTATGGCGGACATGTTTTGACGATTGTGATAGCGCATGGTGGCAGACATGTAGGTAAGCCATGACCTCCAGTAGTGGATTCCCCGCAGGTTGCGTCGCACCTGTTCGGATTGGAGACACTTGATGGGAACAGACGTGCCCTCGTAGTTTTCTGGATGGTCTTTGATGTCGCGCAGGTTGCTTTCCACCTCAGTCACCCATTTGTTCCAACGCTCTTCAACCATGTTCATACCTGAGAAGACCTCACCCACCTGGTCGATAAATTGCACATTGCCCATATTCTTCCAGGTCTCTATGTTGTTGGAAAAGATGTTTTCCGCCGACTTGTCGTATGTGATGAACAGCAAGTCGTGGCTTTTATTAATCAAGTTGTTCAGTTCATCCTCCGGCATCAGTTCCAATTCCTCTACCGGCTTGCTGAGCAGCCATGTGGCAATACTGTCGGCGGAGGCCATATACTCCACGTTTTCATCCAAAAGACGCGAAAAACGTTCAATGTTGCTCATCACCATCATGGCCGAGAGACGGCGGTCTTTGGCGCGCTGAATATTCTCTATCAGTTTGGTGGCCCAAATGGTGAGAATCAAGGAGATGGTGGTACCAATGATTATCATTCCTATTTGCTTCCAAAAGTCGCCTTTGGGGGCGTGGACTTTAACCTTGGGCGGTTTTACAACAAGATGGTCCATACTATTTGTGTTCTTGAATTTATAGTTTAGTTTCGTTTTATCCGTAGTTCCATACCAGGGGCGACAAGATGGATTTCCTTATCCTCAACTGCTTTTACGGGCTGCCCCTATTCTTTGATGCAACAAAGAGAACGCATTACCTCTGTTATTATTATATCTATCACATAATTGTTTTTTGGTGGAACGCTTATCTCACTAACTGCACGCATCGTAAATAAGAGCGTACTTGCTCTGCCATGCTTCGGTGCGGAGGATGGCCGACAGCTGTTCGACAGGGTAGGAGGCCGAGAGGTGCTCAAGGTAGTCGGCGGCGTATCTCCATGCCTCCTCTCGGTTGAACTTGCGCTTGGGGACCCATCGAAAGTATTCCGCAGCAAGAGGGTTGGTTTTGTGCTTGCCATCAACAAGAGCAAGGAATGCGGGTTTCAATTGGTCAAAGAAAGCCTCTATCCGGGGGGAGGGATGCAGCAACAAGTATTCCTTCACATTGCGGGCAATGAAGAGAAAAAGATGCTCGAAATTGAACCAAAGGGAGGGGTCGCCGAGGAGGCGTTCGTCCTCGGCCTGGTCGCGATGGTCTATCTCCTTCAATCCGAAGAATAGCTGTCGACGACCGCGTCTTTCCCCCACGTGGTAAGGGAGGGCAAAGCTGACGTAATTGTCGTATCGGCTTACATAGTCGTCACAACAACCATAGAGCGAGACTCCCGCTTGGGCAGCGAGCGAAACCAACTCGGGGTAGGTGAATGTGGGGGGCAGGGTGCGAGCAAGCTTCCGAATGGTAGCCATGACAGATTTCTGCTGTTCGGGGAGCACTTCAAGACCGACGTATTCCTTCTCCGCGCAAAGGGGACTGCGTTCCATCCAATGGTTATACTCTTCCGGATGGTTTTGCCGAAAGAGGGCTAAGCGGCACAGGTCGGAATCCGTGGCGGGACGTATGTCGTCCTTCACCGCTTCCCAATATTTCATACTTGGCACGCCAGCCAAAGGGCGATAGCTGTCATTGAAGAGGTCGCGCACCACAATCTGGCAGAACCTGCGGCTGCCGACACGCGCCTCACCATCCAATACCTCGCCGTGGTAGGGCTCATAGTAGCCCTGCTCCACAGCAACGATGAGCGACACATAGCCGTCAAAGTTCACCCATGTATTTGACCGACAGTTCATGTCTTCAAAGATTTATATCTTGCCCTGCTTTGCCATCATTTGGCACCATCTCCTATTTTCCCCAGCTGTCGCGGTCCAGGCTGCGGTAGGTGATGGCCTCTTGCAGGTGGTGCGACTGGATGTGGGGGCTGCCTTCGAGGTCGGCAATAGTGCGGCTGACGCGGAGGATGCGGTCGTAGGCGCGAGCCGAGAGGCCGAGGCGGTTCATGGCAGTCTCAATGATGCTACGACACTCGTCGTTGAGCTGGCAATGTTCGCGGGTCAGTTTGCTGGTCATCTGAGCATTGCAATGCACTCCGGGATGGCCTGCAAAGCGCGCTGTCTGTATGGCCCGTGCCGCCACCACACGCTCACGGATGGTGGCGCTGCTTTCGCCCTGCTGCTTGTTGTTCAGCTGGCTGACGGGCACCGGCGTCACCTCGATGTGAAGGTCTATGCGGTCCAGCAGCGGGCCGGAAATCTTGTTCATGTACTTCTTCACGGCTCCCGCCGGGCAGGTGCACTCCACCGTGGGGTGGTTGTAATAGCCGCAGGGGCAGGGATTCATAGCCGCTACCAGCATGAAGGCAGCGGGATAGTCTATCGTCATTTTGGCACGGCTGATGGTGACACGCCGTTCCTCCATGGGTTGGCGCAGCACCTCCAGCACTTGGCGGCGGAATTCGGGCAACTCGTCCAGAAAAAGAACCCCATTGTGCGCCAGACTGATTTCTCCCGGCTGGGGATTGGTGCCTCCGCCCACAAGAGCGACATCGGAGATGGTGTGGTGCGGCGAGCGGAAGGGGCGGATGGCAATGAGCGAGTCTTCCTTCTTCATCTTGCCAGCCACACTGTGGATTTGCGTGGTCTCCAACGACTCTTCGAGGCTCAGCGGCGGCAGGATGGAGGGCATCCGCTTGGCAAGCATTGTCTTGCCCGAACCGGGAGGCCCAATCATAATGACATTATGGCCGCCGGCAGCGGCAATTTCCAAGGCGCGCTTGATGCTCTCCTGCCCTTTGACATCGGCAAAATCGTACTCGTAATGGTTGAGATGGCTGGCAAACTCGGCGCGGGTGTCCACAATGGTGGGCTCCATCATCACCTCGCCGTTCAGGTGGTCGATAACCTGCTTGACATTCTCAGCGCCGTAGACCTCAAGATTGTTGACAATGGCGGCCTCGCGGGCATTCTCCTTGGGAATGATGATGCCTTTGAACTTGCGCTTGCGAGCCTCAATGGCAATGGGCAGCACGCCCTTGATGGGGCGCAGACTGCCGTCCAACGACAGCTCGCCCATGATAACGTACTTGTCCAAATCGTCGGCACGCATGTTGCCTGCCGCGGCAAGGATGCCTATGGCAATGGTGAGGTCGTAGGCGGCACCCTCTTTCTTCACGTCAGCAGGAGCCATGTTAATCACCACCCGCTTGCCTGGAATGCGGAGGCCGTACTGCCCAATGGCGGTGGCAATGCGCTGCTGGCTCTCCTTCACGGCGCTGTCCGGCAGACCCACCAGTGTGAAGTTCACGCCCATCTCCACGCTCACCTCCACCGTCACCATCATCGCGTTGACCCCGCAGATGGCACTGCCAAATGTCTTCACTAACATAGTTGTCCGTATTTTGAAAAAGCCGACATCTGCATCAGGTGTCGGCTTGGTTGCAAATGTTCCGTTGCTGAGACCTCTTATTTGAGGCCGAGTTTCTTCTTGACGAGGGGCATGATGTCGTCGCTGTCCTGCGAATAGAGGACGGTGCCGATGCCTGAATCAAAGATATAGGTGTAGCCATTCTCCTTGCCCACCTCTTCGATGGCCTTCTTGGCGCGGTCGACGATGGGTTTCAGCAAAGCCTCCTGACGCTCTTCGAGCAGTTTCTGGGCGTTCTGGTTGCTCTCCTCAATGCGGGCACGCATGTTCTGGAGGTCGTTCTCCTTGGTCTTGCGAATCAGTTCAGACAGCTGGTCGCGCTTGGCGACATAGTCGTTATACTTGGCTTCAAACTCCTTGTTCATTGTCTCCAGTTCGGCCTGCAGGGCCTCAACTTCTTTCTGCAACGCAGCCTGTGCCGAGTCGCGACCGGGCATAATCTGCATCAGTTCATTGGAGTTGATGTGACCGAGTTTGATGTTCTTCTGAGCCATAGCGCTGCCGCCGAGGGCCAGCAGGGCTGTCATAACTACGATAAGTCCTTTTTTCATTTTGTTTTTATCAGTTTTTGTTTGTTATTATTGATTTCTATTGTTTTGTTACATTTTCATCGGTTCCTTTTTCATGTCGTTGCCCGAACTGCCCGGCCTCGATTTGGAGTCCACCTGGCGGCTCTGCTGCGTGGCATTGGGGTTGATGCCGCCGTTGTCGGGGTTGGACGTAGGCTTCACGCCCAGGAGCTCAAGCACCTGCACACTGATGTCGTACCTATCGGCCACATACAGCACCGTTGCGGACCCAGCCCTGTCGAACACAAAGGCATAGTTCTTCTCGCGGGCCACCCGCTCAATGGCGTTATACACGCGGTCCTGCACCGGTTTCAGCAGTTCGGCGCGCTTCTGGTCCAGGTCGCCCCCTGGGGCAAAGCGCTGCTGTTGCAGACTGCGCAACTCGGCCTCCTTGGTGCGAATCTCCTCCTTCCTGCGCTGCTTCAGGTTCTCCGGCAGCAGGTACGACTCCTGCTGGTATTGCTCCCGCAGCTCGTCGACCTCGGCCTGTTTGGCTTCAAGCTCCTTGCGCCACTCTTCGACATATTTGTTCACCTTGTTCAACGCCTGATTGTATTCGGGCACATTGCTCATGATGTAGGTCGTGTTGACGGAGGCATACTTCTGCGCCCACGCCGGCAGGGCGAGAACCACGAACAGCAATATAGAAACCAGTTTGCGCATGTGATGTGTGATTGCTAAGCCAAATAACTACTATTAATCCAAACTCTGTCCGATACTGAAGTGCACGTGCGAACCGCCGATACCTTGGCCGTCGAAGCCATAGCCCCAGTCAACACCTATCAAACCGAACATCGGCATGAAAACCCTCACACCCAAACCGGCAGAATTATAGATGTTGAAAGGCTGGAAGTCCTTGACGTTATACCAGCTGTTGCCGCCTTCCAAGAAGCCGAGCAACCAGATGGTGGCGCTGGCGCTCTCGATGATGGGCTGGCGCACCTCAAGGGTGTAGCGGGTGAATATCGAGGCACCCTCCTGCGGGCTCAGCTTGCTGTCGTCGTAACCACGCACCGGGATAATCTCGCGGCCGTCGTAGGCATAGGCTTGCAAGCCGTCGCCACCCACAAAGTAACGTCCAAAGGGCGAAAGCCCGATTTTCTTGTCGTAGAAGCCCATCCAGCCGAAGCGTGCCTTGGCATTCAGCACCACGTCACCCACCAGATTCAGCATCCACGAGCCGCGGAAATTAACCTTGTAGTACTCCGTCCAGCGGAACTTGTCCTCCTCGGTGACCGTGGTCACGTCGCGCCCACTGATGGCCGTGTAGGGCGGCGTGGCGTAGCCGGAGATGGAAATCTCCGAACCACTGCGGGGATAGATGGGCGAGTCAAACGAGTTGCGGCTGATGGTGATGCCGTATGACAGGTCGTTGGCTGCACCGTCGGTGAACGACGAGCCGCGGAACAGATAGTAGTTGTTCAGATTGTAATGCTTATAGGAGAGCGTGTGGGAGATGATGAAATAGTCATCCGGCCATTTGAGGCGGCGCGTCAGCGACACCCCTGCGCCGCTGATCCGCAGGTCGCCATACGATGACTCGCTCTTCTTGTAGAAATAACCGTTGCTGATAAAGTGGTGGTAGAGTGACACACTGAGCGACTGCGGGCGGCGCCCACCCAGCCACGGCTCCGTGAACGACCCGCTGAACGAGTAGTAATACGTGCCATTGGTGACGGCATTGATGGACAGCTTCTGGCCATCGCCGGCGGGCAGGGGCTGCCAAGCCTTCTTGTTGAAGATGTTGCGCACCGAGAAGTTGTTCAGTGTCAAACCTATCTGGCCAATAATCATTTTGTTGCCATAGCCGCCCTGCAACTGTATCTGGCTGGTGTTGCCTTCCTCCACCTTATAGATGATGTCCACGGTGCCGTCCTGGTCGTTGGGCTTGGCGTCGGGCATGATGGACTCCTCCTTGAAGTAACCCAGCGTGGCCAGCTCGCGGCGGCTGCGCAGAATGGCGTCACGGCTGAAGAGGTCGCCAGGCCGTGTGTGCAGCTCGCGCATAATGACGCGGTCATTTGTCAGCGTGTTGCCCTCCACAATGACATTCCGTATGCGGGCCTGTTTGCCCTCCACAATGCGGATCTCGATGTCGATGGAGTCATTCTCCACACCCACCTCCACAGGCATCGCCTTGAAGAAGAGGTAGCCATTGTCCATATACATCGAGCTGATGTCCGTGCCCGAAGGATTGTAGCGCAGGTTGGTCTCCAGCAATGTGCGGTTGTACGGGTCGCCCTTCTCAATGCGCAGATGCTTCAGCAGCAGGTCGGAAGGATAAATCGTATTGCCCGTGAAGTTGATGTTGCGAAACACAAACTTGTTGCCTTCATGGATTTTGATTTTCACCACTAAGCGGTCCTGCCCCACCTCCTTGCCATCCTCAATGCGCTTGGAGGGGTAGATGGTGTCCGACACGATGCGGGCATCGCGGTAACCGTTCTCATTATAGTAGTTGATGACATTCTGCAAATCCTCGTTAAACTTGGCCTCCTGGAACTTCGACGAACTCCAGAACCCCTTGGTCCACACAAAGAACTTCTTATAATAATGCACATCATGCGTGTTCTTCATCTGCTGCAACAACCTGTTGGTGCTAATCTCCTTGTTGCCTTCGAAAATCAGCGAGTCAATCTTCACTCGCTTTCCGGGTTTCACATCAAAGATTACGTTCACCCTGTGGTCGTTGCTTTTGCTCAGCAGGGTGTCGTCCTCCAAACGGGTGGCCACCTGCACATTCGTGTAGCCCTTCTCCAGATAGAAGGCACGGATACGGTTGCGCGAGGTGGTGAGCATATTCTCCGTCACCACGTCGCCGGAGACAATCTTCATCTCCTCCTTCAGCTTGTCCTTGTCGCTCTTCTTCACGCCATTGATTTGGAACATGGTCATTTTGGGACGGCTGCGCAACTCAATCTCGAAGAAAATCTTGTCGCCCTGTATGCGGGTCACGTAAATCTGCACATCCTCAAACAGTCCCTGCTTCCACAAGCGGTCCACAGCCGTGGCCAGTTTGTCGCCGGGCACCCTTATCTGGTCGCCCACCTGCAAACCGGCAATCAGCAGTATCATTCGTGTGTCATAGTTCTCGGCACCGTCAAACGTTATGCCACCTATCTCATACGTCTTGGGCGTAAGATAGTCAATGTCGTATTCTTGGTTGCCCACAACCACCTGGGCACTGACAGAAAACGAAAGGCCGAGCACAAAGAGCAACGGCAGGATAATCAGTATCTTTTTCATTCAGTTCTATAACTTTTCTTACTTGCTTTTCGGCGCCTCACTCCTCACGGAATTACGCACTCAGACACTAATAACTCCACTTTATATTTTTTATTATATATAACTGCAAAAAAACTTTCTTTGCCCTCTGCCAGCCTTCCGCTGCCACCCGCACGCTTTTTTCGCCCCTCTCCCCTGCCCCTGTCCTTCACAAAAGCGTTTTCCCGACCCCGCTTGCACACCATAAACACGCCTGTAGACAGGCAATTGGAGGAAAAGTTTTTGTACATCCTCGCATTTTTTAATACGCTGTTCTACTTGGATTTGACACAACAGCAACCATCCACATTGATTAACTTTCGTGAATATTTTTGTTTCGAATTTGACATAATCGGTTTTTTTTGCGTACCTTTGCAAAAATATTTAAAAGAGACTTTTCGAAGAAACTAAAAAACATTTACAGCAATGAAAACACAGGTTATCAAACTGAACGAAGAGCCAGCGAATAAAAAAAGAACTGGTTCATCTGTGGACAAACGCACAAAGAACACATCTTCCAGTCAGATTGAACTCAGCATGGAGTACACTCCCGCTAAAGCCAACATCATCCTTGACAAAACACACCGAAGTATCGACCATACCATCATCTTCCTGTCCCAAGGTTCGATGGACCTGGAAGTGTCCCTCATCAAGTTCCACCTGGAAAAGAACTCCTTGCTGATGATTCCAGCCAACAGCGTCATAGCCACCAACAGTTTCTCGCCGGACTGCCAATACCGCCTCCTCACATTCCCCACCTTCGCCGTCAGCCCGAACGACCTGATTGGCTACGAACCCCTGCTCATAGACATTGAGGAGCCCCACGCCTCCACCACCGACAACTACTTTCAAATGATAGAAATGCTGATCAGGGACGCCACCGAAGAGTACAGCAATTGCGTCACGCACGCCGTCACCTCGTTCATCTACTTCATCAACAAAATCAACGAGCTCACCCTGCAATCCAAAGGGCTCCTCGACCTCCCCAACCCGCAGAAAATCAAAAGCGAATTCCTCTACATGCTCAACCAGAACCCCCATCCCATACGCACCATCTCCTACTACACCGACCGCCTCAACATTACGCCCACCTACCTCAACAACGTAATGAAAAAGATGACCGGCATGTCCACCTCCGAATGGATCAACAAAACCACCGTCCGCGCCGCCCGCGAACTGCTCAGCGACCCGAAAAACTACACCGTTGCACAGGTTGCTGCAGAGCTGCACTGCGGCTCCGAAGCCAACTTCTCCAAGTTCTTCAAACACCACACCGGCGAGAGCCCCTCCGAATTCCGCAAACGCATCCTGAATCAATAATCCGGCAGCCCCATCCTGCCACAACTGCCTTGCAATCAACAGGCACGCCACGGTTGCTCAACGGTCCGAGACCATTGGGCAACCGTTTCTCTCACCCCTCCGTCCCGACCCTGCACCGTCCCGACCCCGCTCCCTCCCGCTCCGTTCCCGCTCATTACGCGCATCGTATTGCCCTCGAAATTAGGAGAACAATAAAAGAAATGTTCGGCATGAGACCGCAAAGAAACGAAGACAGAACGGGGAGCCCACGCCGCAAGAGCGCGGCAAGGGCGGAGCACCACCCGGGACAGGGCGGCTATTGTGCGCTGGCCATCAA
The DNA here is from genome assembly GCA_017479705.1 of Bacteroidales bacterium. Lineage (GTDB taxonomy): Bacteria > Bacteroidota > Bacteroidia > Bacteroidales > P3 > Colimorpha. The sequence continues at coordinate 53,679 of JAFVCA010000048.1, forward strand.
TTCCTCCAGCTGATCAGGCGTGAACGTGAAGGTGAGCGGCGCCCGGCTGCGGGGCGAGGAGTAGTGATACACCAGCGTGGCCTGCGCGGAGAGGAGGAGCTGCACCAACGGCAGTGCATCGTCGGTGACGAGAACCTGCTGTATGCCCTGCGACAGCGAGTTTTGCGCCTCGGCATTGCCCTCAATGTTGAGCATGGCCAGCTCGTCGACACGATAGGTGTAGGTCATCACACGGTTGACGGAGTCGAAAATGCAGCTGATCATGGTGGTGAAGCTGTCTACCGCGGTGGGGCATTCAGCACTCACCCCTTCGGCTATCAAGCTTAGCATCAACAGCGTATCGGAAAGGCTGTGGAGTTCGCCAGTATCCACCTCCGCAGGTGCCCCATCGTAGAGGCTCTCCCACATCCAAGGGGCGATGTTCACCTCGGCGGAGTCGGTGCGGGCATAGTCGCGGTAGCGGTATTGCAGGGTCACTTCGCCTACCTGCGCAGCCGCGACGAAACCATTGGCAGTGTCGGCAATAAGGCTGTGCGCATTGAATCGGCGCACCGCGTCGGTATTCAGGAGGATGTAATCCCTGATGCCGGGCCAGACGGTGTCCGGGTATTCATAAACGGCTGTAAGCATGCGTGCTGCGCTGTCGTAAACCATGCTGCTTAACCGCTCGCCGGATTCGGACAGCAGGATGGGGCAATCGGCACTGAATGACTGCGCCGTCTTAGCCAGGAAGCTCCTTGCAAGGTCGGCCGCCGGGGGCGAGAGGGCATTCTGCAGGTCGAGCGTAGAAAAGTTGTACTGCCCGCCGACAGGCTTGTCCCTCACCGCGACGACGACACGGAGGTCGAACGTGTGGTCGGCCAGCGGCGCGAGGGACCACAGGTCGTGGTGCGCCAAATAGTTGAGTGCACGCGACGGGGTTTCGGCATCGATGGTCTGATCCGCATCGTAGAACACGGTGAGCTTGATGTAGCGATAGTCCGTGTTCATAAACACGTGCGTGATAGTAAGGTGGTTAGCCTCATCGCGGTAGGGAATAATCCGCTTGAAGGTCTTGACGAGGTCATAGACCGATGTGATGTCCTCCGCACCGAGCATCTGCGCACGCATTGAGCCGGCGGGGCCGAGGAGCATCCCTGCAAACAGCAGCAGGAGGGCATGGCGGGGCTTCATGGGGATGAAGGTTCGGGGCAGTGCTATTGTTTCGACACCTGGTCGCCCGTTTTGCCGAAACGGCGCTGGCGGTTCTGGTAGTCGTAGATAGCATCGTAGAAGTCCTCATGGCGGAAGTCGGGCCAAAGCTGGTCACTGAAATAGAGTTCGGTATAGGCCATCTGCCAAAGGAGGAAATTGCTGATGCGCAGTTCGCCGCCCGTGCGGATAAGGAGGTCGGGGTCGGGATAGTCGCGGGTGGCAAGGTAGCCGCGGAGGGTCTCCTCGGTCACATCGGCGGCGGCAAGACGGCCTTGGCGGGCATCGTCGCAGATGGTGCGCAGAGCCTGCGCCACCTCCCAGCGGGAGCTGTAGCTGAGGGCCAGAATGAGTGTCATGGCGGTGTTGCCGGCGGTGACATTGATACATTCCAGCAGACGGTTGCGCGACCTCTCGGGTATGCGGTTCAAATCGCCTATGGTCTGTAGCCGGACATTGTTGTCCATCAGGGTTTTGGTCTCGTCCTGCACGGCCTTGATGAGGAGTTCCATAAGGCCGTCTATTTCCTCCTGCGGGCGGTTCCAGTTCTCGGTGCTGAAGGTGTAGAGGGTGAGGTACTTTACACCGGAGGCCACAGCGGCCTCGACGGCTTGGCGCACGGCGGTCATGGCGTTTTGGTGGCCAAAGATACGTTTGTGGGCTTGGCGTTGCGCCCAACGGCCGTTGCCGTCCATGATGATGGCCACATGTTGCGGAACACGCGATTTGTCAATGTCTTCGAGCTTCATAATGGTGATTGTTGTTGGGTGATGAGGATTTATTTGTCACACACCTTGCCCCTCATCCAGCCGAAAAGCATCTCGGCGGAGAAGGAGAAAGAGATGTTGAAAAAGGAATACCAATCGTCGAGGGAGTCGTCGCCGCGCTTGATGCCTGGGGCGTTGACGTAGCCGGGGCGCACCTCGGCACTGCGGTCGGCAAGGATGGCCGCCATGGTGCCGGAGGAGCCGTCGGTGAAGGTCTGCGCACCGACGTAAGTGGTGCTGACGTCGTCGAGATAGTCCGTCCATGTTTTGCGCCAGCCGTACTCCACGGTGAGATGGACGTTCTCGCCCAGCCGCCACCGATAACCCACGCCGAAGGGCATACAGACCTCAAAGAGCTGGTACTTGACGCGGTCGGGGTAGGCCTTGGAGCCTTGGCCCTCGGTGCCCAAGGGCTGGAGGGCATACCACTCGGAGAGGCCTGTGGCGGGGTCGGTGTATTGCGCCATGGGGTTGAAACGGAACGCCCCGAACCCGCAGAAGATGTAGGGAGTGGAACGCTTGAAGGTGGCGGAACGGATGCCGTAGGGGAAGAAATTGAACTCGGCACGGATATAGGCCTCCGTAATGGCCGAACGGAAGCTGAGGTTGCGGAGCTGGATGTAGTCGGGGTTGCCACCCTGCACGTGGCCGTAAGAGGCACCCACAGCTATGGCCCACCGCGTGTCGAGGTTGAGGCGTGCCAGCAGCCCCACCGCGGGACTGACGGTGCCGAACATGCTCTGGTTGTTGAGGTCGCCGAGGTAGTTCATGCCGCCGAGGGTGAGACCCAGTTCGCTCCGCTCAAGAATCTTCTGAGCCCTGAGGGGAAGGGAAAGGGCAAAGAGAAGAAGTAGCAACAATAGCCTACGCATGGGTTAGGGGATTGGTTTTGAGGGTAAAAGGGTCAGAATTGGAGTGACCAACAGATACTTTCGACCTGCATAAGGAGGTCGCGTTTGGTCCAGGGTTTGTTGCGCGGGCAGTAGACGTAGCCCGTCAGCATGATGACTTTCTTCTTGTTGGGCGAGAGGATGGTGTAGGAGACAAAGGGACCCCCCATAAAGTCGCCAAAGGTGCGCCAGCAGCCACGGGTCTCAATGCAATAGAGGCTGTCGAAATCCACCTTGCGGAGCTGGATGGGAGCCAGGTAGTCGCCGTGGTCGTCGCGGCGGCGCTCGATGCCGGCATAACTGCTGTCGGCACTGCCGGGGACGTGGTGCTTCATGATGGTGTCTAAGCGGTCGAGGATGTGCTGCTCGTCAAAGGCACTCTGGCTTTCGTAGGGGAAGACATCTATGAGCACACCTATGCCGAAGTCCTTGGCCTCTTTGCGCACCCAAGCAAAGTCGTCGCGCTGTTTGGCAATGGCAAACTCGTTGCTGAACATCAGACCAAAGCCGAACTGCTGGCGGATGGCCTCGTTGACTTTGAAATTCTCCATGCCCTTGAAGGCTTTGATGACGCGGCGGTGCTCGGCACGGTAGACCTGATCGAGGATGTGATGCTCATACTTGCGCAGCATGTCGCGCAGGGAGGTCTGGTCCTTGACAGCAAAATCGAACACCACCTGGGGAGCGGCATACTCGTCAATGTGCATGTAAACCTTGTCGGGGTTCGCGGGGTTGACGTCGCAGAAGATGATGTTGCGATGGTTTTGGAACATCTCGGTGTTCTTGTAGGAGGAAACGGGGATGTTGACGAGGTCGAACATCTTCTCTGGAACCAGGAGCCCAATCTGGGGACGGGCAAAGAGAGAGTCGATAAGCTCCTTGGTTTCACCACGGTAAACATCCTTGTCGGCGACAATCATCAACTCAAGTGTTTTGCCGGAGGAGCCTTTTTTCTGGGGTTCATCGGACTTGGGATTATTGCACGCGGCCAGCAGAGAAACTGCCACCAGCATGACTGACAATAATTTTTTCATGACACGTGTACGTTATTATTTGGAGGTATAACGCACAATAGGGGGAAAAATTGCCCGGCAGCCATAATTGTTGGTACAAAAATATTGTATGATAAAAAGTACAGTTTTGCGGAAAAACTGCATCTTTTTTATATCACTTTCCTGTCGGCAGCATGTTGCAGATGACTTCCTGCCGCCACGGAACAACAATGCGTGTAGGCCTTTAGCAGGTGCAAACACTAATAGTTCAGGCCAAAGGCCCAAAGAGGGATGATATTGTCATGGGCGTATTCGATGTCGTCCTTCACAATATAGCCTTTTCCAACACCGGCAATCTGCTTTTGCCCTTTCTTCTTTCCGCCAACCTCGAAGGTGCAATCGCCTATCTGAAAGTCGGACACGTCGGAAGCAGTTACGCTGTTTCGGACTTTCATCTGGTTGAAAAAGAATGTCTCCCTAAGGTTACCCTTATCAACCTGCCCGCCGGAGAGTGCGTACATCAGGTTAGTATTGTCCAAATAAATCTTTTCTACTTTGGCCAGCAGGTTCAACCCCTTGTCGGGTGCGAGAAGGCTTTGTATCAGCCCTGTCTTTTCTAAATAATAGATGTAATCCTTCAAATCGGCACGGTTGACAGACAAATCACGCGCCAAGTCGCTGTAGTTGGGCTTGAACGGGGTTATCTGAGAGATTATTTGCATCAGTAACTTCAGCTTGCGCATCACCCCGACACTTAGACCGGCATACTGAGGAATATCTGCTTCGATGCTTTGATCCACCACTGCGTTAAGGCGCTCCAAATAGTTTATTTCAAGACAGAAAGGATAGTAGCCACTCATGAGGTACTCTTTGAACAATGGCAGTGGGCGGTGTTGGGCGTATGGGAAAGTTATTTCTCCAGCAAGAATCTGCTCCAAAGATAATTCTGGAACCACAATGCCCTTCACCATGTGAAGCCACTCCCGGAAAGACATGCCATACATGTAGTTCTTTAACTGACGGCGAGAGAGGTCCGCCCCACCCTTTTCAAGGTCAAGAATGGAGGAACCCGTATAGACAATGTTGAGACCCGGAATCTGGTCGTAGATGTTCTTTATCTCCGTGGACCAATTAACATACTTGTGTATCTCATCAACATAGAGGTACTTGCCTCCCCCTCTGTAGAATTGCTCGGCAAGATCCATCAGTGTGTGGCGCGAAAAGTATATATCATCTGCATAGACAACAAGCGAGGTGTCGCGCTGATCAGCAATTTTGATGTGCTGGAAAAGCAGGGTGGTTTTTCCAACCCCACGGGCTCCGAGGATGGCATTCAGTCGCGCCTCCCAACGAATGGTTGCCTGGGGGTAACGGACGAAATCTAAATTCGCGTTATCAATCTGATTGTAATATCTTTGCAATAGTTTATCCATAACAATGTACCTAAATTTGACCCTGCAAAGATACAAAAAAGAAATGAAACTGTACTATTTTGGGTTCAAATTTATAGAAAAATTGTACCTTTTTTATACCACTTTCCCGCTGGTGGGTTGAGATTGGGGGATTGTTGGGGACTATTGCCGTGGCTTTGCAGGGCGGGTACTCCACCAGCTGAAGAAGTCGGAGATGGCTTGGGAAATGGGTGTTTGGGAAATGGCGAGCTGGCTGATGGCAAGGGAATTGTCGTAGTATTCACGCACCATGAGCTGGCGGACATTGCGGGTGGAGACTTGCGTGGCCAAACCGCAACGGCGCAAGAGGTCCCCTACCCTACCCACAATGCTGAGCAAGCAGTTTGGCACGGGAATGAGAAGTTGCCGATAGTGCATGGTTTGAGCCTGGAGCCGATAGAACTGTTGCAAGGTGAGGTTCTCGCCTGTAAGCAGGTAGCGGCAGCCATGCTGCCCCAAGGTGAGGGCGTGGACCGCAGCGGTGGCCACGTCGCCCACATGGACAAAGCTTTTGCCCCCTTTGGGAGCGAACATGAGGGGTTTGCGGTAGCCGGTAAGCAGGAGGGTGCCGGAAGAGGGCTTGGTGTCGAAAGATCCCACCATGAAGCCGGGGTTGAGGATGACGATGTGCCAGTCTGGGTGCTGGCGGACGGCTTGCAGCAGGTGCATCTCCCCTTCCCGCTTGCTGCGGGCATAGAAGGAGTCGGCAAAGGGAGACTGCATGGGAGCCTCCTCGGTGGCTGGATGAGAGGGCGTGCCGTAGCCGATGGTGTTGGCCGTGCTGGTGTGGACAAGACGGGTAATGCCCACTTGTGCCATAAGTTGCACTAACCTATGGCACAAGTGGGTATTGACAGGTTTATAGTCATCGGGGTGAAGCAGGGACATGTCAGTGGTTCCGGCACAATTGATGATGGCATCACAGCCCTGGGCTGCTCGGAGCAGGTCTTCGTCACGCAACAGAGAGCCCTGAAAGAGTGTGAGCCCCTCGGAGGAGGAGCTCAGATGGATTGCCGCAGGGTTGCGCACGAGGGCATGGACGGAATGGCCTTGGTCAAGCAGTTGGTGCATCACATTGTGCCCCAACAGCCCACTGCCACCCAAGAGCAAAATGGTCATATCAACCTACGTTGCATCCAGGTGTGACCAACTGGCTGGGCGTGACCAGCACAAGACGGCCGTCTTTGTCCTCGGCACTGAGTATCATGCCTTGGCTCTCAACGCCTTTGAGTTTGCGCGGGGCAAAGTTGGCAATAAAACAGACCTGCATGCCCACCAGCTTTTCGGGTTCGGGGTAGAACTTGGCAATGCCGCTGACAATGGTGCGAGTGCCCATGCCGTCTTCAATCTTGAACTGAAGGAGCTTGTCGGCCTTGGGGACTTTGCTGCATTCGAGCACTGTGCCCACGCGGATGTCCATCTTGCCGAAATCGTCTAAAGCGACGGTCTCCTTTACTGCATTGGGTGCCCAGGCGTTGAGTTCGTTCTGACGTTTGGTCTCAAGAAGTTTGTTGACCTGTGCATCGATGGCAGCATCGTCAATCTGCTCGAAAAGGAGTTCGGGCTTGTCAATCAGGTGACCTTCCATGAGGAGGTCGGCACGTCCGGCATCTTTCCAGCCCATGGCGGGGAGATTCATGATGCGGCGCATCTTGTCCGCCGTGAAGGGCAGGAAGGGGGCACAGAGGATGGCCAGATTGGCACAGATTTGGAGCGAGAGGTTCATGACCGTGGCAGTGAGTTCGGGATCGGTCTTGATGAGCTTCCACGGCTCGCGGTCGGTGAGGTACTTGTTGCCAAGGCGTGCAAGGTTCATCATCTCGGCCAAGGCCTCGCGGAAGCGATAGGACTCAATGCTGCGCCCTATGCGCTCGGGGAAGGTGGCCATCTCCTTGAGAACCTCCTGCTCCAGCTCAGGCAGCGGGCCACGGGCCGGCACCTTACCCCCGTAGAACTTGTGGGTGAGCACAAGGGTGCGGTTGACAAAGTTGCCAAGAATGGCTACCAACTCGGAGTTGTTCTTCAGCTGGAAGTCCTTCCACGTAAAGTCGTTGTCCTTGGTTTCCGGGGCGTTGGAACAAAGAGTGTAGCGGAGCACATCCTGCTTGCCGGGGAAATCGACAAGATATTCGTGCAGCCAGACAGCCCAGTTACGCGAGGTGCTGATCTTGTCGCCTTCGAGATTGAGGAACTCATTGGCGGGGACGTTGGCAGGCAGAATGTAGGAACCGTCGGCCTTCAGCATGGCGGGGAAGATGATGCAATGGAAGACGATATTGTCCTTGCCAATGAAATGGACCAGCTTGGTGTCCTTGTCTTTCCACCACTTCTCCCAGTCGTTGCCTTTCAGTTGCTTGGTGAAGGAGATGTAGCCAATGGGGGCATCGAACCAGACATACAACACCTTGCCATCGGCACCTTCAATAGGCACTTTGACGCCCCAGTCGAGGTCGCGGGTGACGGCACGGGGCTGCAACCCGGCATCGATCCACGACTTGCACTGGCCGTAGACGTTGGTTTTCCAGTCGCCTTTGTGCTGTTCAAGAATCCATTCGCGCAGCCAAGGCTCGTCCTGATCCAAGGGGAGGTACCAATGTTTGGTCTCGCGCATGACGGGAGGATTGCCGCTGAGGGTGGACTTGGGATTAATCAGGTCGGTAGCATTGAGGGAGGTGCCACAGGCTTCGCACTGGTCGCCATAGGCATGTTCGTTGCCGCAATGGGGGCAGGTGCCGGTGATGTAGCGGTCGGCAAGGAATTGTTGAGCCTCCTCGTCATAGTACTGCATGGACACCTTCTCGACGAACTTGCCTTCGTCATAGAGTTTCTTAAAATAGGCCGCAGCAGTTTCGTGGTGTTCGGGACTGGATGTGCGACTGTAGATATCGAACGAGATGCCCAGCTCGGCAAAAGAGTCCTTGATAATCTTGTGGTAACGGTCCACAATGTCCTGTGGGGTGACACCCTCTTTGCGGGCTTTGATGGTGATGGGGACGCCGTGCTCGTCACTGCCGCCAATGAACATCACCTCTTCGCCCTGAGCACGGAGGTAACGGACATAGACGTCAGCGGGCACATAGACACCAGCCAGATGGCCGATGTGGACAGGGCCGTTGGCATAAGGGAGTGCCGAAGTGACGGTGAAACGTTTGTATTGTTGGTCTTTCTCGTTGTATGTCATGTTGTTTATTGTTGCTTATAGGTGTAAATGACCTCATCGGCACCGAGGGCCTTTGTAGGATAATGTTTGTCGTTGTATTCGTAGGTGTATTCCTCAAGGGTGTCCTGCGGACGGGTGAAAAGCGGCTGTTGCTGACCCATGAGGTTGATGGAGATGGTGAAGACGAAATGGTTGTTGACCACCAAGGGATTGGCACGGGAAAGGCTGCGCTGACTTATCAACTCACCCCAGTTGCAGAAATAGGGGTTGTACATGGTGTCGTAGGTTGCAGTGGCTGTGTCGGCCAAAGTAACTTGCAGCGGGAGGGTACCACCCATCATGACCATGGCAGTTTGTATCATTTGCAACACGGACTGGTATTCCTCAGGGATGGGCAGGAATTGTTGGATGAGTTCCAAATCGTCATTACTGACATTGAGTGTCAATGACCCAGAGAGGATTTGGCGGTCGACATTCTCACCGTTCCAGTCAAAGACCACGGAGAAGGTCTTGTCGGAGATGGAGAGTTTGCGACCATCACTAAAGCCTGGAGCCTGTGCCATCTGGACCAATGTCGTGGCGGCTTGGGTACCCATCAACTTCTCAAAGGCTGACCCTTTGCCCAAAAGGTTTCCGGCAAGAGACATGAGGAAATTGTCGTCAATGGTTACATCGCCACCGCTGATGCGTCCAGCGGCATTGTGCTGGAAGTCTATGGTGATGGCCAAAGCACCACTGTAGTACACATCGCAGCGGGACATCTGCGTCCCATTGTAGGTGTAGTGCAACTCCTCGGCAAGGTCATTGTTGGAGACGACTTTGGTAATATAATCGCCCGAATAGCTGTAGGTGGTAGTGCCTTCACCCACCTGAGTGATGTACTCCAGGTTGGTACCACTCCAATTCCACTCTTGCGACAATTCGCCATCCTTGGTCACGGTGGCGATTTTCATACATGGATGGTAGATGCCCTCAGCGTAAACAGGGACAGGATTCTGTTGCTCGGGAGGCGTGACAGGATCTTTCTTGCATGAAAGGACAGCAGCCATCAGAGCTACGGCACATAACGAAACAAAGACTTTTCTCATCATATTGACAAATATATTAAAGGTTTACATCATGAGGGCGGAGCCGGATTAGATGGCTTTCTTGGCGGTGGTGGTGCGCTTGGGAGCGGACTTGGCCTGAGTGGTAGCCTTGGGAGCAGCCTGCTTGGGGGTGGCGGCGTGCTTGGGGGTTGTTTGTTTGGGGGCAGAGAGCTTTTCGGCGGCCTCGGCTGTTTCTTCAGCCTTGTCCTCCTCTGTGGGAGTCAGCTTGCCGGCACTGAGCAGGATGTTATACCATGAAAAGAGCTTTTTGGCATCCGAAGCATGCACGCGCTCGGTATCGTAGTTGGGAAGCACCTTTGCCAACATATCGAACAACACTTTGTTGTCAGCTTTCTTGGGGTCGAAGTCGGTGGGTTTTCCTTCCAGCAGGGTGTACGCATTCTGGAATATCTCCTCCAGGGGTTTCTCATCCTCAGTGGTGAACATACGGATCTCGCTCAACTGGCTGATGCTGTTGCTGGAGAAGACAGGGAACTTTTGTCCTGTAACAAGGTTCATAACAATGGCGCCGTTTTTGGTTCTCGACACCAATTCATTTAAGTCAGGTTTGCCAGAGATGGCTAAGATGTTTGATAAATCCATTGTGTTGTATTTTTAAAACTTTCGTGTAACGTGATTTTACAATTATTATTATGATGGAGAGCAAAAATAACTCATTTGGCATGGAAACGTACCAGTCCCTCTATCGGCGAGGGGAGCAAGGTGCCCAGCGCAATACCTCTCTCCGCTGCCACGGCGCGCAACACACCGCTGAACGACGACACCAGGCCACCTACCACATGGAGAGGCAGCGAGGCATGCCCGCCAAAGAAATCCATCTGCTCAAAAAAGGTCTGGAAACAATGCCGCAACACGGTCTGCACATACGGCTCATTCTGGTGGCGGTCGGCAAAAGAGGCCAACGAGGCCAAGAAACGATTGGGGTTGGGCTGACGGTAAAGGCGGTCAAGAAACTCGGAGGCACTGTATGGGTAATCATCATGGAACATGACTCTTATGTCCTCCGGCATCTGCTGTTCCAGATAGTCCTTCAGCAATCGCTTGCCTATATGGTTGCCGGACCCTTCGTCGCCCAGGATATAACCTGTGGAGACCCGTTGCAGGGCAATGCGTGCGCCGTCGTAGTAGCACATGTTACTGCCCGTACCCAGTATACCCACCATGCCTTCGCGGACACCGCATGTAGCCCGGCAGGCTCCCAACAGATCACCTGTCACCTCCATGCTGCCAAAGGCCAACGTCTCTCCTATCCAATCCCGCACATGCTGGCAACCCCCTTCTGTGCCGCAGCCGGCACCATAGAAGTAGACCCTGTCCACACATGCACCTTCCAAGCCAAACTGGGCAACCACCTGTCGGCAGACGGTGCCGAAGACCGCCCTGTCGGTCAACAAGGGGTTGAGCCCCTCGGTGACGCAATGGCCTTCGCGCCCACCGTTCAGCAATACCCAGTGCGTCTTGGTGCTACCGCTATCGGCAATCAATACCATGAAAACCTTGCTACTATATAATGCCAATTATCTCGTTTATGTCGTTGATTCCATGACGTTGGCAGTAGTCCTGCAACCCGTCGACAATCTTCACCGTCACTGCGGGGTCCAGGAAGTTGGCAGTGCCCACCTGCACAGCCTTGGCTCCAGCCATCAGGAACTCCAACGCATCGGCAGCACAACTGATGCCTCCAAGCCCCACAACGGGTATCTGCACCGCGTGGGCCACCTGCCACACCATACGCACCGCAACAGGTTTGACACATGGACCACTCAGACCGCCAGTAATGGTGCTGAGATATGGACGCTGCCGCTCCACGTCTATGGCCATGCCCAGCAACGTATTGATCAGCGACACGCTGTCGGCTCCGGCCTGTTCCACCGCTTTGGCAATATCCACAATACTGGTCACGTTGGGTGTGAGTTTCACTATCAACGTCTTGTGATACACCTTGCGCACCTCCTTCACCACCTGTGCTGCCATTGCGGGGTCGGTGCCGAAGCCCATGCCGCCCTTTTTCACATTCGGGCAACTGATGTTCAGCTCTATGCCGGGGATATTGTCCAGTGCATCCACCTGCTCGGCCACATAGCAATACTCCTCAATCGACGAGCCGCTCACATTGACCAAAATATTTGTATCTATGTCCTTTATGCGGGGATAGACCGCTTTGCAGAAGGTCTCTACACCCACATTCTGCAATCCCACGGCATTGAGCATACCCGCCGGAGTCTCCGCCATGCGGGGATAGGGGTTGCCCTGGCGGCGCTCACCCGTGGTGCCTTTTACTATTATGCCACCCAGGCAGCTCAAATCCATAAAGTCGGCAAACTCCTCGCCGTAGCCAAAGGTGCCGGAAGCCGTCATCACCGGGTTCTTCAGCACTATGTTGTGAATCTTTGTCTCTAACTTTGCCATAACGTTGTAGGTTTATTTCGATGCTTCCAACCATTTGGTCAACTTCCGCACATCAAATACAGGACCCTCTTTACACACACACTTGTGCCCCTCGTCGGTGTCGCACACACAGCACAAGCAAGCCCCTATGCCGCAAGCCATCATATTCTCTAACGACACCTCGCAGTCCATCCCCTTCTCCATTGCATAACGGCCCACGGCCTTCATCATCGGTGTGGGTCCGCAGGTGCAGATATGGTCATATTCGCCCGCAAAGGCCGAATGCTGTGTCACCAATCCCTGCTCGCCCAGCGAACCGTCCTCGGTGGCGTAATGCACCCGCCCATACTCTACAAAGGCATCCCTGACGGGAATCAAAGCCTTTGTGCGGCCTCCCAACAGGATGGTCGGCTCCACACCCTTTGCCTTGTAGCACTTGGCCAGATGGAAAAGAGGAGCTATTCCGGCGCCGCCACCCACAAGCAACGGCCGCTCTCCCGCCACAGCAAAGCCATGTCCCAACGGGAATATCAGGTTCAGGCTTGCGCCCACCTCCAGCTCCGACAGCTTGCGCGTACCCTTGCCCACAATCTGTATCAGCAGTGTGAGCCTGTTCTTGCTCTCGTCCACATCGTGTATCGAAATCGGCCTTCGCAGCATCACCTCGCGGCAATTGCGCACCTCCACCTCCACAAACTGTCCCGCTGCGATAGGACCCAACTTGTCGGGGTGTTGCAAAGTGAGGGTGAAGTATTGTTCGCCCAGTTGTTCTCGGCCTACGATAGTAAAATCGGCTATCTGTTTCATACAACTTATCGTGTTTGAATCTACTATTCTGCCTGTCGCCTTTCAAGCAACTTGCATTTCAAAATGCAAAAATACGAAAAAAAATCGTACCTTTGCAAATTCAAACAAAGAAAACCCCCATGGAGCTACCCTCAAACACTCTGGCCAATGCCGTCGAAGCCCTCTCCGCCCTGCCTGGCGTAGGCAAGCGCTCCGCCCTGCGTTTTGCGCTCCACCTGCTCAAGCAACCCACTGACGAGGTTCTTCAACTCTCCGATGCCATCCACCGCCTCACCACCGACATCCACTACTGCCACATCTGCCACTGCCTCAGCGACACCGACACCTGCCCCATCTGTTCCAGCCCCAAGCGCAACCAAAGCATCGTCTGCGTGGTGGAGAACGTGCAGGACGTCATGGCCATCGAGAACACCCAGCAATACCAAGGCCTCTACCATGTCCTCGGCGGCGTCATCTCCCCTATCGACGGCGTCGGCATCCACGACCTCAACATCAACACCCTCATCCAGCGCGTCCAGCAAGGCATCCCCGCTCCCGTCGAGGAGGTCATCCTCGCACTCCCCACCACCATGGAGGGCGACACCACCTCCTTCTATCTCAACAAGCAGCTCATGCCCCTCGGTGTCCGCATCACCACCATCGCCCGCGGCATCGCCATCGGCGACAACTTGGAGTATGCCGACGAAATCACCCTCGGCCGCAGCATCGTCAACCGAATCCCCTTTGCATAACAATCATTCAAAAAACATTCTTTCAACCATGAAGCACACATTCCTCACCCTCCTGCTCCTTTCACTGGCCATCACCGCCTGTGGACAAAACAGCAACCCCGTCCCCCAACCCATCCAGCCCACCCCCTCACAATCCGAGGACCAACTGCTACAGGACATCGGCGAGATGCTCCTCGTCGGTTTCCGTGGCACACAACTCGACAACAAAAGCCACATCATCCGCGACATACAGCAGTACCATGTGGGCAGTGTCATCCTTTTCGAATACGATGCCCCCACAGGCACACGCCACCGCAACGTCTCCTCCCCAGCCCAAATCAAAAACCTCTGCCACGACCTCCAAAAATATGCCGGCGGCAACCTCCTCATCGGCATAGACCAGGAAGGCGGCAACGTGGCGCGCCTCCGCGCCCGCGACGGTTTCCCGCGCACCGCCACGGCCCAAGCCTCCGCCCGTGGGGGCGACGACAGCGTCTCCCGCAATGCAGCCGTCATTGCCCGCGCCCTCGCCGAGGCCGGCATCAATCTCGACTTTGCCCCTTGCGTGGATGTCAATGTCAACCCCTCCTGCCCCGTCATCGGCAAACTGGGGCGCAGCTTCTCCTCCAACCCCGCCACCGTGGCCCACTGCGCCTCCCTATGGCTCAGCGAACTGAACAAACAACACGTCATCGGCTGTCTGAAACACTTCCCCGGCCACGGCAGCGCCTCTGGCGACACCCATGCCGGCCTCGTCGACGTCACCAAGACATGGCAGGAGACTGAACTCGAACCCTATCGCACTCTCATCGACAAAGGCCTTGTCGACATGGTGATGGTGGCCCATGTCATCAACCGCAACCTCGGCGACGAACTTCCCGCCTCCCTCTCCCCCGCCATCGTGACCGAACTGCTCCGCAACCAGCTTGGTTTCAACGGTGTCGTCGTCACCGATGACCTCGCCATGGGCGCCATCGCAAGTCACTATGGCTTCGAAGAGGCCCTGCGCCTTGCCATCCAAGCCGGCTGCGACCTCCTCTGCCTCTCCAACAACGGGGGCGGCTACGACCCCGACATAGTACCCCATGCCGTCGAAACCATCCAGCAGTTTGTGCAAAACGACATCATCTCCGCCGAACGCATCCATGCCTCCGCCGAGCGCGTCCGCGCCCTCAAAAAGAAAGCAACAGCCTCGCAGAAATAATCCTGCTGTTTTTTATCCACGCCCACATGCCATCAAGCGGAATCCCCTAACGGGGAATCAGGCGCACAACGAAGGCACCATTCCATTAAGTGGAAACGCCGCTGACAGCGTATCCCTGCCATGAATCAGCTTGTTGTGAAATACTGAGGGGTTTCTGTACCAATCAAAACCAGCCCGTCAGGCCGAACAATCCCGCGGCAGCCACATACCGTGCCAGCTTGCCCGCAAACATCAGCACCGCTGTCCACCACGGGTTTGTCCTCACCAACCCCATGGCTATGGCAATCAAATCCCCCACAATGGGCAGCCATGTCAGCAACGCCGCTGCCGTGCCGTACCTTGCCACACGGCTGTGCACCCGCATCAGCTTCTCCCTGTTCACCCGCAGATACTTCTCCAACCACTCCCACTTGCACAGCCAGCCTAACAGAAAACTAATCATGCCGCCTACCGTGTTGCCCAAGGCCGCCACCAGGATTACCGTCCACTGGCCATAACCCATCAGCAAAGCCCCCGCCAGCAGTGTCTCCGACGAGAAAGGCACCACCGTGGCCGCCAGCATGCAGCCTATAAAAAGACCCACCAAGCCTAAATTCTCCAGCATATCCTCCTTAACGCCATCCACGCCCTTTTATTGCCCAGATGGGGGGGGAATACCGCCAACCTACAGTCCCTCCCCTATCTCATGCTGCGGTGCGTCTGTGCGTCAATGCTCCACCACCAATTTCAGCAGGTATGTTCCGCGCCGCGTGGCGGCCTTCACGAAATAGGTGCCCGCGGGCAGGGCATTCACGCTGAAGTAGGCGCTGCCCTTGGTGCTCAGCACCGTCGTACCCAGGGCCGACACCACCTGCACCTCCCTCACGCCGTGCAGCGGCGTGCCCGACAGCGCGTCGGCCACCGCCACCAACCCGCTCGCCGGGTTGGGCGTCAGCACCACCCCGCCGGCCTCTGCCCCGGAGGCTATCCCCACCAGCGGGCATGCCACCACCGCAGCGCTCCACGGGCCGTAATGGCCCTCGTCGCACATCCCCCTCACCCGCAGCCACACGCACGTGTCCAACGCCAAGGTCAGCACCGTGTCCGCCGTCTCCGTCAGCAGGGCCTGCTCCCAGGCCGCGCTGTCGGGCTCGCGGCCTGTGCTGTCCGCCGCCACCCGCGCCACCTGCCACAGCTGCTGCCCCTCGCCGCCGCGCCAGCGCAGCGTCGCGCTCCCCATGCCGCGGTCCGCCGCCACGCTCTCCACACCCGCGCAGGGCGCC
>JAFVCA010000049.1 GCA_017479705.1 Bacteroidales bacterium
ACGGGGTTGCTCCCCAGCAGAGCCCCGCTATGCTTCAGACTGCGCGGCAAAGATACAAAACTTTTTTCAATCGGCCATCCTGCAATTTGACCTATTGAGACAAAGTACAAAAAATCATCCTGCAATTTGACCTATACGCCGCATTTTCTATGCTCATTCAATGCCCGTTCAATATTAGTTCTATATTGATTCAATATAGAACTAATATTGAACTACCGTTTTTGGAACGTACAAGTGGTTGACCGACAGCGGTTCATTGGGTGTGGCTGATAGGGAGGGGTAATATCTGACTTTTTGGAGAAGGTTGAAGGAAGGTTGAGGAATGGTATGGCCGGGCGTAAAAAAAGGAGTGTCCGGACGGACACTCCTTTGTAAGTGAACTGCGAAAGGTGAAATGTGGAACGGGTGGATGTGCCGTATTCCTGCTTTCAGATTTCGATTTTATTCACTCCCTGCGGCGGCGTGCCGCCGGGCGGTTAGCGAACCATGAGTTTGCGAACCATGTTGATGTTGTCGCCCACGATGCGGACGAAGTAGGCCCCTTGAGCCAGGTTCTGCAAGGTCATCTGCTTGGTGCAGTCAGCGGAGCAGGAGAGCTGGTCGGTGGCGACGGTACGGCCTTCCATGTCGACCACGGTGACGGTTACAGTGCCGGTAGCACCGCTGATGGTGATAGTGGTCTCGGTGGTAGCAGGGTTGGGGTAGATGGTGCAGCTGACGCCCTCGGCAACATCGTCAATGCCCACATTGGCGGACGTGGTGAAGGTGACGAGTTGAGACCATGGGCTATACACCTCGTCGGAGCAGAGGGAACGGACGTAGACATCGTAGGCGGTCTCCGACTCTAACCCCACAAGGGTGACGGCGGGTGAGGTGACAATCTTGGAGGTGCCTGTGCCCTCGTTGAAGCCGCTGTAGCCGTAGGAGACTTCCCAGGAGGTGGCGTCGCCTTGCGGCATCCAGGTGACGGAGGTGCTGGAGGCGGTCACATCGCTGACGGCCACGTCGACAACAGGCTGACAGGACGAGGTGCTGAAGACAAGGGCTTCGCACCAGTCGCTATAGGTTGCGGCGGAACACTGCGCACGGACACGGACGTTGTAGTTCATGTCGGAATAAAGGCCCGTGATGGTGGCGGTGTTGCTGTAGACGGTGTCGTACATCTGCACGGCACTGTTGAACACGTTGACAACATAGGCCAGTGCGTGGTTGGTGACATCGGCACCCCAAGTGACGGTGACGCTCTGGAAGTCGTAGTCGGCGATGGCGAGTTCTTCCGGCACATAGCACACTAAGGTGTCGGTGATGCAGTTGACCGTGGTCCAGAAGGAGTAGGAGGTATCGTTGCAAATGCTGCGGATGCGGTAGCTGTAGGCCGTGGAAGGTTCGAGGCCCGTGAAGGTGTAGGTGTGGGAGGTGATGCGAGTGGGTACGGGCCAAGTGCTGGCATTGGCAGGTTTGATGGCCACGTCAAAGCTGGCCGCGGGGCTGACCCACGTGGCTGTGACGGAGGTGGAGCCGACATTGGCATTGGCCATGACGGGACGTGTGCAGGACTCGGAGCCGTAGACGACGATGCTGTCAAGAAGGATGCCCAGACCGAAACCGGAATGCGCCATAAAGGCCACCTGATAGGTAGTGGTGGGGTTGGGCAGCATGACGGTGTCGGCTTGCCAGTGGTCGATATTGCCGTTCCAGGAGGCGAGGTAGTGCCAGGAGGAGTCGGGGTGGGTGCGGTAGAGCACGGCGAGAGTATCCTGGTCGGTGCCCCATGCGGGCTGGGCGTGGAAGAAGGTCATCATGACCTCGTCATCGCTGTAGATGTTGAGCATGGGGGTGATGAGGTAGGTGGTGTACTGGTTGTAGCTGTTGCAGGTGAAGCGTGCATTGGAGTGGCCTGTGGCAGCTCCCGGAATACCGCCGTAGGCATTGCCGCCATTGCCGGTAGTCCAAGCCACGTCGCCGCGGGAGAAGTACTGCTCCCAGCAGGAGATGCCGTACTCAAAGTCCTCGACCCAAGGGAAGTTGTTAATAACGCTGTCGCAACCAGTGATGCAGTTGACCATGGCTGTGAAGCCGGAGTCGGTGGCACCGCAGATGGGACGGACATAGATGTCATAGGAGGTGGTGGGAGCAAGGCCGGAGAGAGTGACTGTGGTGGTGGTGACTGTGGTGGTGGTGCCCATGCCGCGGGTGAAACCGCTGACGCCGTATTCCACTATCCACGACGAGGCAGCCCCAGCGGACCAGCTGACATCGATGGAGTGAGCAGTGGCGGAAGAGGCGGTGAGGCCCTCGGGAGCCGGACAGGTGAGGAGCTGGAAGGAGAGGTTGTCAATGGCAGCCGCAGGGTTGGAGCCGAAGTGATTGTCGTTGGTCCAAACCAGGGTGAGGTAGTAGTTGCCCGCGGCCACGCGGACGGAGTTCTCATCGTGCTGCCAGGTGTTGCGGAGGTTCCGCTTGCCACCGTCCAGAGGAATCCAGCCAGTGGGGAGGGTGTTGCTGTAGCGGTTGATGGAGGTGAAGGCCGAGGAGAAGTCGTAACCTTCGGGGACGAGAGCCAGACGCATCAGGTCGTAGCTGCCCTCGCCTTGGCAACGCCAGTCGTAGCTGATGGCGTAGGAGCTGTCGTAAGGTATCTGGATGTAGGTCACGGCAAAGGAGATGGACTGGGCGGTGTTGGTGTAGGCATTGGTGGTGCCGCCGTCGTTGGTGACGTACATGCTCCTGCTGCCGTCATGGCTGACAGCCGAACCTGTGTGCCAGGTATTGGTGCCGGAGAGCTGATAGACGGAGAAGAGATCGGTGGTGTCCTCAAAGCTGTTGAAGTAAGGCAGAAAGTGGGGGTCGGAGGCCAGGGTGGTGGCGGAAGCCGTGGCGGGGTCGCTGAGACCGACAGAGCAGTTGGCATAGACCCAGACATAGTAGGGAGTGATGCCGGAGAGGCCTGTGAAGGTGTAGTGGGTGGCCGTGGTGGTAGCCGTGAAGAAGGCGGAAGCAGGGTTGTTGACGGTGCCAATCTTGACGGTATAGCTGCCCGTGGTGGCGGTGTCGGTCCAGGAGATGGCAAGACGGCTCATGCCGATGGTGTCAAACACGATGTTGGAAACCGAGTCGCAGGGATTGGGCACATGGATGGTGAGGTCGTCGATAAAGAGCGTGTAGGAAGAAGAGCCCGTGGCGCGGAAGGCAATGCGGTTGCCCGTGCCGCTGTAGTGGATGCGCACATAGTAGGGGCGGTAGGTGTAGTAGCCAGTGTAGTCCATGTCGATGGTGTCAAGGGGGAGGAAAGCGGAGTCACCTTCCCAAACGCCGACCTCGAAGGCATTGGGTGCATAGTAGCTGTAGCCAGCGGCATAGAAGGCCACTTCAAGGCCGTCGATAGTGTCGATGGCGGGAAGGGTGAAGATTTCAGGCTGGCCAGTGCTGCTTTCCATCTCGAAGTAGAGGTTACCGCCGTGGGCATTGGGAGCATGGTTGTAGCAGGAGGGGAAGGTGCCGGAGGAGCTGGAGCCGGTGACGGGGGCGAGCCAGCAGTTGGGAAGGTCGCCGGTGGCATAGCTCTCGAAGTCTTCGACCAAGGGGAGGGAGCTGCGGCTCATCATGGCGCAGGCGGTGCGTGCGGCAACGGTGGTGTAGGGCACGTCGGAGCCTGTAAGGCAGAGGCTACCCACACGGAAGGCGTATGCGGTGTTGGCAAAGAGACCCGTGACGGTGTGGGTCAATGCGGTGGTGGAGGCTAAGGCAACGGTCCAAGCGGTGTCGGAAGCTACACGGTACTCGACAGTCCAGGCAGTCTCGTTGAGACCGGGGACCCAGCTGAGGGTGACACTGGTGGAGGTGGTGCCGCTGACGGCAACACTGGGAGGCACGCAGGAAGCATCGGCACAGGGGGCCACAAACATGACATCGGGGCGTGTGGAGACGGCGGTGAAACTGGTGGAGGTGGAAGTGGGATCATAGTTGGTGCCATCGCCACGGACGTAGAGGGTGCTGCCGGACTGGCTACTGGTAGCCTGCCAGGTGGAGGTGGAGGAATAGGAGCCGGTGTTGTCGTCGAAAGTGAGGACAAGGTTGGAGGCGGTGTTGGGGCGCACCCATGGGGTGGCAAAGGTGAAGGTGTTCCAGCCCTCGTGGACGTTGTGGGAACCGCTGTAGACAATCTTGGAGCTGTCCATCACAAGGTAGTCGTCGCTGCCGGTAAGCGCTGTGCGGCTTGTGGTGTCGAGGTAGATGACGATGTTGCGGGTGGTGGAGGGGCCGGAGACTTGACGGAGCTTGACGCCGAAAATGGTGTCGGTGAGCGAAGCCACAGCGACGTTGTCATAGAGTATCTGGCAAAGGGTGTAGTTGTAATAGGTGTTGATGGGGTAGTCGCTGACGGTGGAGTTGCCTACGCCCACTTGCAGCTCGCCGCCCACGTAGCAGGTGGTGGTGAAGTAGACGCCTTCGGGATTGCTGACATCGGTGGCAGTGCAGTTGGCACTGACGGTGACGAGGTAGGTGGTGGTCTGCGTGAGGCCGCTGAGCTGGTAGCTACGCACGGTGTCGGCCACGGTGTAGGAGGTGGAGGCTCCGAGGGCGGTGTCGGTAACGGTAATGGTAAAGCTGTAGGGAGTGACAACAGTGCCGTATTCCCAGCTGACGGTGGCAGAGGCACCGGCAACACCGGTCACTTCGACATTGTATACGGGATTGCAGGAGGCAAGAGGCTCGCAACTGAGGATGAGTTCGTAGCCGGAAGAGGTGTAGTAGGAGCTATAGCCGGAAGAGGTGAAGACGAGGGTGACAGGACCTTCGAGGGAGGCCACATTGAGGGTGTCCTGACCAGCAAAGGCACCGAGCACACGGCCGGTGGTGCCTACGCCCTCATAGATGGTGAGCTGGCCGTAGGTGGGGGAGGAGGAGTAGGTGTGGTAGCTGCCGCGGACACGGATGGTCTGCGTGTTGTCAGTAGGATAGACCACGAGGGTGGAGTTCTGCGAGTAGGAGTAGTTGCCGTCCAAGCCGCCGTTGTCGACAATGGTACCGCCACACATGGAGACGGTGTCGGCGGCGTTGGCCACCATGACATAGAGGTTGGGACGCGCGGTGAGGGGACCCTGCCAATAGCTGTTCTCGCCGGAGCAGAGGGAACGGACGTAAAAGTCGTAGGTAATGGTGTCCTCAAGGCCTATGATAGTGATGGAGGGGATGGTGGTGGTCTGCGTGTTGGTGAGCACAGTGTCGGGATCAATGCCGACAGGGCCATAGACCACTTCCCACATGGAGCCGATGCTGTCGGTCCAAGCCAAGGACATCTGTCCAGAGGCAGTGCCTGTGGAGACGAAGTCTTCGGGATAGGCACAGTTGCGGATTTCGCGGATGGTGATGTCGTCAATGTAGACGTAGTTGTATCCGCCAGAGAGTTTGCGATAAACCACGTAGCCCGTGTCGGTAGTGGTGAGATGGGCGAAAGAGGCTGTGTACTCGGCCCAGTCGGTGGTGAGGTAGAAGGTGTCAATCCACACGGCGGAGGTGCCGACGGAGTCGAGATTGGTGACATAGCCGACGGCGACGCGCATGTTGTCATTGCTGGACTTGCGGGCCCAGAACTTGGTCTCGATGGTGTTGATGGGCTGCTCTATGCGCGGAGAGGCAACGGAGATGTTGCTGCTGTAAGCATAGTTGTAAAGACCATAGCCGCTGCGGCCGGCACTGGTAGAGACGGTGGGATATGAGCCTGTGGTCTCGGTGATGCGCCAGCAGGAGGGGAACTCGCCGCTATAGCTGTCGAAGTCCTCGACAAGAGGCAGCTGGGTGGTGGCGCAGGAGGTGCGGAAACTGAAATAGGTGCAGTTGCTGGTGTCGCCCGCCATGCAGATGTTGTAGAGGCGACCGATGTAGGCGGTATTGGGATTGAGGCCGGTGATGGTGTAGGCGGTGTCGTAGACATTGAACCATGTGTTGTCCTCGTTGATATAGAGAGCATAGTAGCTACCTACGGCTGCAGCGTTCCAATGGAGGGTGGCACTGTTGGAGTCGACAGCATCGACCACAGGGGTGCCCGGCATGGAGGTGCAGGTGGGCGCCAACGAGATTTCTATATCGTCAATATAGATGGCACCGTAGTCGCCAGAGTAGGTGGTTTTGCGGAGGATGATGTAACCGTTGGCGGCAGGGGCGTTCTCGAACTGATAGAGGTACTCCGTGTAATCCATGCCAAGCTCGACGGTGTCCACCCAGACGGCGTTGGCTGCGGAGTCGAGGGTAGTGGTGTAGCCCACGGCAAAAGCGGAGGAGTAGTAAGTAGAGGACTTTCTGGCCCAGAACTTCAACTGAAGGAGGTTGAGGTCGGTGTAGATGAGCGGCGTGGCCAAGGACTGATAGGTACCCGTGCTGTACATACGGAAGCAGTAGGAACCGGTGTGGGCATTGCTGTTGTAGACGGAGGGATAGGAGCCTGTGGTCTCGGTGATGGTCCAGCAGGGAGGCACACTGCCACCGCTCTCAAAGTCTTCGACAAGGGGCAGGACAGTCATGCCGCAAGCGGTGCGGAAGCTGAAGGGGACAGCCTCGCTGGTGTCGCTGCCGTCGCAAGTGTTGTAGACGTAACCGCTGTACTGCGTGTTGGCGTCGAGGGCATAGAAGGTGTAGCTGTTGGTAGAGGAATAGTACCAAGAGCTGTCGTTGTTCAGGTAGATGAAATAACCCGCCGAGACGGAGGGAGCACTCCAGCTGAGGACGGCACTGGCAGAGTCGACAACAGCCGATGGGGTGCCGGGCATATAGGCGCAGGTGGGGGCATTGTCGATGGTCAGGTCGTCCATAAAGCAGGTCATCTGGCCGGAGGTGTTGCGCGTGACGCGGAAAGCAATGCGATGGCCGTCGCCGGTATACTCGGCCAGATAGACGCGGTAGCGCGTGTAGCCAGAGGAGCTGAAGGAGGAGGCGGTGGCAAGAGCCACGGTGTCCACAGGGACAAAGGTGCTGTCCTCCATCACGCCTACTTCGAAGAGGTCGGGAGCATAGCCAGAGGTAGTGATGGCGTAGAAGTCCACCATCAAGCTGGAGGGGTTGGCAAACTCGCAGGTGGCCACCAACTCGCTGCGGACGGTGGAGCTGGAGGAGAACTCGAACTCATAGTAGATGCTGCCTGTACGGGCATTGGAACTATAGTTGTAGGCACAGGGGAAGGTGGTGCCGATATTCTGGCCAGTCTGATAGGCTATCCATCCCGTAGGCTGGTCGCCGGTGGAGAGGCCTTCGAACCCGGTGCTGTAGGGGACGGACTGGTAGGACTGTCCCCATGTTGCCATGGGCAGCACAACGGCTGCAAGCAACGCAATATTTCTAAATATATTCTTCATAATAACCTTTTTGAAATGTGAAAATTGAAACGGATTTGTGGACTGGGTTTCTCTTTTTGAGGATCTCTGACAATGGCCCGTAAGGGCTTTCCTCTCAGCAGAACCACATTGATTACCAGAGTTTATTCCCCGTAGGGGATTTCTCTTAATCCATTTGTAGAACCCACCTTTTAGATTTTCAATTGACATTAAGTTTTTGGACAGTCTCAAACCCGTCGCCTTTGACGCGCACTAAGTAGGTGCCTTCGGTCAGGCCGTCGACATCAAGAACCACTTCGCAGTCGGCAGGGCAATCCTTGGTGAGGGTCTGCACCGTGCGGCCATCGACAGCAATAATGGCCACTGTCACCTGTCCACCAACACCGCTGACGGCAATGGTGGCACTGGTAGTGGCGGGATTGGGATAGATTTTCACCTGCATGTCTTTCACCTCCTCGATGCCTTCGTGCTGCTGACCGGGCAGGGTGGTGAAGGTGACGGAACGGAACTCGCTGGTGCGGTCGTCGGCACAGAGCGTACGGACCTTGGCGGTGTAGGCTGTGGCGGAATCGAGACCCGTAATGACAGCCTGGGCAGTGCCAGAAACGGGAATCGAGCCCAGTTCATCACCTGCGGCAAAGCCAGCCAGACCATAGACCACTTCCCACTCGCCTGTGGAGCTGGTGCCCTCGGTCCAGTCAATCTGAGCATCGTGCACTCTCGGAGCGGCGACAACATTGTTGACGGGGAAGCACTGGCTGGTGGTGAACATGAGGGTGTCCGTCCACTCAGAGGTATTGGTGGCATCGCACATGGAGCGCACACAGACGCGGTAGTTGGTGCCGTAGGACAAGCCCGTCACCGTGTAGCTATTAGTGTTGGTGGTGAAGGTGCGGTCGTAAGTGCTGTTGAAGATATGCACCTCCCACGAGGTGGCGGACCCGCTTGTGATCCACTGGAACGTGGCGGTGGAGTTGCCAATATCGGTGGAGAGCAGATTCTGCGGCATGCGGCAACGGACAGTATCGGTGGTGAAATAGAGCGTGTCGGACCAATCGGAATAACCGTTGTAGGCCAAGGAGCAGTCCTGACGCACACGGGCCATGTAGGCAGTGTTAGGAGCAAAAGCAGTGCAGGTATAGGAGCGGCCCATCACAGGCAGGGTGGTCCAGACAGTGTCCGCCACCCGCTTGTACTCAAAATCGACATGGCCGGAGCTGTATTGGTTCCAGCCAAAAGTGGCGGACTGGTCGGTCACAAAGCCTACCCTGAAGTTCTCCGGCACCATGCAGTGGTCGTTGAAGTTGAACACCAAGCTGTCAATAGCCAAGAAGTTCACTCCCGACGAGAGGAGGGGCTTGGTCAGGAAGCAGAAGTAA
Organism: Bacteroidales bacterium; assembly: GCA_017479705.1. GTDB lineage: Bacteria > Bacteroidota > Bacteroidia > Bacteroidales > P3 > Colimorpha. The sequence continues at coordinate 8,708 of JAFVCA010000049.1, forward strand.
CGGCCCGTGTCCGTATAGCCCGAAAAGTCGACCGTGAAACGCGCCATGGTGTCGGGCGTGCAGTAAGGGATGGCCAGCACCGTGTCCAACGGAGTGAAGTTGCCCACAGGGTTGGCAGGGTTCTTGCAGATGCCAATGATCAGGTCGGAATTGAGCGAGGCATCGTTGCGCGACTTGCCGGCACTGAACGTCACCTGCAAGTGGCTTACGGACACAGTGGTGTCAAAAGGGTTCTGCAACACAGCCCAAGTCTCGCCCGTGCTGTAGAGGTCCAGCACACAGGTCAGGTAGCCGCCATTGATGTTGTAGGAACCAATGGAGGGCTCGTTAGTGCCCTGGAAATGCCAGCAGGCAGGCTCGGTAGGGGGCGTAGTGTTGTGGGGATAGGCCTGAAAGTCCTCCCACCACGGCAGGGAATTGATGGGGTCACACGGCTTGTTCTGTGCCCCGGCGGCAAACGGCAGTGCAAACAGCACCACTACTGCTGCCCAAAAACGTACTTTTACATTCATTGTCTGATTTGTTTATATTATTAATTAATCATCTCACACCCAGCGTTGAAAGCAAGCCCATCTATCCAGCCTTATGTCTTATAATCAGCACATAAAGCCAGACAACTTGCAAATGCAAAAATACTAATTATTTTTAATATATTGCCCCTTTTGGCGTTTTTTTTCTCGGCACACGCCACCCAGCCACATCCAACCTGCAAACTACCACTTACCTCTCCCCCTTTTGTAACCCATCCCCAGTCCACTTCATACCCCCGGTCCCTCTGAAGAGGGGAAATCGCGGTGGCAGGTCGGTGCTCACCCGACAGATGCATGTTGTTTGTTTATGAGATACAGGTGGTGCGGCAGCTATTCCCCTCTTGAGAGGGGTTAGGGGTATGAAGAATAGATGGGAGCATACCCCCGACCCCTCTGAAGAGGGGAGGTCGCGGTGGCAGGTCAGTGTTCACCCGACAGATGGCATGTTGTTTGTCTATGAGATACAGGTGGTGCAGCAGCAGCTCCCCTCTTGAGAGGGGTTAGGAAAAATAGAATGCTGCATACCCCCGGCCCCTCTGAAGAGGGGAGGTCGCGGTGGCAGGTCGGTGCTCAACCAACAGATGCACGTTGTTTGTTTATGAGATACAGGTGGTGCGGCAGCCGTTCCCCTCTTGAGAGGGGTTAGGGGTATGAAAAATAGAATGCAACATACCCCCGGCCCCTCTGAAGAGGGGAGGTCGCGGTGGCAGGTCAGTGCTCAACCAACAGATGGCATGTTGTTTGTTTATGAGATACAGGTGGTGCGGCAGCTATTCCCCTCTTGAGAGGGGTTAGGGGTATGAAAAATAGAATGCAGCATACCCCCGGCCCCTCTGAAGAGGGGAGGTCGCGGTGGCAGGTCGGTGCTCACCCGACAGCAATGCTTGCTGTCCGCCACAAAACGCCTTTCTTCACGTGGACGACATGGCCTTGCGTATTTCGTCAAGCAGTTCCTGCCCTTCCTTCACATAAGTGCCGTAGGCCGCCTCACTCTTTTGTGCCATCTGCCGAGAGATTGTCAGGGATTCCTCCGCAGCCTTCTCTGCCTCCGGATACTGCTCCTGTTGGGCAAAAAGAATAGCCATATTATAAAGCGTCGTGGCCACATTCGGCAAGTCTCCTTGTTTCCTGTAGAATCCCAGCACTTCCCGGTAAGCCTCCTCTACCGCTTTGAATTGATTGCTCTCTTGAAGAAACTTGGCTTGGCTGAAAATCAGACTTGTCAAATCGGAGGGAGCATAGCACTGACGGGCAAAGTCCACCGCTTGCCTGTAAAGGTTGACGCATTGCTGCACCCAGGTGGGGTCCGACTTGGCAGCGGAGAGCAGCTGTATGCGCAGCACTATCTTCTCCACCGATGCTCTCTGCTTGTTCTTGACGGCCTCTGCCAGGGTGGACAGTCTTTGGGCTTCGGCAATAAGCTCGTCTTCACCCAGCAGGGCAAGCGCCTCCTCAAACTTGCCTTCCGCGGCAAAGTCCTTTGCTCGCCGCACCTGCTCGTCATCGGGGTCATCAATGGTAATGCGCATGATAGTCTGCGCAATGGCAAAGAGTCGCTCCTCCATCTCTTGCAGCTCCCTCTTCTTGCTCTCAAGAGTAGTAGCCAAGGCGTAACGCACCATCCCCTCTGCCGACTGCAAGCCCTGCTCCAGCTCGGTCACCTCGTTGAGCAACTTCTGATACGGCTTGTTCCCATACGTCAGCGACATCTTGGAAATATCGCCCACGGGTTTCCCGTTCAACAGGATTTGGGAATCATTCAACGTCAGCCGTGCCGAGGTGGTGATGCCCTCCCGTTGCACAAAGTAAAGGAGCAAATCACTCTCAACGGACTCGATGCTCCTATAATTGGACGAGTAGCGTTCATCATAATTCTTGGGGAATTCATCCCTAAAGCGCTTCAACTCCGGTGTGATGCTTTCCGGGGCAGCCTCCTTGAAATAAACTGTGAGGCGCGACAGGCGTCCTTTAGAGTATTTTTCCTTATAGGCAGTATCCAATTCCTCCTTCGTGTATTTCCCCAGCCTGTGCCAAAAGAGGACAATACACTCGTCGCAATCCTTCAGCTGCCGGTTGTATTCATCCTGGCTCCTGCCGTCGTCGGGCATTGCAGGGTCCATAAACTCCCATTGCACCACTTCGATATGATACCCCAAGCCATTCAGCACATGGTTTATCTTGTGGACGTAATCATCAAAATGCTTTCGGTCGTCGGCCAACTCATTGCTGCTGGCCAAAAAGACCTTGTATACGCTATATGTTTTCTGCTCCATACGTGATAGTTTTTCAAATTGCAAAGATACACATTTTTCCCGACACCACAACAAAAAAAGAGAGAGGCCCATTGCGGCCTCCCTCTGTGGAGCTGGAGGGAGTCGAACCCTCGTCCAAACAAGTGACAGATGTGCTTTCTACATGCTTATCCTATGGTTGATTGTCGGGCCGGCTCTGGACACAGGCACCCAAGGCAGGCCTTAGCCTCTAAAACTTCATCGGGGGCGCGAGGCGAACCACCGACTATCCCGTACTCACGAGCACCTCCGGGTCACCGACCGACGGGCGGGGTCGGTGGGAGATGTCTTGTCCCTGCAACTGTTGCGGGGATTAAGCGTAACCTACTATACTTCGGTTAGGCAGCAAGAGCGTAGTTATTTTCGCCAATTATCTTTCTGCATCCGTTGTCAAGGCTGCTGATGCGTGAGCCTGCATGCTTACAAATCCCCCTCCTTGCTGTCAAAACCGGTCAGCCCCGGCGGGTATTGTAGCAAAAAAAGAGTCCTCATTGACTGAGGACTCTTTTTTCTTGTTTGGCGGTCCGGACGAGACTCGAACTCGCGACCCCATGCGTGACAGGCATGTATTCTAACCAAACTGAACTACCGGACCGTTTTACACCATGATTTAAAGACCTCTCTTTATCTCTCAATTGCGGGTGCAAAAGTACGACTTTTTTCTCATTCAGCAAAGAAAAAAATACATTTTTCTTGAAAATAATTTACAACGCACTATTCCACAAGCTATTAAAATTTAAACTTTTTCATCCATCAACCCTCTCACACCTCTGCAAAACGAGGTCAAAAGACCTGTTTTTTCACAAATTTGGGGGTCTTTGCAACGCACTTTTAGGTGGCAAAAACGGGTTGATTATACGGTCCCCAGTGCGCACCGAATCATGACCGACCTCTATCCTCTGGCAAGCCCTCGGTGCCACACCCCTCAAGGCAATCATGACTCCTGTATTGGTAGCACCGGCAGCCGAATTCCAGCACGCCACCCTCCCCGTCATGCAACAAAAAAGCCGATGCGGTGTGCATCGGCTTTATATTCTTGGAATCCTTTGATTACATAGCGTTGACCTTCTTCTGGAGCTTGGATTTCAGATTGGCGGCCTTGTTCTTGTGGATTACGGAACGCTTGGCGAGCTTGTCGATGATGGAGACCATCTTGGGCAGTCTCTCGGTAGCGACCTGCTTGTCCTCAAGGGCGCGGAAATCGCGCAGGGCATTGCGCATGGTCTTGGCGTAATAACGGTTCTCGACTCTTCTCTTTTCGTTGGAACGGATTCTTTTTTTTGCAGAGTTGTGATGTGCCATAATTGTCTTTTATACTATTCTTTTTATTTTGTAGTCCGTGCGGGATTCGAACCCGCGATTTTAAGAATGAAAATCTTACGTCCTAGGCCAACTAGACGAACGGACCTTTTTGCTCTCTAAAAGCGGGTGCAAAATTACTAACTTTTTTTGGATTGGCAAAATATTTTTTCACCTTTTTTTGTGGACAACCTCCACAATTAGTCCGTATCTGCCTGAAACCTAAAGCCTAAACGCTTGCCAGTAGCCATCGTTTTTTTGTCCATATCGTTCCTCATTTCACCCACCGAAACCATCTTCACTTCGTCGTATGGAGGTGTTAATAAATCAAAATTTGTAGTGTATTCGATGGCCGACTCCACTATACTTTGCACTGACTCATTGGTAATCAGCGAAGTATTGAAGTTATTGTACAGCATACCCAGTTCCCGTTTGCCCTCGATGAAGTAGTGATTCTCCATATTAACAAACACTCTTCCAATCATATATCCCAAGTCCTGATCACGTTGGTAGACAAACGAATCCGACAGGAAGTTGTATATCCTGATAACCCCGCAATAGGAGCGGCGCGGGTCCTCATGGATGTAGGGCGACTTCATCACCTGGTGGTCGCGCGAGAACTCGAAGACATTGCTGTGCATGTAGAACACCAGCACATCGCCCCCAAAGCGTACCTCAAACTCGAAATCGCCGTGGTCCTTGAATTCAAATTGTATGTCGGTGCCATCGCGGCGTGCCTGTTCCTGGAACTCGGCAATGAGCTCGGCGGCGGTATGGCGGAACAGCTCGAAGGCCTCTTTGGTGGTGTTGAACACTTGCTGCTTGAGCGATGTTTTGCTGAAGACGAGTTGTTTTAACGATTCTTTCAATTCCATAGTATGCTTTGTTTGACGATGCAAAAATACGAAATATATTTGAATTGAAAAGTGAAAATTGAAACACGGCACTTGCAATTGAAATTAAAATTAATACCCGCGGAGGTTCTCCGCTCAATTTTAATTTCGTATCTTTGCATTGCGGCACTTTTCGCAGTGCCTCACGCAATGTATTATCCATCAAAACGTTCGATATTATGCGCATCAAAACAACCCTCCTTATCCTGCTGCTTGCCCTCACCGTGTGGCAAGGCAACGCCTGCACCAACATCCTCGTCACCCGTGGAGCCACCGCCGACGGCAGCACCATGATTACCTACGCTGCGGACAGCCACACGCGCTACGGCCAGCTGCGTTTCCACCCCGGCGGCACACACCTGCCTGGCGAGATGCTCAGCCTCTACAACTATGGCAGCCTGAAGCACCAAATCGACATCCCACAGGCCGCCCGCACCTACCGCGTCGTGGGCTTCATCAACGAACACCAGTTTGCCATGGGCGAGACCACCTGGGGCGGCATCGCACCCCTCAGCAAGGGCAACGCCGAGGGCATTGACTACGGCAACCTCATCTACCTTGCCCTGCAACGTGCCCGCAACTGTCGCGAGGCCATCCGCATCATGGCCGACCTCGTGGCCACCTATGGCTATGCCGACGGGGGCGAAACCTTCTCCCTCTGCGACCCCGACGAGGTGTGGCTCTTCGAAATCACCAGCAAGGGGCAGGAAAAAGGCGCCGTGTGGGTGGCACGCCGTGTGCCGGAAGGCCACGTCAGCGCCCACGCCAACCAGGCCCGCATCACCACCTTCCCGCAGGAACCCTCGCGCTGGCGCAAACGCGGCCCCCATCCCGCCATCAGCAGCCTCCACTTAGACTATATCAACAACCCCGAAGTGGAATGCGTCTACAGCCACGACGTCATCTCCTTTGCCCAGAAGAACGGCTTTGCCGCCTACACAGGCAAGCCCAAGCACACCGATGCCGACTTCAGCTTTGCCGACACCTACAACCCCCTCACCTTCTCCGGCCTCCGTGCCTGCGAGGCCCGTGTCTACGCCGTCTTCAACCGCATAGCCCCCGGCATGGAGCGCTACGAAGCCTACGCCATGGGCGACCCCACGGCCGAACGCCTCCCCCTCTGGGTAAAACCCGCCACGAAGCTCTACACCCGCGAGGTGATGGAGCTGATGCGCGACCACTTCGAAGGCACACCCATGGACATGACGCAGGATGTGGGCGCAGGCCCCTTCCACTGCCCCTACCGCTGGCGCCCCATGGACTTCAAGGTGGACGGCAAGGAGTACATCCACGAGCGTGCCATCAGCACCCAGCAGACCGGCTTCAGCTTCGTGGCCCAATGCCGCAAAGGCCTCCCGGACTATTTGGGCGGCATCATCTGGTTCGGCGTCGACGACACCTACAGCACCTGCTACTGCCCCATGTTCTGCGCCATCGACAGCATCCCCCTCTGCTTCCGCGAGGGCAACGGCTCCATGAGCCAGTATTCGCCCACGGCGGCTTTCTGGCTCTTCAACCGCGTCAGCAACTTCTGCTACCTCCGCTACGACTCCATGATTGTGGACGTGCGCACCTGCCAGCACAACCTTGAGGAGCTTTTTGTCGACCGCGTCTACCGCCTCGACTCCACCGCGACCCCCCAGCAGCTCACCGCCCTCAGCCACCAGCTGGCCAGCACCATGATGCAGGTCTGGACGAAGCTGGACCAACTGCTCCTCATGCGGTATATCGACGGCAACATCAAGCGCGTGAAAGAGGGCCAGATAGAGACCACCCCGACGGGCGTGGTACGGTTTCCGCAACAGCCCCCCTACCCCGACTGGTTCTACCGCGCCATAGTCAACGACCACGGCGACGTGCTGCGGGTGCGGTAGCCCTGCGCAGGTTCATGCTGTTTTGAGTGGCCTCCCGCTTTGCCCTGTTTCTTGTTCTGAAAATGGTCATTGGGCCTTACGAGGGCTGGCGCGGTTTGTCTTATCGGGTTGTAGGCTCTGACCTGCCACCGCGATCTCCCCTCTTCAGAGGGGCTGGGGGTATGCCTCTATAACTGCCTATAGTTCATACCCCCGACCCCTTTCGAAAGGGGAGTGCTGGCGCGGTTGGTTTCTTGCTTGGATTTACTATTGTAGGCTCCACTGTCGGCTCTGACCTGCCACCGCGATCTCCCCTCTTCAGAGGGGCTGGGGGTATGCCTCTATAACTGCCTATAGTTCATATCCTCGACCCCTTTCGAAAGGGGAGTGCTGGCGCGGTTGGTCTCTTCTTTTGGGTGTAGTGCTGCCACGATTACACTCTTCTTTTGGACGTAATATTGCAGACTGCACGGGAATCCAGCCCCAGCGGCCTGCATGCACTCTTTATTTCAACAAATTGATTCTTTCTATTCCGTAATCATTACTTTGCATTTTATTTCTTTTGGAGAAATAATAGAGAAAATAAATAGAAAAAAAGTAGAAAAAAAATCGTGGATGCGCGAATGTGTTAATTCGTGAATGTGTGAATACGTGAGTCGTGTTTCAATTTTCACTTTTCAATTCTCAATTCTCTGACCGTATGTTCTCGATAGCAGCGTCGAGGCGGCGGAAGGAGCGGATGATGCCCCAGGCGTTGAGCGGCAGAAGCACCGCGCAGAGGACGAGCCACACGATGACAAACCAGCGCAAGCTGAAGAAGTCGAGCCCAAAAGGCGGGCCGAAAAGGGGGCCGAGACAGACGGTGACGGGCAGCTTGATGTAGAGCGTATAGCGGCGGTTGAAGCGTTGCAGGAGTGTCATGCGGTCGGCATAGGCGGAGACTTCGGCCACGGGGCGCGTGGGGTCGAGGTGGCGGATGGCGATGAACATCTGCACAGCTATCATCACCCGCATCACGGCTATGGCAAGGACTACGATATAGGAGATGAGGTAGGGCAGCCGGTGGACGTAGAGGGGGGCGAGGGCCGCTACCACGGCGAGGATGGCAATGCTGCCGGGCAAACCCCAGTTGAGCCGCCAGCGCAGGTGGTCGTAGGCGGACTGGGACCTGGCTGGGGCCTTGAAGGAGGGGTGCCCCTCGGTGCTCGGTGATTGCGATTGGCGGGCAAGGCTGTCGGAACGGAGTTGGTCTAAAAGGTCTTCCATAGCACTTCAGTTTTTGAGTTTTTTGAGTTTGTTTTTGATGCGGTGCAAGCGGACACCGACGTTGGTTTTGGTGATGCCAAGGACGGAGGCCATCTCCTCCTCGGAGGCGCCGTCGATATAGAGGTAGACGATGGCTTGGTCGTCCTTGGGCAGGAGGTCGATGAGGCGGTAGAGCTCACGGCGCAGGGGGTCGGCGGGCGTGTCGGCAAGGTGGTCGGAGAGCTCGTCGGTGATGGGGGTAGTGGCCGGCCGCTTCTTATCCTTGCGCCACAGGGAGATGGCGGTGTTGAGGCCGACGCGGTAGAACCAGTTCTTGATGGAACAATCGCCGTTGTAGCGGTCGCGGTAGCGCCAAAGGTTGTAGAGAATCTCCTGGTAGATGTCCTTTTCGGCATCAGTGTCGCCACGGGCAAAGGTGACACTGATGCTGTGGAGCAGACGTTCGTACTGCGCAAGGTTGGCTATGAAGTCCGCCTCGGTCATACTGTCAACGGCTCAGATTATAGAGGCTGTCGGTGACGACGAGGGTGAGCTTACAATAGCTTATGTTGCCTTTAAAAGGTCCCGAGGTGTTGGGGCGTTCCTCATAACGGTAGAGGGAAGCAGGGGTATTGGCATCGTCAAAGCTGTAAAGGGCATCGGCCCCGGTGCTGTCCATGTAGTAGTTGAGGGTGCGGCCGTCGTCGAAACGGATTTGCACACTGTCGCCATAGGAATGCCAACAGACTTGGTGAGCTATGCCTACGAGTGAGGCTCCGCCCAAGCCACCTGTAACCCACACTACGGAGTCGGTATGCGCCGGCGCGGAGAGGGGATGGATGGCTGCGTAGTGGTGGTTGACCGTATCGTAGGGCTGGAGCGACTGGATGGTGAGGTCGTGGCTGGTGCGGTTGTCGATGGCAAACACCGAGGTGTAGCCGGGGTCGCAAGCCGTCAGCAGAAGGGCTGCCGCAAGGGGAACAAGGTATATTGCTTTCATTGTTTTGTGTGTTTGTTTGCCTGTATAGACGCAAAAAAGCAGGATTTCTTACACTTCAGGTGAAAAAAATCTGCTTTTATGGGTCGGAGGCACGGCGGCGGTGCCTACAGGCGTTCTATCCAGTGCTTGATGTCCTGCTCGTCGTCGAGGCGACAGACCAGCAGACTGTGGTCGCGGAGGGCCACAAGGCAGTGGTCCATTCCCTGCACTACGGCCTCATAGCCGGGCTCGATGTTGACGACGCTGTTGCGCGTCTGCTCTATCACAGCATGGCCGCTGACGGCGTTTTGGGCGGCGTCGTGGGCAGCGTGTTCGTAGAGGGAGCCCCAGGTGCCGATGTCGCTCCAGCCGAAGTCGGCAGGGATGGTGTAGCGGTTGGGGGAGCGTTCCATGATGCCGTAGTCTATGCTGATGTTTTCGCACTGGGCAAACATGCCGTCGATGAAGGCTTGCTCCTGCGGGGTGCCGAAGAGGCTGCGCCCCTGGTCGAAGAGCTGCTCCATGGCTGGCAGGTAGTCGTGATAGGCGCGGCGGATACCTTGCAGCGACCAAACAAAGATGCCGGCGTTCCAGAGGTAGCGGCCGGAGGCGAGGTATTGTTTGGCGGTCTCCAGATTGGGTTTTTCCTTGAAGTTGACAACAGGCTTCACCTCTTGGACGGAGGAGCCGTCGCGATCCGCATTCCATTCGATGTAGCCGTAGCCCGTCTCGGGACGCGAGGGCTTGATGCCGATGGTGAGGAGGGCATCGGCGTGGAGGGGGTCTTCGACGAAGTCCATGCCCACACGGATGACGCGCTGGAACTCGACTTCGTTGGTGACGAGGTGGTCGGCAGGGGTGACCACGATGCTGGCCTCCGGGGTGCTGGAGAGGATACGGTAGTTGGCGTAGGCAATGCAGGGCGCGGTGTTGCGACGCATGGGTTCGCAGAGCACCTGGTCCGGGCGCAGCTCGGGGAGATGCTGGAGCACCAGCTCCTTGTAGGCGGCGTTGGTCACCACTAAGAAGTTTTCGGCGGGCACCACGGGGAGGAAACGCTCAAAGGTGCTGCGGATGAAGCTCTTGCCTGTCCCCAGAATGTCGAGGAACTGTTTGGGGTAGTTGTTCTTGCTGAGGGGCCAGAAACGGCTGCCAATGCCGCCGGCCATAATGATGCAGTAACGGTTGCTCATGGTTATTTGATTTAGGGGTGACAGATGTTATAGAACAGATAGCGGATTAGTTCCTGTAGCCTATGACGTGGCGGACCTCGGCTATGGTGCGGTCAGCGCTGGCGCGGGCTTTTTCCTTGCCTTGGTCTATGATGCGGCGGAGGCCTTCCTCGTCGGCACCCACTTCGAGGATGCGCTGGCGCAGGGGCTCGACAAAGGCCACCATGTCCTCGGCCAACTGCTTTTTCAGGTCGCCATAGCGGATTTGGCAGCGGTTGTAGAGGTCGTCGAAATAGTCGACGGTCTCCGGCTTGGAGACGGCACGGAGCAGGCTGAAGAGGTTCTCAATCTCTTCGGGTTTCTTTTGGTTCATCTCGGTGGGGCCGCTGTCGCTCTTGGCTTTCATAATCTTCTTGCGGATGACGGAGGGTTCGTCGGTAAGGAAGATGGTGCTGGCTTCGCCTTCGCTCTTGCCCATCTTGCCGCTGCCGTTGAGGGCCGGAATCTTTACCAGACCGGCAGGGGAGCCCACGGCTTGCGGCAACGGGAAGACCTCGCTGCCATACATGCTATTGAAACGCTGGGCGTAGGTGCGGGTCATCTCCAAGTGCTGCTCCTGGTCTTTGCCCACCGGCACACGGGTGGCCTTGTGGATGAGGATGTCCGCGGCCATGAGGGTGGGATAGGTGAGCAGACCGGTGTTCACATTGTTGGGGTTCTGGCGCACCTTGTCCTTGAAGGAGGTGACGCGCTCCAGTTCGCCCAAGTAGGCGTTCATATTGAAGAAGAGGTAGAGTTCCGCTGTCTGCGGGAGGTCGCTCTGGAAATAGATTGTGGCGCGATCGGGGTCGAGACCGGCAGCCAAGTATTGCACCAGTATTTGGCGGGCGTTCTGATACAGGTTGCCTGGGGTGGGATGGGTGGTGAGCGAATGGTAGTCCGCCACGAAAAAGTAGCAGTCAAACTGCTCTTGCAGCTTTACAAAGTTGCGGAGGGCTCCGAAATAGTTGCCCAGATGCAGGTTGCCTGTGGGGCGGATGCCACTGCACACAATCTCACGCTTGATGTTATCAGTCATAGACATAGAGTGATAAATGAATAAAACAATAGGCCGCAGACACACTCCGCGGAAATGCAAAGATACGAAAAAAAAACGAACCAACAACAAAAAAACCTCTTTGGTAGAGGCAAAAAAGAAAGGAGACCGTCCAGACGGACAGCCTCCTTCATTCTGTTGGTAATGTCGAATAATTATTCGGCAACCTCGGTAGCAACCTCGGCAACGGCCTCTTCAGCCATAGCCTCAACAGCGCTGTCAACGATGGGCTCTTCGACCATTTCCTCGACCACAGCAGCGGTGTCGATAGTTTCGGTCTCAGCGGGGGTGTTGTTGCAAGCTGCAAAGGCAAACATGCCGGCGACAGCCATAAGGAACATTACTTTTTTCATCTCTTTGAATTTTTTAAAGTTATCTTTACTATTAGTTTAAAATGTTTTCTTTTTATTCCGATTGGAACAGGGCTTGTTGTCGTTCCAAATCGGATGCAAAAGTACTACAAATTCCACGACTAAAAAGAAAAAAAATGTCAAAAAATCTTAACGCTCCGCCAAAATGTTAAAATTCAAAATGTTAAAATTCTGATTTTAGACTCGCGTTGAGTTCTTTTTTCTTGAAATTCAGTCTTTTTTGGTGGCGAAAAATGAAAAATGAGGGTCTTTTTGGACGCAATTAGGGCAGCGGAACGAGACCATTGAAACCCATAAATGCCATGGCAAGGATGCCAGCGGTGACCAAAGCGATGGGGACACCTTTCATGCCCTTGGGGACACCGGTGAGCTCCATCTGCTCGCGGATGCCGGCAAAGATGACCAGTGCCAGGGTGAAGCCCACGGCAATGCTGGCAGCATAAACGATGCTCTCAAGCAGGTTCATGTTTTTCTGCACAACAAGGATGGCCACACCAAGGACGGCGCAGTTGGTGGTGATGAGCGGGAGGAAGACGCCCAGTGTCTGGTACAGGGCAGGGGCAATCTTCTTGAGGACAATCTCGACCATCTGCACCAAGCCAGCGATGACAAGGATGTAGGCAATGGTTTGGAGGTAGCCCAGATTGAAGGGCACCAACACATAATTATAGATAAGATAGGTGACCAAGGTGGCAAGCAGCATGACGAAAAGCACGGCGCCTCCCATACCTATTGAACTCTTCACATCCTTTGAAACACCAAGGAAAGGACAGATGCCAAGGAACTGAGCCAACACAACATTGTTGACAAATATAGCTCCGATAATCAAAGCAAAGATACTGATACCCATAGTATTATTTCAGTTTTGTTTTACAATTTTGATATAACATTCGGACTGCAAATTTACATATTTTTTTTTATTTATACAGTTTTATTGCGCAAATCGCCGAAAAAAAGTGCAACCCGATGTAAGAAAACGGTCTCTTTTGCGTTTATACAGCCAGAATCAAATCATCACTATCACTATGAAGAAAACAATTTCGACAATCCTTTTCGTGGCCATGGCACTTACCTGCTGGTCGCAGCAAAACCGATGGAACGTTTATGCCGGATGGTCATTGGCCGTGGGCGACTATGCCAAGTCCGATTTGGCCAACAATATGTGGGCGCTCTCCACTGGCGGCAACTATGGCGGCGCCGGACAGGGAGGCAACGTGGGCTTCTCCTGCCTGATACCTACGAGCGACAGCAGCAGGATGAGTTTCGCAGTCAGCGCCGACCTCATTCTGAACGGCATGAATTCGGAAATACGGCTCAACAACATCACCACACTGGCCAACCTGCGCCAGAACTTCACAACCGCAAAACTGAAGCAACCTCTTTATCTGCACATACCGCTGCTGGTGGGTCTCCATTTTGAGCACCCCATCAGTACAAACTTCAGTTTCTACCTGACGGCACAAGCCGGTTTGGGTGTCAATATTATCACCAACCGCAGTGCCGAGTTGCTGAACGGGGCTCAACCCATTGATGTGGGTGGCACGCTGATGTACGACTACACCTACACAGACCACTTCAGCACCACGACCTCCCTGGCTTGGAGGGTGGCAGTAGGATTGGTCGAAAAGAGTCATTGGATTGCCGACCTTGGACTTTGGGGAATGGGGGCTATGCAGATACGCGGCTACGAAGACTTCGACTACCGGCCTGCAACAGAGACGGGCTATGCCACACGCGGAAGCATGCAGTTCAGCTCCGACCGCATCAATCCGCTCATGTTTATTGCCCGCATCGGATACCGACTGTAAGACCCGGCCTACAGCCCGAAAAGATGTTGCGCTGAAGCGGTGGTCACGGCGGCCACCTCGTCGAGAGTGATGCCCTTGATTTGGGCAACCTTCTCAGCAATGACAGGGATGTAGGAGCTCTCATTGCGTTTGCCGCGATAGGGGACCGGGGCCAGATAGGGCGCATCGGTCTCCAACAGGAGACTTTGAAGGGGGACAGCAGCCACGACCTCGGCCATGGTGGCATTCTTGAAGGTCACCACGCCGCCAATGCCCAGATGGAAACCCATCTCGACAGCCTTGTGCGCCTCCTGCACACTGCCACCGAAACAATGCATCACACCCCGGTAGGTGCCGAACCCGAGGTCCCTCAGGAGGCCGAAAAGCTCATTATAAGCCTTGCGCACATGCAGACAGACGGGCAAGTCGAGTTCCCGTGCCCAGTGCATCTGCCTTTTCAGCACCTCGCGCTGCTGCTCCAGATAGGTCTTGTCCCAATACAAATCAAGACCAATCTCCCCTACCCCGACATAGCGCGACGCAGGGTCGAAGAGTTTCTGCTCCACAATGCTCAGCTCGGATTCGAAATTGTCATCCACAGAGGTGGGGTGGAGCCCCATCATCTGACGGAAGTACTGGGGATATTGTGTGGCTAATGACTCCTGCTGAGCATGGCTCTTGCTGTCAATGCCCGGCAGCAACATCATGTCAACACCAACCGCGACGGCCCTTTTCACTGCGTCGTCGCGGTCGGTATCGAAAGCTTCATCATAAAGATGGCAATGGGTGTCAACCATTTTTCAGTTTTTGCACCTGTGCGGTGAGACTGTCATAGAGAGCCAGCGCGTCAGGGTTATTAGCCAGCAACTCGCGGTGGCAGTTAATCGTGTTGAGGTCGTTACGCACCGCAGGACCCGTCAACTGGAAACGCACATCACCCCACTGCAGCTTCTTGGCCGTGGTCATCACTAACGGATGGAGGATTTCAAAAGGCACATTGTGCTCACGGCATATCTGCTGCGCCACAGCATAAAGGGCGTTGGTGAAATTGTTCACAAACACTGCTGACAGGTGAAGGTACATCCGCTGACTTTGGTCCGTGCGATAGATATGGGGTGAAACCATCCCTACGAACTCTGCTATGTCATTCTCGGTGTCGGCATCGCAGCCCTCAATGCAAAAAGGCAGCTCGCCATACTCCAAGGCGACGTCACGCACGAAAGACTGTGGCGACCATAGCACACCATAGCGGGTGCTGCATTTGCTTAAAACGTCCATCGCCGTGGCACCGGAAGTGTGCAACACCAGAGCGGTGTTCACCCTGATTTCATTGGCCACATCGGGCAGTGCATCGTCCGACACGGCTATGATATAGATGTTGGCATTGTCGGTCAGTTTAGATAGTTTGTTGATAGGCTTGGCTTCCACACGTGCTGCCAACAGATTGGCATGGTCGATGTTGCGCGACCATACCTGTTCTATCACGTGTCCGCGGCCATACATGGCAAGGGCAAGATGCGTCGCCACATTGCCCGAACCAATAAAGGTTATTCTCATAGTACAATATTAATATTCGTCCTCCTGAAAAAAGAAGTCATCTTTGGTGGGATAATCAGGCCAGAGATCTTCTATGCTGTCATAGGGGTCTCCCTCATCCTCTATCTCCATCAGATTTTCAATTACCTCCATTGGGGCTCCCGTTCGCTGGGCATAATCTATCAGCTCATCTTTTGTGGCGGGCCACGGAGCATCCTCTAATTTCGTTGCCAATTCAAGTGTCCAATACATAATTTCAATGTTTTAATCTCTTACCGTCCTAAAAATAACAATTTGAACCTCTTTCAGTTGATGAATTGTTTAGAGTTCGATATGCGTTCAATTCTTTTGCAAAAGTACACTTTTTTTCTTTTTCCGCAAACAATTTTATGCATAATTAGTGTTTTTTATTGTTTGCGGCCCATTCCCTTCGCCCTCACTCATTCTGTAAAAGACTGATTTTAACTAAATAGATACTCCTCAGCCCCCTGCGACAGCACAAGCTCGCGCGACAGGATGAAGAGGTAGTCCGAGAGGCGGTTCACATAGCTTGCCACGCGGCTGTCCACCTCCGCCTCTTGGCGCAGCTTGACGATGCAGCGTTCCGCTCTGCGGCACACCGTGCGTGCCACATGGCATTGTGCCGAGGCCTTTGTGCCCCCTGGTATCACAAAGCTGCGGAACGGAGGCAGACCCTCTTGCAATTTGTCTATCCGATGCTCCAAATCCTCCACAGCGTCGGCGGGCAGTTGAGGCAACTCAAACTTCACCTCCTTCTCTGTTGCCAAAAGGGTCTGCACAATGAAGAGGTTCCGTTGCACCTGCTTCAAAGCTTCATAGTGCGGGGAATCGATATCCTTTACCATCTCGGCCAACAGCCCGACGTGCGCATTCAATTCGTCAACGGTACCGTAAGCCTCAACGCGGATGTCACATTTGAGTACTCGCGTGCCTCCCACCAGCGATGTGGTGCCGCTGTCGCCTGTCTTTGTGTATATCATACCTCAGACCCTTTCTACTGCTTTCACTTCGGGTATGGCACGCTTGATGGCTGTCTCAATGCCTTGTTTGAGCGTCTGCAGGGCATGGGGACAGGAGCCGCAATGGCCCGTGAGACGCACCATGACCACTCCCTGGTTGGTGATGTCGACATATTCCACATCGCCACCATCCTGCTGCAGGTAGGGGCGTATCTGTTGGAGGGCATTTTTCACGCGGCCCTCTACGGCGATTCTTTCTTGGTCTGTCATGATTTGAAATTAATAATTAATACCTGCGGAGGTTCTCCGCTCAATTTTCACTTTAATTTGTTTCTTGCAGTTTGCAAATCTCACGGATAGTGTTTTCGGCCAACTGCATGAAGGCTTTGCTTTCGGGGGTCTCGGTGTCGGACCAGAGGGAGACGGGCTTGCCGCTGTCGCCACTCTCGGCTATGCTCTGCACCAGCGGTATCTCGCCCAGCAGGGGTACTCCCATCTCAGCGGCAAGACGCTTGCAGCCCTCTTTGCCAAAGATGTAGTACTTATGGTCGGGCAGTTCGGCAGGTGTGAAATAGGCCATATTCTCCACAAATCCCAACACAGGGATGTCAAGGCCGGGGTTGCGGAACAGTTCCACACCGCGCACCACGTCGGCCAAAGCCACCTGTTGCGGCGTGCTGACGATGATGGCACCTGTGACGGGCAGGGTCTGCGCCAAGGTGAGCTGCACATCGCCCGTTCCCGGAGGCATGTCGACGACGAGATAGTCTATCTCGCCCCACCATGTGTCCGTAGCCAACTGTTTGAGGGCTCCGGAGGCCATAGGGCCGCGCCAGGCAAGCGCCCGGTCGGGGTCGACAAGGAAACCGATGGACATGAGCTTGACTCCGTATCGCTCTATGGGCAGCATATATGTCTTGCCGTCGTGCTCCTCGCCAATCACATCTTCCTGTCCCAGATTGAACATGATGGGGATGGAAGGACCGTAGATGTCGGCATCAATCAGGCCCACGGAGGCTCCCGTCTTGGCTAACGAGATGGCGAGGTTCACAGCCACGGTGCTCTTGCCCACGCCACCCTTGCCAGAGGCAACAACAACCACGTTCTTCACTCCCGGCACCAAATCGTGGGGGTCGGGTTGCTCCTGCTGGCGGGAGGTGAGGTTGACAGTGACTTCAGCATTCTCGTCCACATATTCATGGATGGCGTTGATGCAGTCGTCCGTCATGCGCTGTTTCATGGGGCAGGCGGGTGTAGTGAGAACCAGGTCGAAAGAGACCTTGTTGCCGTCTATGGCAATGTTCTCAATCATGCCCAGCTCGGTGAGGCTGCGCCCCAAGTCGGGGTCGTTGACATGGCTCAGGGCCATTTCTATCATTGTTGAGGTAATCATCTGTTTGAAATTAATAATTAATTATACCTGCGGAGGTTCTCCGCTCAACTTTCAATTTACTCGTTTTCTTCTGCCGGGGGTGTCCATTCCTGTTCGAGCAGTTTCTCCACTTGACGTTCCAGTTCGGCTCCGCGCAGGTTGCGGGCGACCACTTTGCCGTAGCGGTCCACGAGTATGGTGCTGGGCACAGAGCTGATGCCGTAGGTTTTGCCGCCGGACGAGGTCCAGCCGTTCAAATCGCTCACGTGGTTGGGCCAACTAAGGTTGTCATCCCTGATGGCGCGTACCCATGCGTCATGGGTCTTGTCGAGTGACACACTGAAAATCTCAAATCCCTGGTCGTGGAATTTCTCATACATACGCACCACATTGGGGTTCTCACGTCGGCAGGGACCGCACCACGATGCCCAGAAATCAATCAGCACCACATTGCCTCTCAGGGAAGAGAGTCTGCGCTCGTTGCCTTCGGGGTCGTTCATGGCAATCTCGGGAGCCTCCATGCCCGGGTATACAACCCCCTGCAAACGGCGGTCAATGCGCTTCACAAAAGGGTCCTCGGGATAACGAGGCATCAAGTCGTCGTGTATCCTGGCATAGAGCGACACGTAGCTGTCAAAGTTATTGTCAAAGAATGTGACCAAGAAGGCACTCATCAGCAACCCCGAGTTGGCGGCCAACAGACGCGATGCACGATCTGGCAGCTGCGACTGCTGCTCGGGCGTCATGGCTGCCAGCAGAAGGTCGTTGAACTGGCGGTACAGCTCTACATTTTTCGACCCTTTGCATGACTGGATAGTGAAGGCGTGGCGGTCGGCGAAATAGACCAGATTGAGTTTCACCTTGTCCTTGGGTTCAAGCAGTATGTGGCACATGCCGCTGCCCTGCTCCGTGGTTTGCAGCACGTAGTAGGCGGGCTCCTTGTGCTGCAACTTCACCTTGAAGTCGCCGTCCTTGTCCAAGCGCACCGTGTCGACGGGCTTGAGCTTGTCTTTTACAATCTGGCTGATGACTATCTTTGCCCCTTGGGGAACACCACGCAGCGTGCCGCTGAGCGTCGAGGTCTGTGCCTGGATGCCGGTGAGCATCCCTGCAACCAATGCGATTAAAAAAATTATACGTTTCATCATGTTATGTCTTTTGAAATTAATCATTAATATGCTTGCGGTGTTTCAATTTTCACTTTCCATTTTTCACTTCTTGAGAGCCTTTTGCAGTTCATTATCGTTTCGCAGTGCCACGCGGAAGTAGGCTTCATCGCCAAACATTGCGGAGGCCAACTGTGCCTTGTAGTAATTGCGTATGTGCGGAGCGGTCTTTTTCAGGCTCTTCTCGTTGAGGCGAAGCCCTTTGCCTGATGCCGCACTCATGATGCGGTTCCATGTGGCCTCGTCCATCTCATAGTTTGCCACAAACTTGTCGGCTGTGGGGTATTTCTTTATCAGCTCGGCGTAGCTGCTATACAATTGGTGGTGCACCACATCCTCCATCACCCCGCTGTCCAAAAGCTGGTTGTAGTATTTCCAGTTGGTGTCCAGCACGTAGGGTATGGTGAAGTCGGGCTGTATGCCGCCGCCGCCATACACCTTGCGCCCCTTCTTGGTGAAGAACCATTGCGAGGTGTCCGCTGTGGCGTAAAACATCGAGTCCGGCGAGGTGAAGTTGGAGAAAATCCGCGTCAAGTAATCCATATAGTAGGCGTCGCTCCCCTTGTCGTAAGGCCGTTGTATGCAGCGGCCTGAGGGGGAGTAGTAGCGTGCCGTGGTCAGCAGCACGGCATCGCCATCCAGCAGGTCGAACTGGCGTTGCACCAATCCTTTGCCAAAACTGCACCGCCCTGCTATCAGCCCGCGGTCATTGTCCTGAATGGCTCCTGACACCACCTCGCTCGCGCTGGCCGAATGCTCATTGATAAGTATTGTCAGCTTGCCCTCCTCAAACAGGCCTCCCGATGTGGCGTATGAGTTGAAGCGGCGGCTGTGCGCTCCCTTGGTGTAGACTATCAAGTCCCCCTTGGGCAGCAATTCGTCCGCCATCTTCACTGCCGACTCCAACGAGCCGCCGCCGTTGCCGCGCAAATCCAGCACCAAGGCTCTCATCCCTTGCCCGTTCAACTGCAACAAGGCGTTGTGGAACTCCGATGCCGTGGTCTCGGCAAAGCGGGTGACCCGTATGTAGCCCGTGGTCTTGTTGAGCATCATTGCCGCCGGCACCGAGGCGTGGTGTATCACGTCGCGCTTAATCCTCACCTTGAAAGGCTTGCTGATTCCCTTGCGGTCCAGCGTCAGCGTCACGGTGCTGAAACGTGGGCCGCGTATCAGGTCGACCACCGCTGACGTTCCGCCTTCAAACTTCACACCGGACACCTTCACCGTGTCCACCATCAGAATCTTGTCGCCGGGCAGCACACCCTCATGGGCTGCGGGGCTGTCCCCCTTCACCTGGAGGGCATAGATGGTGTCGTCCGTCCATGCCAAGGTCACGCCTATGCCTTCAAAACGCCCCAGCATCAGTTCCTGCTCCTTGTCGATTTCCTGTGGGGGAAGGTAGGTGCTGTGGGGGTCTAAGGAGGACAACATGGCGGTGGCGGCAATAGTGGAGAGGGAATCCCAATCCACCTCGTCGACATAAAAGCGGTCTACAATATACATCAAGGCCTGCATGCGCAGATCACCCTCGCTTGCCGACAGTTTTGCCGGGCCCGGCTCGTCCACATGGTGTATCACCAGTGTGCCCACCAGCATTCCCAATGCGGCTGCCAGCAGCACTACGCCCAGCGAAAAGGTGTATTTCTTCTTCTCTTTCATTTTTTGCATAACGGACAGTCTCGTATTTTATTGCACCCCTGACGGTGGCTGTGATGTACCGAACTTGCGCCTCAGCGCGGCGGCAACAATCTCTTTGTGGTCAAAAGCCAAGGGGGGCAGTTGGTCCAACGGGAACCAACGTGCCTGGCGGGCATCGTCACCGCCTGCCACAGGGGTCTCTTCCACCTCAGTCATGAAAGCCACGGTGACGGTCCGGCCCCGTGGGTCGCGGTCCACGGCACTGAAGCTGCCAACCTCTTCCATCGGGCCCTGCACGGCACAACCCGTCTCCTCTTCCAGCTCGCGGCGGGCGCAAGCCTCCAGTGTCTCATCCATCTCCATAAAGCCGCCCGGCAGTGCCCACATGCCCTTGAAGGGGTCGTTGCCGCGCTCCACCAACAGCAGTGCGTGGCCGCCGTCCTTACGGACACCGAACACCACGCAGTCCGCCGTCAGCATCGGTCTGGGATATTTGTAGCTGTACATCTGCAAGTCTCTCTCGGTGAGCCGCTGTGCTGTCAGGTTCAGGTCCTGGAGCCGAAGCGGCTCGGCCATCCTTTTAGATTTCCCAAGTGGCTCCGTCCTTGCCGTCCTTCACCGTCACGCCCAAGGTGGAGAGCTCGTCGCGGATGTGGTCGCTTGTAGCCCAATCCTTGTTGGCCTTGGCGGTGGCACGGACATCAAGAATCATCTTCATCAGCCCGTCCAACAGTGCGCTGTTGTCCGTGGCGGACTCGTCCCTGAGACCCATCACCTCAAACACAAAGGTGTCCATCACGCCCTTCAGCTCGTCAATGTCGGCTTGGGTCAGTGTGGCCTTCTTGTCGTTCACGGTGTTGATTACCTTGGCCATGTCAAACAGATGGCTGATGACGATGGGGGTATTCAAATCGTCATTCATGGCGTCGTAGCACAGCTGCCTGTAGCCGCTGACATCCACGCTGCTGCTCTTGGAGGGCTGCAGACGGCCCAGGGTCTTGTAGGCCTGCATCAACCGAGCGTAGCCCTTCTCAGCAGCCACCAGTGCCTCATTGCTGAAGTCCACAGTGCTGCGATAATGCGCCTGTAGGATGAAAAAGCGGATAGTCATCGGGGCGTAGGCCTGCGTCAACAGTTCGTGCTTGCCGGTAAAGAACTCGTCGAGGGTGATGAAGTTACCCAACGACTTGCCCATCTTCTGCCCGTTGATGGTAATCATGTTGTTGTGCATCCAGTAGCGGCAAGGGCCGTGTCCGCACACTGAAGTCTGCTGCGCTATCTCGCTCTCGTGGTGGGGGAACATCAAGTCCATGCCGCCACCGTGGATGTCGAACGTCTCGCCCAGATACTTGGTGCCCATGGCGGTACACTCCGTGTGCCAGCCGGGGAAACCCACGCTCCAAGGCGAGTTCCAGCGCATGATGTGCTCCGGCTGGGCTTTTTTCCACAGGGCAAAGTCGCCGCTGAAGCGCTTCTCCTCCTGTCCGTCCAGCTCACGTGTGGTGGAGAGCATCTCCTCAATCACACGCCCGCTCAGCCGTCCGTAGCTCTTGAAATCTTCGTGGTACTTGCGCACGTCGAAATAGACGCTCCCGTTGCTCACGTAGGCATAGCCGGCATCCAGTATGCGCTGCACCAGCTCTATCTGCTCCATCACATGGCCCGACGCCAGCGGCTCGATGCTGGGACGCAACACATTCAGCGCATCCATAGCTGCATGATAGCGGTTGGTGTAGTACTGTGCCACCTCCATCGGCTCCAGCTGCTCAAGACGGGCCTTCTTGGCAATCTTGTCCTCGCCCTCGTCGGCGTCATGCTCCAGATGGCCCACGTCAGTGATATTGCGCACGTAGCGCACCTTGTAGCCCAGATGGGTAAGGTAGCGGAACAGCACGTCGAACGTGATGGCCGGACGGGCATGGCCCAGATGACCGTCGCCATAGACCGTGGGGCCGCACACATACATGCCAACATGGTCGGGGGTGATGGGTTTGAAAAGCTCTTTCTGATGTGAAAGAGTATTGTAAATCAACAACTGTTGCATATTTCAGTTTAATATTTTATTTTGCAAAGATACGAATTATTCGCGATTCAGACAATCGGCCATTCCATTTTGTCGGCACTGCCGGATGCTCAATCGTCATACTCATAATAGTTGAACGAACGCTCCGTGACGCGGCTGCCTTCCTGCTCGTCGCCATACACCTGCACCCGCTGTTTGACCACAGGCCAGTCGTTCTGATAGGTGTAGTGGTAAATGACTTCCGTCTGCTCCTCAGCCTCCTCCTCCATCTCGTCCGACATGTAGGTGGTCACCACCTTGGTAATATTGTTCTGGTTGGCAAATTCGATGCCCTCGCCGGCGTAGATGCTGCCCAGCGTGTAGAGGAAATGGCTGTAGGGATTGTTCTTGGTGTCGTAGGTATAGTCCACCTTCTGCGACCCGTAGTCGCTCTCGATGGTCACCGAACTCACATTGCCGCCGCTCCACATCAGCTTCATTATCTCCACAATCTCCTCTTTGGTGTCCGCCGCCTTGCGGCACACCTTGTCCATAGCCATGGCGGGCACCCCCATGGCCTCGTGCATATAGGCCATCCAGCGCTGTTGCAGCGGGGTGGCAAGCTGGCTCTTGGTGGCTCCGGGCGACATCACCTCAATCCGCGACAACTTCTTGTCTTCATACTTGAAATAGTATGACAGGAAGGCACGATCGGTGTCGTGCCGCTTGTCGAACATCTCGGCTTTGCTCAGATTTCTGCCCGAATAGGTGAAGACAATGCGCTGGTCCTCCGTCTCGATAAGGCTGATGCGCTTCTGACTGTAGGAGAAATAGGCTGTGCGGTCCTGTCCGGATGTGTTCGACTCGCCGTTGAAGACGATGGAGCGCAGCAGGTTGTCGTCCCAATTCCAGGTCTCGGTCAGCACCTTCGGCGTGGAGGAGGTGTTGACGGTCTCCCAACGGTCCGTCTCGGCGTTGTAGATCTCGTCCACTACCTCGGACGAGTAGTATACCTTCTCTATCTCCCCTTTGGGCGTGTAGGCCCAGTCCTTCCCCGTACAGGCAGCCGTCAGGCTCACAGCAGCCAAGACGACAGCGCATAGAATATTGCTTTTCATGATAATTGCTTTGTTTGCACGGAGTCCGTTGTTGCACATCAAGGCCGCTGCCGGTGGACTCCTTTAGGCCAGCAGTTGCCCATAAACGCTCCAATAACGTATGGTTGGGGTTTTTATTACAATCCCCTCAAAAAAAATCTGCTTCGGGCCCTGTACGCTCTTCCACCACTCGGCTGCCCTCATACCGCGCTCACTCAGGGGCGCAATTGTCCAAGAAGACTGGAATAAGAGAAAAGGAGGTGTCGGATTGATGAGAAGTAAGGAGCGATGCCAGGGCGGACCGCAAACCAAAAGCCCGCCGCCCTGCTGCCGCTTTGGCCCCGCCGCGGGGTGGCCTCGGTATGAGGAGGCCCGGCGGCGGGAGGGTTGCGGCAACAGGGCGGTGGATCAGCGCCAACAGGCTGTGGGCTTATTTGTACTCGAAATAGCGAGTGGTGGTGGCTTGATGGCGATAGTCTTCGTCATCGTCGGTTTCGGTGTAGGTCTGGGTCAGGGGCCAGTCGCCGTCGTAGGTATAGGCGTAGGTGACCTCCTCGGTTTCGGGGTCGCCGAAGAAGAGCATTGATGCCGTCATTACGGCTTTGGTGATGTTGTTCTCATTGAACATGGGGAAGGTGGTCTGCTCCCCAAAGCCAATCAGGCCGAAGAGGAAGTTCTGGTAGGGGTTGTTCTTGTTGTCATAGCTGTAATTGACGGTCGCAGACATGCCGAAGGCGGGATAGGTGGTTGACATGCTGCTGATGTTGTTGCCTGACCAGGTAAGGGTGAAGGGGAGGGAGATGGAAGCCTTGGCACCGTCAAAGCGGGAGGTGGCTTTGGCAATGAGGTTGAGTGTGCGGTCGGCCTGTTCAAAGGTGGGCATGAGACCGCGGAAGAGGAGACGTTCCATGCGGGAGTCTTCCATGTCCGCAAAGTCTGTAGAGAAAGTGATTTTGGAGACCTTCTTGCCATCGTGTTCAAAATCGAAAGTCATCATCAGTACATTCTCACCCGAGTTTTTCTCGAATATTTTGGCCTGCTTCAGTTTCTTGCCGTCGTAGGTGATCTCCATGTATTCATCGTCGCTTTCGGCACGGGTGAGCTGGCTGCCGTCATAGGTGAAGTTGACCACCTCGTAGGGGTCGGATTTCTCGTTCACATTGTGCGTTTCGTAGAAGGCGATTCTAGACAGCTTCTTGCCGTCCCACGTCCATTCCTCGGCAAGGGTTTTGGGTTGGACATTGGTGTCGCTGTTCCAGCCGCCGTCTGTCTCGTCCCTGAACTGGTAGATGCTGGTGGAAGATTCATAGACTTTGCTGATTTGTTTTTTGGGGCTGTAGACACCCTCTTTCTCCGAGCAGGAGGCGAACAGGCAGACCACCGCAGCGGTTGCAAGGCTCATCAGAATGGTTCTTTTCATTTTAATGTTTAATTTTTTAGTTTATTATGTTGATGTACTTTTATGTCGAGCCACGGGTTGCAGTAGCGGGCAGCAACACCCGCAGGGGATGAAATCCGGAGACTCGTTTGCTGTAATAACGCATGTGACGGCGATTTCTTACAAAGGAAATTGTTAAAAAAATAAAAGTGCCGATTTGACATGCGTTCCACCTCCTGCCCATCGAAAAACGAGCCACAGGAAAGTTTATCTTTTTAATAACATAAAAAACAACGGTTTACGTAATGAGCAGAAGTTTTAACTTTTCGTATTGGAGTTTTCTTTGTATCTTTGAAAAATATTTATTGATGCAAATTATCGGGAACAAACTAACAAACAAACACATAGATTACACTTATGAAAATATTAGTTCTTAATTGCGGCAGTTCGTCAATCAAGTACCAGTTGATTGACATGGCAAACAACGCCGAAGTGATGGCCAAAGGTCTTTTGGAGCGTATCGGATTGGAAATGGGCGAGTTCACTCACAAGTACCACGGTGAGAAACACTACGAGCAGTTGCCCATCCCCGACCACACGGCGGGAATCAAGATTGTGCTGAAAGCACTGGTGGACCCGAAGATGGGGGTCATCAAGGATTTCAAGGAGATTGGAGCCGTCGGCAACCGCATTGCCCATGGCGGCGAAGCCTTTGACAAGAGCGTCGTCGTGACGGACGAGGTGATAGAGACCATCAAGTCCCTCACCCACCTGGCGCCGCTGCACACCCCCGGCAACCTGGCCGGTATCTATGCCATGCGCGAAGTGCTGCCCGGCGTGCCGCAGGTGGCGGTGTTCGACACGGCTTTCCACAGCACACTGCCCCCCAAGAGCTACCTGTACGGTCTGCCCTACGAGTATTATGAGAAATACGGCGTGCGCCGCTACGGCTTCCACGGCACCAGCCACAAATTCGTGGCCGAGAAAGCCGCCAAGATGATTGGCAAGGACTGGAAGAAGCTGAACATCATTAGCTGTCACCTGGGCAGCGGGGCCTCCATCTGCGCCATCAAACAGGGCAAGAGCTTCGACACCACAATGGGCATGACCCCGTTGGAGGGTCTTATCATGGGTTCGCGACCCGGCGATGTGGACCCCGGCGTCATCGAATTCCTCATCAAAAAAGAGATTACCGAGAACGGCAAGGACTGGAAGGACATCACCAAGATTCTCAACAAGCAGAGCGGCCTTGTGGGCATCAGCGGCGGCAAACAGGACATGCGTGACATCCGCGCGGGTCGCGACGCCGGCGACGAGCGCTGCACCTACGCCTTCGACATGTTCGCCCAACGCGTGAAACGCTACATCGGCGGCTACATGGCCGAGATGGGCGGCTGCGACCTGCTGCTGTTCACCGGCGGCATCGGCGAGAACGCCTGGTTCATGCGCCGTCCTATCTTGGAGAATATGGAATGCCTCGGCATCAAAGTGGATTTCTCCAAGAACGACAACGTCATGGGCGAGGACATCATCCTGAGCACCCCCGATTCTAAGATGGCTGTCGTGGTGGTCACCACCGACGAGGAATACGTCATCGCCAGCGACACTTACAACTTGGTAAAATAATGGTTTTCATGATGTTTCAAAGGGTTTCCCATTTCGGTGCGGAAACCCTTTGTGCTAACCCATCCCCCACAAGCCAAACGATATGAAAGAGTTTGTGTTTTATACGCATGAGGGCAGGACCATTCCTCCGGATGAGAACCAGGAGGTTGAGAATTGCCAGCTGCTGGGCTTTGCTACAGGAGAGGACTTTGCCACGGCAAAGGCCAATCTGCTGAAGGAGAACACTTGGATTGAGGATGTGGGATTCGACCCCGACAGGATAGCAGGGCGCGAGGTGGTGGCAGAAAAGCAAAAGCAGCCCTAAGCCCAA
This sequence comes from Bacteroidales bacterium, assembly GCA_017479705.1. GTDB lineage: Bacteria > Bacteroidota > Bacteroidia > Bacteroidales > P3 > Colimorpha. The sequence goes on from JAFVCA010000049.1 coordinate 35,329, forward strand.
GACGAAGGACAGGCGTTGGAAATAGAATATTATCATGGAGCAAGAACCTATCTTGAACGAACACAACAAGCAGAAGAATACATTTTCCACAGATACAACAGCATAACAGATTGTTCGTTTTTATTAACAAAGTAGAGTATTATGGATAAAAGCATGGTCGCTAACAATGAGGTGTCGCTCTCAAACAGCTTTATTCAGGAGATAAAGCAACTGGTGACCCGCAGTAGGCAGGAAGCGTATGCGGCAGTTAACCAGGCCATGGTGAATGCCTATTGGCAGATAGGGCGCCGCATTGTGGAGGAGGAACAAGGAGGGGCAGAGCGTGCCGACTACGGGAAACAGTTATTGAAACAGTTGTCGACAGCGCTAACAGAGGAGTTCGGCAAGGGCTTCTCTGTGCAGAATTTGTATAGTTTTCGTCAATTCTATCTGACTTTTCCTGAAATATTCTCTACATCGTGGAGAATATTGACATGGTCTCACTACAAGAGACTTATGCACGTTTCAGACCCACAAGCCCGCGAATGGTATGCAAAGGAAGCGTCCGAGCAGATGTGGAGCTACGCCACTTTGAACCGAAACATCTCGACCCAGTATTATGAGAGGCTCTTACTGTCGCAGAACAAGGCACCAGTGGAACAGGAGATGAAGACCTTGACAAGAGAATTTGACAACGACAAGTTGGAGTTCATCAAGAATCCCGTGGTTGCAGAGTTTCTTGGGATGTCTCCAACAAAAGCCTTTGTGGAAAGTGAGTTGGAAACAGCGATTCTGACAAACCTGGAGAATTTCCTTTTGGAATTGGGCAAGGGTTTTTCGTTTGTGGAACGGCAAAAGCTGATTCGCACAGAGGCAAAGGATTACTTTATCGACTTGGTGTTTTACAATTTCAAGCTCAAATGTTTTGTGCTGATAGACCTCAAAGTTGGGCAGATAACGCATCAAGATGTCGGGCAGATGGAAATGTATGTGAATATGTACGACCAAAATATACGAGAAAACGGCGACAATCCAACCCTTGGAATTGTTCTGTGTTCCGAGACTGATGCCGATATTGCAAGATATATGCTCAACGACAGCAAAAATGTATTTATGTCGAAATACCTGCTCTGCTTGCCTTCAAAAGAACAACTTAAAGCCGAAATAGAACGGCAGAAGGCACTCTTTGCCCTACAACAAAATAACTAAGAACAATGGAACAAGAACCTATTCTTAACGAGCACAACAAGCAAGAATACCCGCCGATGCATACGGCGGAGCATATTTTGAATCAGACAATGGTGCGGATGTTTGGCTGCCCGCGGTCGCGCAATGCCCATATTGAGCGCAAGAAAAGCAAGTGCGACTACCAGCTGCCCTCTGCCCCCACGGCGGAGCAGGTGCAGGCCATTGAGGACAAGGTGAACGAGGTGATAAGGCAGCAGATGGACGTGACTGTGGAGTATGCCACGCGCGACAACCTGCCGCCGGAGGTGGACCTGAGCAAGCTGCCCGCCGACGCTTCGGAGACCTTGCGGTTAGTGCGCATAGGCGACTATGACGTGTGTGCCTGCGCTGGGGACCACGTGACAAACACACGCGAGATTCCCCATTTCAAGATTATCAGCCACGACTTCAACGAGGGCACCTGGCGGGTGAGGTTCCGCTTAGTGGAAGAATAAGATGAAGGGAAGTGTGGATAATCCAAAAAAAAGGTGTATTTTTGCGGAAAAGATTCAAAAGGCTTTGTGCCAATAATACTATGCTGAACAGATGCTTACACTTTTGGAGGCTGGCCTGTTTCCTCCTCATTGCCCTTGCCGGGGCAACGCTGACAGGCTGCAATAATACTGAACCCGAAGCCCCCGCCACGGTGGCAGGATTCGCCAACTTAGAGGACCTTGAAGGACACTCGGTTGCCGTGATTAGCAGCAGCACAAGCGATGTGCTGCTCAGCGACACTCACAACTTCTCCAATGTCACCCTTATCCGTTGCGAGACGCCCACGGAGCTCTTTGCGGTGGTGAAGGACGGCAAGGCCGATTGTGCCATCATCGACACGGTGGTGCTGGCCACGCTGGACATGGAGAAACATGGCATGGCGGTGGATTTCAACCTGCCAGGAGGGTTCGACGTGGCAGTGGCCTTCAACATGAAGGATGAGAAGTTGTGCCATCAGTTCAACGACTTCCTGGTGCAGATAAAGTCGGACGGGACACTGGACGACATGATGGCCCGCTGGTGCAACGAGCGGGTGGACACGGTGCAGATGCCCACCATAGAGAACTTGGAGAAACTGAAAGGACACCACATCGAGGTGGCCACACTGAGCGACAACGCTCCATTCAGCTTCTATCGTGATAATGTGTGGACCGGCCTTGAGGTGGAGATGATGATGAGGTTCAGCCTTTTTGTGGAGAGACCTGTGCACTTCAGCGGATATACGTTCGAGGAGGTGATTGACGTGCTGCGCAGCCGCCGCGCCGATGCCGCAGCCGCCAACCTGTTCATCACACCCGAACGGTCGAATCAGGTGCTTTTCTCACACCCTTATTACCTTTGCAAGACCAGCTGTTTCTCGCCAGCGGCACATTAATGCCGACGCTCCCAATCCGCCACCAGCTCGGCTATCACGGTATGGCCGGTGCTGTTGGGGCGCATGCCGTCGTCTGAATAACAATCCTCAAGATAGTGGTGCTGGAGGAAGGAGGGGTTGATGTCGATGACGGGCACTTGGTACTGCGCCGCGAGGCTGAGGATTTCTTCATTATACTGTTCGTTCCAACGGCTGAGGGAGCATACGTCGCCGCCAATCCATTGCCTGAGGTTGTCGCGATTGAGGTTGCGGCTCACAAGGTCGAAATAGCGTTGCGGCAACAGGGTGGGCAAGGTGAGCAAAGCCACACGCGCCCCGATGGCCTGACACTTGGTAATCGCGTTGCCGTAGAACTCGCGGAACTGGCCAAAACTCAACAGGGGTAGATGGTCGGCGTCAGGATTGGCGGAGATGGCTGCCCAATCGAAGTTACAATAGTTGCCCCCATATTCAAGCACAACAAGATCGCCATCCTTCACCTCTTTCAGTCGGCGGTCCAGCCAGCGGTTGTGGCGGTCCACATGGATGCCTATGCGCAATATATGTGTCTTGGGGTGGGCACTGCGCTCCGTATCGGTGGAGGTGGCACCGCCCCGGCTGATAATCTTGGCCTTTTTGGCCCCGATGATTACTGTCTGAATCATGCTTGAAAGGATGCTGTAGTTCATGGTACGTATTGTGTCAAAAAGGGTGTATGCGATGTGGCTACAGGAGGTGGTGAGGACGGTCCGAGAAGCATCCACTTCCCCGCCTGAAATCCGATGCAAAAATACGCATGTTTTGGGATGTGACAAAATAAACGTGACATCGGGCAAAAAAAGTGACGAAATGGGGCGTTTTGGGGTGTTTCGGGGATAAAATGCCGCTTAATTGGTCTTAAAAAGGTCATTCGTCCCACGATTTTGGTGCCGAAAATGATGAATTTTCCTGCCGGAAAGGAACCTAAAAATGCCTTTTCGGGGTCTGCCTCAAGAAAAAAATCAAAATATGGAAAAAAAGATGTAACTTTGCAGCCGATTACAAATAAATGAGTACAACAGGCCATGAGGAAGATTATTGTTGCTCTACTACTGCTACTACCTGCCTTGGCGTGGGGGCAGACGGACTTTATACTTCTCAAAGGGCATGTGGTCTGTCATGGAAAGGGCATCCCATACGCCACCCTGCAGCTGAAAGGGACTTCGAAAGGGGTTACGTGCAACGATGCCGGCGAATACATGATGAAGGTCCCTGTCGAGCACCGGGGTGACACGATGACGATACGCTCAGTGGGATACCAGCCCATTGAGGCAACGGTGGAGAAACTGAGCAGCATCCGCAAGATAGAACTCTCAGAAAGCCTGGTGGTGCTGAAGGAGGTGAAGGTGTCCGACTTCAAATCCGGCCGGAGTTTGCTGAAGGCGGCGGTGGCCAAAATACCCCAGAACTATCACCAGGAGTCTACCCAATCCACCTACTTCTATCGCGACTGGCGGGCAGTGGACGGAGAGCTTTTCCTCTTTGACGAAGCCGTGATGCTGCTGGAACGCATCGGTTACGCCCATTTCGACAACAAAAAGTCCTTCCTCTTCAGCACCGAAGAGCGCGAGCTGGAGTCGGACTACAAAACACTGCTCAAGCACCGTCTGCTGGTATACGACCGCAAGCTGGTGAAGGAGAAAACGGGCTTGGAAAGCGGGACCAACAGGATGCTGGAATATGCCGACAACGAGCAGTTCTTCGACCCCGTATACACACCTCAGGCCAATTACCTGCTGGCAGACCACGTGCTGAAACGCATCCGTTTTGCCCCCATCAAGGAATTTGAGGACAACGGAGTGACCTTCTATCAGATACGCTTTGACATCCCGACGGGATCCATGCGGGGCGAATACATCATCCGCAAGAGCGATCTGGCCATAGTGAAAATCGTATCGGCAATGGCTCCCAAAAGCCGACGGCCAAGATCCGAGGAGGTGTGGGCAAACATCTTCTACAACCGGCTTACCATTGAAGCAGACTCATCCCTCTGGAACTATGACGTGCGCGACGGCCACTACACCCTGACGCGCTACTACAATTACAGAATCTACTGTCTCAGTGCGCAGAAAAGAAACCATATAGACAAAACCGAAAGTTGGCAACTATGCACCGACTGGGTGCTAACCGACTTCTCAAAACAAGACTCCACCATCCACAATGGCGACACACTGGGCATAGAGCCCATGCCCATAGGGAAAGCCTTCGGTGGAAGCTACTACAACTCCGACTACTGGGGCCAATACAACAGCGTGGTCATCGACACGCTCCCCTTGCGCCTATTACTGGAAAAGTTAAACAACACACATTCCCATGAAAATCAATAGAATCATTATCATTGTTGCCACATTGCTGGCATTTGTTCCCGTCTGCGCCCAACAGCCAGAAATGCAGGACACCGTTGCCGTATACGGTGCCGTCTCGAACCACAACACGAGAAACCCTGAACCCTACTGCACCATCCAATTCTTCAACAACGACCGGCTTGTGGCGGGCGCTGTGTGCGATGAGGAAGGGCTTTTTGTAGTGGACACCCTGCCCGTGGGCACCTACACCCTCAAAGTGCTGTTGAGCGGGGTGACGCTGTACAAACAGGAACTGCTCATTGATGAGTCTGCCAACCTCAACATCTCGGTAATCACCGACAGCACCACCATCCGCATGCTGCCCGAAATCCATGTGGCCGAAACCGCACCTGTACATCAGTTGGAGTACCAGGAACTGCTCATCACTTCGCCCAGCGACCCGCGGCTATGGGATTTTAGCTACCGTTGGTGGGTGCCGGGTCCCAAGCCTGTGCCGCACGAGGCAAGACGCGATCTTTCCGAGCTGTGGTGCGCAAGGTAGCCGTGATTATAAGATAGCGCGGATGTCTGACAAAAATAATGATTTCCGTCGTTGATGGTGCAATTTTTTTTGCACTGCACATACTAAACTCAAAAAAAATACGTAGAAAAAGTTGCTGATTGCAAAAAAATATGTATTTTTGCATTTCGAAAATAATAGAAACTAACACGAACACTATCGAGAAAAGACTTATCAGTTCAACAAATTAAACAGCGATAAGAATGATAGACGCATCACTTACCACGCTCCCCGACAACGAGCTGATACAGGGTTATAGAGATGGCAATGCCGCCTGTTTCGATGTCCTCCTTGCCCGCTACCAGGCAAAGGTTTATGGTTACATTTTCTCGGTCGTCAAGGACAAAGATGTGGCCGACGACATCTTTCAGGACACTTTCTTTAAGGTAGTGGCCACCATCAACGGCGGTGCCTACAAGGACGAGAACAAATTTATCCATTGGGTCATGCGCATAGCCCACAACCTCATTGTGGACTACTTCCGCCGCAACAGCAAGATGCCCATTGTGCCCAACCGTCCCGACTACGACATCGTCGATACACTGCAACTGCACGACGACAACGTCGAGCAGAGCATCATGCGCCAGCAAACCAGCAGCAACATCCGCAAGCTGGTCAAAATGCTGCCTCCCGAACAACGCCGCGTAGTGATTCTCCGCCACTACGGCAAGTGCGATTTCAAGGACATTGCCGCCCGCACCGGGGTGAGCATCAACACCGCTTTGGGCCGCATGCGCTACGCCATCATCAATCTGCGGCGTCTGGCTGAAGAACACAATATGTTCATCGAACTTTGACTGTGCCAATCGGTTCGCGACCCTGCAAGCCCTGCAGGGGGTGTTCTCCTGCCCCATGGCTGCGGACAGATAAGAATAAATGTTAATTAACATTTGCCCACACAATAATCATGGCAGATTTGAGTTACTATGGGTGAAAATTTTTAAACAACAGATAAACACACAAACCCATTGTTCAACTCAAACTGGCGCGTATGATGCAGGACTACAATTTAAATTACAGCACAAGTACATCCTTTGGAACTGCAAGCACAACCGTACAACCGTCACCCGAAGTTGTACAAAACATCCTCCAGTATGCGCGATGTTTTCAGAACATCCGCATGGGAGATGTAAAGATTAAAGTTTATCTCAATTAGTTCGAAAAAGAAGGTGCCCCACAAGTTCTGGAGCACCTTCTTCGGTTTTACAAGGTGGTTGCATCCTCCTATACAGGGCGTGCAACCACCTATTTCTATTCGTCAGGAGTTGAGCCGCTGGTAGTACTTCATCCACAAGGCTGGCAGTTCGCCCTTCAGCGCTTGCAGGTAGTCGCTATAAGTGCAGGGCAGCATCAACTGGTTGGAGTAAATCTCCTGCATTTCCTCGTTCTCGCACGGCACGTGCACCCACCACCGGTCACTGAGCTTGCTCTTATAGAACTCCAAATCCATGTCCGGCTCCTCCATCTTGACGAAGAACCGTTTGCAATTCTCAGGAAACAAGTGCGGGTTATCGTGTTTGCGCATAAAGAAACCCTCAATGAAATACCAAAGACCTTGCGCCACCATGTGGACCGTCTGTCCACGGTTGTCGTAATGGGGGTTCACTTCAAACAGACCCAGACAGCAGCTCTTGGTACTCATGCCAGCAAAACGCATCATCTGGCAATACTCCTCGCCATAAAAGCCATGCGGCGAGGGGTCAAGGTTGCCCGGAGCGTCGCTCTGCCTGATGGATCCCACATCCACACTGACCAAATCGGCATTGCGGATCAGAGCCTCGGCCCGCGACATGTCCTGCTGCACCAAGCCTAATCTGTAGGCGTCAAACTTCAGGTCGTCCATCAACTGCACATAGTCCTGTCCCACAAAATGCGTCTGATAACCTATGTTGGCACTGAAGAAAAGGAAGTTTGGGTTCTGCATAATGATGTTGCGGAGCCACGTGCGCGACGTAATGTCGTCGTTGTTTTCCAAGTCGAAGCGCGAGTCAATGGACGTAATGTTGATAATGCGGTTCAGCCGCTCAAAGCCCTTGTAGGCTGCAAAGGTCAGGTCCTGGCTGCCGCCCAGCAGCACCAACGTGCTGCCGCGTGCCACCACCTCGGCCACCACCTCGGCCACGGCATAATAGGTGTCCTCTGCCGTCTGGCCCACAATGATGTTGCCCAAATCAACAATGTCCGTGTTGACGTGTGGCACAGCCAGCCGGTACAGATACCGGCGTATCTCGTTGGGGGCCTCTGCACAGCCCGCGTTGCTCTCAGCCCCGCGGTCCTCGCCCGCGCCCACCAGCACCAGCCCCTGTTCGGGCAGTTCGGGGCAGCCCTCTTCGGGCGTATGTGTATGTATTCGCGACCCCAGCGTTACGGAAAACTCGCTGGGATAATATCCCAGCGAGTTTGGTTGTATGGGTGATAAATATTGTTCTATCGCCATTTTACAATGAGAATTGAAGAGTGAAAATTGGAATGCAACTCACTAATTTACATATTCATAAGTTCACGCATTCACGTATTTACACATTAATCCATTCAGAAAGTCTGGCGGATCACGTCGCCGTGGTCGTTGACAATCATCTTGTAGAACCAAGCGGGGTATTCCGGCTGCATCGGGAAAGCAGCGTTGCCAGTCTCCGTGCGCTCAAATTTGCCATCCTTCTCCTTCTTGATGTTGCCGTCGATATACTTGACCAGCAGATATTGGTCCAGCTTGTTCCAGGCGTTCATCATGCGGTCGGCCATGCGGTTGGAGAAGTCGTTCAACTGATGCACCAAGGCCTCGTCGTTGTCCACATTCTGCTTGGCCTTGCCGTCAAAGCGGGCCACCTCGTTGATAAAGTTCGTCTCCAGGTTGTTCTGCACCTTCTGCAGGTCCACAATCATGTCGCTGTAGCGACTGTAGACGAAGTTGGTGACGCGGTTGAACAGCCAGAAAGCTGCCGTGGGGCTGTAGGTCAGCATGTCGCCGTTGCCCTCGCGGAAGCACTCGGGAATGCTGGTGATGCCGCAATACATCGGGCAATAGACCGTGCTGTAGGTGTCGTCAACGCCAAACCAGATGATGCCGCCAACCTTGTTGGGCAGCCAGCCGCGGCTCTGGGCCACAAAGCTGAAGCCCGTCTGCTGGGTCGATGTGGCACGCTCGTGGATGTACTTCTTGCCGTCCACCTCAAAGCCCATGGGGCGCCAGCGGTAGGGGCAGGCAAAGGGACCGGCACCCATGTCCTTGCTCATGTCCATGGCAGTGCCCTCGTAGTGGTCGCGCATCAGGTTCATCACCTCGTGCACATCCACCTTGTGGTCCGGCTTAATCCAAAGGGGCATACGCTCGGCGTTGGGATCGCCCATGGCGTATTTCTCATACTTGCGGGCCTCTCTGTTCACACGGTGGAACATGGCGTACACACGGGCGTCGCAGCCGCGAATGCCACTGAAGGTGAGCGGTGCGTAGGTGTCGCAGAAGGAGAACTCCTCGTCCTTGCCGTTGAACCAGCCGCAAGCGCGGGCATAGGTGATGATGTCGGCGGCATAGACGCATTCCACCTCGGGCTCATAGATGTAGTCCATGTGGGTGCTGCTGATGGTGGTGTGCAGACCCTTGCCCTTAGCCTTCTTGAACTTCTTGCCTTCCAAGGGGAACTGGGTGATGCGGGCCTGGTTGGCGTGGCCGCTCACATAGCCGTCCGGTATGCGACGGGCAACCCACACAGCACCGTCCGTATATTTATACTTCAGTTTCTTGGCCAAGTCAGCCTTCACAGGGGCTCCGCGTTTGCCAATCAGCTCCAGGATCCACACCTCGTTGGGGTCGCTGATGGAAAAGCTCTCGCCCTCGCTGCAATAGCCATAGTCCGCCACCATCTTGGTCATCCAGTAGATGGCCTCGCGGGCGTTCTTGGCACGCTGCAAAGTCACGTAGATGAGCGAGCCGTAGTCGATGCCCTTCACCTCGTCCTTCCAGCACTCCTCGCGGCCGCCGTAAGTGGTCTCGCCAATGGCCAACTGGTGCTCGTTCATGTTGCCCACCACGCTGTACGTGTGTGCCACCTGCGGGATTTCAAACAGCTTGCGTCCGCTGTCCCAGTCCACCAGCATAAACATCGTGCCGGCAGGATAGTCGGCAGCCTTGCGGTAATACAGCTCGCCATACAGCGTGTGGCTGTCCGCTGCATAGGTAATCATGGTGCTGCCATCCTTGGTAGCCCCTTTTGTGAAAAGGAAATTGGTACAGGCCGTGGCTTCATAGCCTATCGCAAGGATTGCGGCCATCAAAGTAAGTGAAAGTGTTTTTTTCATAACGTTATTATATATTTATTATTACTAAACTAATTCTCAACTCACTATCGCAACTCCTCACCTGCGGGTCAGAAGTTTTAGAAATGCAAAGATACGATTTTAATCCAACCTATCAAAGTTTTTGACGCAAAAAAATATTCCCGCTGCCCTTACCGCACTGCTCCAACAGCCCTTTGCCGACATCTTGCCACAACCTCCGCACCCACCGTCTCCCTACCCCATGCAACGGCAGTTTTTGTCGCCGTATGCTTTTTTTTTCTTATCTTTGCAAATCGGAGAGTCCTGCCGCCTCCACCGCAACACCATGTGCGGCACACCGTTGCAGCACCCTCCGCCCTACCCCCAAAACATCATCCACATGCAAGGACCCCGAACAGACGACACCCGACAACTCTTCAACTCCATAGCCCCCACCTACGACAGCCTCAACCACTGGCTCTCGTTAGGCATAGACCGCACCTGGCGCCGGCGCTCCCTCCGCCACATCGTCGACCGGTCCCGCCCCCAGCAGATCCTCGACATCGCCTGCGGCACCGGCGACTACAGCCTGGCCATAGCCCGCCGCTCCCACCCCGACACCCACGTGCAAGGCATCGACCTCACCGAAGCCATGCTACAGGTAATGCGGAGCAAGGTAGCCGCCGCGGGCCTCTCACACCGCATCACCGCCGAGCAGGGCAACAGCGAAGCCCTCCCCTACCCCGCCGACAGCTTCGACCGCGCCACCATAGCCTTCGGCATCCGCAACTTCGAGCACCGCGAACAAGCCCTGCGCGAAATCCTCCGCGTCCTCCGTCCCGGCGGGCAGCTGGCCATCCTGGAGCTCTCCGTCCCCTCCAACCCCCTGCTGCGCCGCTGCTACAACCTCTACTTCACCCGCCTCCTCCCCCTTGTCGGCGGCCTCGTCTCCAGCCAGCGCGCCGCCTACCGCTACCTCCCCGCCTCCGTCCTCCGCTTCCCCGGCAAAGAGGAATGGATGGACACCATGCGCCGCTGCGGCTTCCACAACGTCAGCCACCGCGCCTACACCCTCGGAATCTGTCGACTTTATATAGGAGAAAAACAACAATGACCATCAAATCCTGTCTCACCTCCATGCGCCTGCGCACCCTGCCCCTCTCCCTCTCCGGCGTGCTTATGGGCATCTTCATCGCCGCCACGCGGCAACCCCTCTCGGCTCCCACCGTAGCCCTGCTCATCGCCACCACGGCCCTGCTGCAAATCCTCTCTAACCTCTCCAACGAGTTGGGCGACACCCTCCACGGCACCGACACCGCCGACCGCCAAGGCATCCACTACTCCTTGCAGGACGGCGCCATGACCATCCCCCAGATGAAACGCCTCATCGCCTCCGTCGCCCTCGCCTGTGCCCTGTGCGGAACAGGCATGACCTGGGCCTCATTCGGCACCCTCCTGGCCCTCGAGCCCCTCCTGCTCCTCCTGCTCGGAGCCGCCGCCATGACCGCCGCCATGCGCTACACCCTCGGTCCCAACCCCTATGGCTACCGCGGCTGGGGCGACCTCTTTGTCTTCATCTTCTTTGGCCTTGTGGCCGTGTGCGGAGCCTACTACGTCTGCACCCACAGCCTCACCAACCTCTACACCCTCCTGCCCGGCAGTGCCATCGGCCTGTTCAGCATCGGCGTGCTCAACGTCAACAACATCCGCGATATGAAGACCGACGCTGCCACCCGCACCACCGTGGCCCTCAAACTCGGAGCCCGCCGCGCCCGCATCTACCAGACCCTCCTCATCGTCGGCGGCTGGCTCCTCATGGTGCTCTACACCCTCCTCACCGCCCGCGGGTGGACCCCCTGGCTCTTCCTCCTCACGCTCCCCCTCTACGTCCGCCACCTCCGCGGCGTTTGGCAGCGCGACGGCCGCGCGCTGGACCCCATGCTACCCCTGCTCGTCATCAGCACCTTCCTCTTCTCCCTCCTCGCCGGCACCGGCATGCTCCTGGCTACCCCGTAGCCCCTCCCTGAAAAATAATGCCGTTTTGCCACACCTATTCCCAACAGATGCAAAAAAAAATGTACCTTTGTAACATAAATCAAAACATGCACTTATGAATGAACGTTTGGAAATCAGGAAGTTTGGCCCAATAGACCACCTTGTTTTGGACGACATTAAACCATTGACGGTATTTGTCGGGGAATCGGGCTGTGGCAAAAGCACCATCATGAAGGTGCTTGCCATTTTCCGATGGGTATATAAGATGGTAAATATCAGGTCTTATCTCAAAGACTATTCCAACATCCAGAAGTCGCCCTTCCGTTTCAACTTCCCCTCTTACTTGAAACTGGACGGACTGGAGAGCTACCTGAACGCCGACACGTTCTTCAGCTACTCGCGGGGGTTTTGCTCCATGGAATACTCCAACAGGAAATTCCGTCTGGTCAACCAGCATATACCCCAAAGGGAACTGAGCTTGGAAAAAATATCATATATATCGGAAAAAAGGAACCTCATTCCCGATGTCTTTAACCACATCCTGACCATCAATAAGAACGCATTCTACTTGAACGAGGTTTGGAACGACTATCTACTGGCCTCTGAACAGATTGCCGAACTGGATATGCCCTTCACCAATGTCCGTTTCCTGAAAAAGAAGTCGAAGCAGGGCGAGAAACACATGATTCAACCTATTGACACCAACGGGGAATACCTCATTGATATTGGCGAGGCCTCTTCCGGCATACAATCCTCGACACCGCTGTCGCTCATTGTTGAATTCTTCTCACACCATTACAACCTTGTCAAAGCCATGAACAAGTCGGTGGTCTCCTACCTTTCCGAGCAAGACAGCTTAATGGATTTTGACAGCAAGATGAACATAGGCGACTTCCCCTCCAAACGGGTAAACCTTTTTGTTGAGGAACCCGAACTAAGCCTGTTCCCAGACAATCAAGTAGGTCTGATTGATTATATGGTTGACAGATGTTTCCTCTCCAAAACAGGCGACTACGACATCACCCTGATGCTTTCAACCCACAGCCCCTACATTGTGAACTACCTGAATGTCCTGCTGCACAGACCGAAAACAGCCGTCCATCTTGACAAGGACCAACTGGGGGTATACCGCGTCTACAATGGCACAATTCAGAACCTGATGCTGCATGAGGACAACTCGGACGACATTGCTGTCGACACACGCGACCTATCCGAAACCATGCAAACCATCTATAACGAATACGTCGAACTGGCAAGTGCAAAAGCATGAAGAACCTACTGCTGAACGAGTATCCTACCTATTTCGGAGCCACTGGCAGATACACCATCTCATCTGTCAGTAAAGAGAGTTCCTTCGCCCTCAACGACGAAAAGGCTTGCCGTGAATGCCGAGGTCAGAACAAGCAACATTGCAGTGGGGAGGATGCCGATATGCACATGCTCTTGCATGCAGACCACCCTGTCATGGTTGTGGACATAGAGACATTCTTCAACCAGTTTGACGGGAAAAGAGCCGCCATAATGAACCGATGTGACAGAATGCTCTATGACGACAGCAAGATTGTGCTTGTCGATTTCTATTGCGGCCTACAAAAATTTTTGCCACCCTACACCAACAACAAAGGAGAGCAACCCGGCAAACTGGCAAAGGCACGTCTCCAGATAACCAGCACTGTGGAAAAAATCTGCGAGGTGCCGTCCATCAATGAAAGGATTGCCGGATATGAAACCAAGGAGGGCATCTTTGCCTGCCGTATCAAGAAGCCCAAACCCAACCCTGCCTTGCTCGGAGAGCCTGCCATGCAGATGTTCTTGAACAGCACCCCACAGGTGAAAGGATACACAGACATTGCTCACGGGTTCAAATTCCGCATGTTGGAGTACCCCGAAACCTATGAGTGGTAAGGGAGCCACCTCCGCGGCGTGTGGCGGCGGGACGGCCGCGCGCTGGACCCCATGCTGCCCCTGCTCGTCATCAGCACCTTCCTCCTCTCCCTCCTCGCCGGCACCGGCATGCTCTTAGGGTTTTGACGCCGTCGCTCTCCCTTCGCCTCTTGTCCGCTCCACCACTGTCCCTTATTTGGTGTATCGCCTATGAATACAATACCTTACATTGTATGTTTTCTAATGGCATCCATTTGAAAATTTGGCGTATAGGTCAAATTGCAGGATGATTTTTTGTACTTTGTCTCAATAGGTCAAATTGCAGGATGGCCGATTGAAAAAAGTTTTGTATCTTTGCCGCGCAGTCTGAAGCATAGCGGGGCTCTGCTGGGGAGCAACCC
>JAFVCA010000050.1 GCA_017479705.1 Bacteroidales bacterium
ACGGGGTTGCTCCCCAGCAGAGCCCCGCTATGCTTCAGACTGCGCGGCAAAGATACAAAACTTTTTTCAATCGGCCATCCTGCAATTTGACCTATTGAGACAAAGTACAAAAAATCATCCTGCAATTTGACCTATACGCCGAAAATTCACGGCAGAGTTCAAGGCGCAAGTGGCGCTGGCTGCCATCAGCAATCAAATGACGGTCTCCGAGATAGTGGAGAAGTACAATGTATCGAAGACGATGGTCTACCAGTGGAAGGACGAGTTCCTGTCGAATGCGTCCAAGGTATTTGAGAGCGACCGAGCGACGCGGCAGCAAGAGAAGCAGATAGACAATCTTCACCGCAAGATAGGCGAGCTGGAGATGGATTTTGCAAAGCGGGCATCCGGAGCATTGGGGATCGGGTTGCCCGCCAAGGATTGATAAACCCCAATTTGAAGATAAGCATCAAACGACAGATGAAGATATTGGGACTCAACAAGAGCGGTTATTACTACAAGCCGCGCGATCCGAAGCCGGATGAGGCGGAGATATGTGCAGCCATAGACCGGGAGCACCTCGACCATCCCGCCAAGGGTGTCGTCCAGATGCGCGACTTTCTTGTTGCTATGGGTGTCGCGATAGGAGTGAAGCGGACACGCCGCCTGATGCGCAAGATGGCTATCGAACCGTTCTACCCCAAGCCAAACCTCAGCAAGCTCGGCAGGGCGAAGTATGTGCATCCCTATCTGCTGAGGGGCATGACGGTAGACCACAGAAACCAGGTATGGAGCACCGATATAACATATATACCGATGCCCAAGGGATTCCTTTACTTGTACGCCATCATCGATGTGTACAGCCGCTATATTGTGGGGTGGGGTCTGTATTCCACTCTTGAGGCGGACAACGCCATCGAAGTGCTGAAACGGGCTATTGAGGAGCATGGCAGACCTGAGATTGTCAATTCAGACCAAGGGTGCCAGTACACCTGTCAGAAGTGGATAGACACACTCCTGGATAAAGGGATCGCTATTAGTATGGATGGCCGGGGACGCTGTCGCGACAACGCTTGGATAGAAAGATTCTGGAGAACGCTGAAGACCGAGTATGTGTATCTTAACCCGTGGAGCGAGGCGGCATTGATGCGCGAAGGCATCTGCGGTTACATCGACTACTACAACAACAGACGATGCCATTCGTCCATAGGTCATGTGCCACCAGCGAAACTGTTTCTTGGCAACACTTCAAAAGTAGCATAAAACAGCATTGCGATCCTACAAACAGCAACCTTTAAACAACAGTTAAACTCACAAATAATGTTAAACCTTTTCCGCAATATCAATCCTAAAGTGGTCTAAACAAAGGGAGTACTACAGTTTCCCCAACCTTTCTTTCTTCGGCAAATTCGTCAAAAAGCGCCTTGGCCTTTCGCCCACAGCCTTCCGCAAGCAAAGCTTGAAGGATGGATAATCCCTTTTGGCCTTGAGCCATCCCCGCCAGACTTAGTCCCGGGTTGAGGGCTTTCTGCAAGCCGATGGCGGAAGTCTCACCGCGATAGCGGCGCATGCCCACCCCATGCAGAAGAGGAAAACATGCGCCGCAAAAGCCACTAATATTCTCTATTTAGCCCAAATCGGTCAATAGGAAAGCGAAAACTCCTACGGAGTATAAATAGGGGGAGCTGTTATGCTGGCTATTAAGCGAAAACTCCTACGGAGTAGTGGGTGAGTGAGCGTGATACCTACTTAGGGCATTGTCCCGTAGGGACTTTCGCTTAATAGCACATCAAGTTGGTGGATGGGAAATTTCAACGTAGGGGATTTCTATTAGGGGGGGCAAAAATAGCCCGTCAGGGCTTTCCTCTCAGTAGAAATGCTTTGAATACCAAGCCCCATTCCCCGTAGGGGATTTCTCTTAATCCATTTATAGAACCCGCTTAGGGTACAATCCAATGACCGATTTGGGTTTATTGGACACCAATAAATCCATTTATTTTGCAGAGGAGGACTTTTGTTGTTGGAGTGTTGCACTGGTGGTGTCTCTTTGTTGTTAGCTATGGTAGCAGCTGAGGGGAATGGAAGAAGGGGCAGACGGCCGTTGTGGCGTCTGCCCCTTGTGGTTTTGACGGGAGGTGTTATTCCTCTTTCAGCAGTTCGTCTATCTCTTCGCTGAGGTTGGAGTAGCGTTTCTTGACCTTTCGGCCTGCGAGCAGGCCTGTGGGGATGGAGACCAAGGAGGCGATGAGGACGGGCATAAGCATGTCGGGTTCTTTTTTGGATAATATGATGGTGAAAAGCACGAGCCATGCGATGCAGCCGACGGAGAAGGGTATCCTTTCGCGCAAGGGCAGTTTGCTGCTGCTTTTGCGGACGCTTTCGCGCAGGGACATCAGGCCTGCCGAGGAGTGGACGTCAGGGCGTTTCATGCCGTGTGTGACGATGAGGCTTTTCACGATGATGTAGCCCATCAGGAGGTCGAACAGCAGGATGAACCACCACGGCCATTCTCCACCAACCGATAGAAAGAGGGTGATTACCAGTATGAATACTGCCAACACGATGGAGTAGGTGAGGTTTTTAATGTAGAGGTGTTGCGACGAGCGTTTCACCGAGCGGCGCCACACGTCGTTGTTGAATGTGCTGTGTCGGGCTATGTCTTGCTGCAGGTCGCGGAGGTCTTGCTGCAGTTCTTGTTTAAGATCGAGATTGGTTTCCATTGTTGCTTGTTTTAGTCGGTTATTGATTTGAGTTTTTCGCGTATGCGCACCAAACGGACGCTTACGTTTTTGACGGTGATGCCCATGATGGCGGCGATTTCGTCGTAGGGCAGGTCTTCGAGCCAGAGGAGGATGAGGGCGCGGTCGAAGGGGTGCAGCTTGCCGATGCGACGGTGTAGGCGTTGGGCTGCGGGGTTGCGCTCTTCGCTGTTGTCCCAGGTGGCAGCGTCGGCAAAGTAGTCCACGCTCAGTTCTAATGGCGAGGTGTCCTTGCGTCGGCGTTGCTTGCGGTCCATGTTGATGCAGGTGTTCAGGGCAATGCGGTAGACCCATGTCTTTTCCTGGCTGCGGCCTTCGAAGGTGTCGAAGCCCTGCCAGAGGCGTATGAGTGTCTCTTGGAACAGGTCGTCGGCTTGTTGCCGTTCGTCGGCAAAGAGGTAGCAGACGGAGTAGATGGTCTGCCGTTGCCTTTCTACCAGCTGCTCAAAGTCGAGTTCTTTTTGTTGTTTCTTGTTCATTGTCGTTGTTTTTGAATCTTCCGGGTCTCGGTATTTTTGCCCCTTAGACAACACTTGGTGCCAAAAAACTACACTTGTGGACCACTTTTTTTCTTATTCGGGCCGGGGGTCGTCGGGGTGGGGGGGCACTCATGCAGCTCCGTCTGCCGGGGGCATGAATGCCGTGTTGCCCGCCGTCGACCGAAGCCATGGCATCTCTTTCAGCATAGTCATTGCTGTGCAGCAAACTAAGGTGGGGGGGTAACGTTGAGGAATAATAAATATTGTTAAATTGCAACCGGCGTGTAGTTAATGTTTTTTTTTTTCGTTAATATTATAGACGGGTTCCCTTGCCCCGATGAAGTAACAACAAGAAGTAACAATATAACTAATTAAAAAAAAGTACAATTATGTCAAAAACAATTAGAAATCTGATGATGGCTCTGATGACGGTGACGACGGTTGCCTTTGTGAGCTGCAAAAAGGAAGAGGTGACACCCAGCAATCCCGACACGGGAGGTGACAACACCGAGTTGACCACATTGAAGGGGACTTCATGGGTGGGTATTTACGATGATTCGTATCAGGGTTATCCCGCCGAGCTTACCTATAGTCTCGACTTCACCAGCGAAACGGAAGGTTCGCTGATGGTAGAGCTCAAGGTGAACGGAGTGGACCAGACTCCGCAGACGGTCAACTTCACCTACACATTCTCCGACAATGTGGCCATGTGCACAATCCCCAATGTCGGTCCCTTCTCGGTCACCTACGACCCGCAGACCAACACGATGACAGCATCGATTGCCCTCAGCACCGAGGATGGCGGGGCCATTGGTGGAGCCACGACATTCTATCCTCGCGGTACCGACCCCATTCCGCATAGTGGCGACGGCGGCAGCGGCGATAATCCCGGACAGGGTGAGTATACGGAGGATTTCCCTGCGGGTTCCTCGTGGACGGCCACCGAGGCTGCCACCTATCAGGGAACCCCGATTGACATCTACTACACCCTGACCTACGACAACTACCATGCAGGTACCATAGTCATCGACGTGCGTATGCAGGGCCAGAGCATCGGCGGCCAGACCCTCAACCACACTTGGACCTACAATGCCGAAACGGCTCAGGGTGCCTTCATGCTGCAAGGTAATGGCATCAACTTCTTCTACGACGCTGCCGGCGACCACATCACCACGTCGCTCCCCTTGGGTTTCAGCGAATCGGAGACCTTTGGCAGCGACCTTGTGTTTTCACGCATTCAATAAGTCATTATGAAAAAAGTATTGCTTTCAATGGTCATGCTGGCGTTTGCCGGCATGACCGTTGCTTTGCCGGTTGACAGTCTCCGCACGGCGGCTGTGGCGCAACACTTTTGGCAGCGGATGGGAGGCAAAGCCGACGCAAAGTTGGTCGCGACGCCCCTGCCATGGAGCAACCTGCGGCTCTATGTGTGCGAGCGGGGTGGGTACGTCATTGTCCCGGCCGACGATGTGGCGCGGCCTGTGTTGGGCTATTCGCTTTCGTCGCCATTCTCGGTTGAGGAGATGCCACCGCAGTTGGAGTCGTGGCTGGCAGGCTACGATCACGAGATAGCGCGCGCCATAGCCCTCGGCTATCCGTCGGACAAAGGCTGGCATGCCGAAGGGGGTGCCCAGAAACAGAAATCGGCGCCATACGGGGCCGTAGGGCCGTTGCTGACCACGCAGTGGGATCAGGGTGCGCCCTACAATGGCCAGTGCCCCGCAGGCACGCCGGTGGGCTGTGCCGCCACGATGCAGGCGCAGATTATGAAGTACTGGAACCATCCCGCTTTCGGCGAGGGGCATCACGGTTACAACAGTTCCAGTTACGGCTACCTGAGTGCCGACTTTGGACATACCCTCTATGAGTGGGATTTGATGCCGACCATGGCCCGCACCACCGACCCCGCAGCCATGCGGAAAGCGGTTGCCACGCTGTTTTTCCACATCGGAGTGTCGGTCAACATGGACTACAACAGGTCTGGCAGCGGCGCACAGGGCTTTGCCGGTTTCGACGGTGCCATCAGCACTGACAACGCACTCTACCATTTTTTCCACTACAAGAATACCCTCGAGGTGAAGTTCCGCAACCAGTATGCCGACAGCACCTACACTGCCATCATCCTTGAGGAGTTGAGCCACCGCCGCCCTGTTGCTTTCCAGGGGGTGGACATGGCAGTGGGCGGCCACGCCTTTGTGTGCGACGGTAACGACACGACGGGTCTTCTGCACTTCAACTTCGGTTGGAGCGGAACGGGCGACGGCTACTACGCCATCGGGGCTATCAACCCGGGCATCGGGGCGCAGGGCCAGCTGGGCGACTACCGTTTCAACAACGATGTGGGCATCATCATCAAGATAGAACCCGACTATGCCATGCGGGTAAGCGATACCGTGGTGTCCATGGACCGTGCCGCCGGTGCAGACTCGGTGATTTTCTGTATAGACGAGACGGTGGATGCCGGTTGGAGCGTTGTCAGCGACGCTGCGTGGCTCACCGTAGAGGAACACCCCTTTGACCGTGCCGGCTGGGTGCCTTTCCGTGTCAGCGAAAACACTACGGGGGCTGAGCGTATAGGCACCTTGCGTTTTGTGCAGGGCGACGCTGTGCTGGAGGTACGTGTGGTGCAGAGCTTCATCGATAGTGCGTCGATGTGTCCCGTCACCGTGGTGATGGAAAGCACGCGCGGCAGCGGTTGGCAGAATGGGGCTTACCTGTCGCTCGAATCGGCATCGGGCTACATCTACGGCACCGCCACCCTGGCCAGCGGACAGAGAGGCGAGGCGACTATCTTGGTGCCAGAAGGCGAACTGCGCTCGGTGTGGCACACCGGTGGCGGGACGGACCGCAACATCAACTACGCCCTTCGTAACCAGTATGGCGAGGAGATGCTCCGCGTAGACTATGCCTTTGCCAACGGCGGGACCCACGCGGTTCCCAACCCTTGCGGACATGTGGGGATAGATGAGGTGGGGGATGTGAGGTCGGAGGTCAGAGTGTATCCCAATCCGGTGTGTGACTATGTGGAGATAGAGTCTGCCGAGCCTGTGCGACGGGTGACGATGCGAGACGCTATGGGCCGTGTGGTCTACGACGGCTGTTCATGCCATATAGCCATCGGTTCATGGCCTGCAGGCATTTATCTGGTTCAAGTGGTTACCGACAGTGGCACTGCTGTAAGACGGTTAATTAAACATTAAGAGTAACAATGAGATAAGCGAGTGCTACCGCTGTCGGCAGCACTCGCTTTCGTCTCCTGAGCAGGAAAAGAGAAGGACGGCATTTATACCCTTATGGTCACGGACGACTTTCTTTTTCGGGCTGAATGGAGATAAAAAAGGGTCTTCACACATGTGGAGACCCTTTTGCCGCAACAGTGATTCCGCTGCGATTCGAACGCAGGACCTACTGCTTAGAAGGCAGTTGCTCTATCCAGCTGAGCTACGGAACCATTGTGTTCCTTCCGTCGGGATAGCCTGATTCGAACAGGCGATCTCCTGCTCCCAAAGCAGGCGCGCTAACCGGACTACGCCATATCCCGTTGCCTTTAAGAAAAAAGACGCCTCGTGGACGTCTCTCTCTCTTTCTTGGCGGAGAAGGGGGGATTCGAACCCCCGGTACCCTAATCGAGTACGACAGTTTAGCAAACTGTTGGTTTCAGCCACTCACCCACCTCTCCGTAGCTGCCATTTCTATGAAAACCTTTGTTTCCTTTCAGCGAAATCGGGTGCAAAAGTACGAACTTTTTTTGAATTGGACAAAACTTTTTTCGCTTTTTGCTCTTTTCAGCTCCAAATTATTTCTTTTTTGCTTGATTCTTAACGCCTTCTATTTTGCGCTGAATTTCTTCTTGGTTGCCTAAATAGAAGTCATTTTTTAGGTTCATCTGGTCGTCAAATTCAAAAATGTAGGGTACGGCGGTGGGAATATTGAAGCCAACGATGTCGGCGTCGCTTATCCCTTTGAGGGTCTTGACAATACCGCGAAGGCTGTTGCCGTGGGCAACCACCATGACTTCGTCGTGCTGCTGAAAGGCGGGGAGTATGGTGCCCTCGTAGTAGGGCATGAGACGTGCGATGGTGTCGCAGAGGGCCTCGGTGGCGGGCAGCTCAGCGTCGCTGACGGCGTTGTAGCGGGGGTCCTTGCGGGGATTGCGCTTGTCGTCGATGTCCAATGCGGGGGGCTGCACGTCGAAACTGCGGCGCCATTGCATCAGTTTTTCTTCGCCGTACTTCTTCAGGGTCTCGGCTTTGTTGGCTCCTTGCAGGGCTCCGTAGCTCTTCTCGTTGAGGCGCCAGCTCTTTTCCACAGGCAGGTAGTCCATGTCCATGGCGTCGAGAATCTGGTTGAGGGTTTTGACGGCGCGTTTCAGGTAGGAGGTGTAGCACATGGTGGGGCGGTAGCCTTCATCCTTCAGCAGACGACCGGCCATATAGGCCTCGCACATGCCGTAGGGGGTAAGGTCAACGTCGGTCCAACCGGTAAAAAGATTCATTTTATTCCACTCGCTTTCGCCGTGGCGTACCAAGATGAGTTTTTTCATTTGTATTGCGATTATTATTTCTTGTTGGGTTTATAGTCTGTTGTGCGGATGCCTTCTTTCAGCATGCCTTTGTGTGACAGGATGACCATCGCCACACCGGCCAGGATCATGGGGATGCTGAGCCACTGCCCCATGTCGAGGGTCATGCCTTTCTCGAAGTCCACTTGCTCTTCCTTCACAAACTCCACTAAGAAGCGCACGCCCCAAAGGGCTATCATCCACCACCCGAAGAGGCGGCCATTGTGCAGTTTGCCCCCTTTGCGGAGATAGGTGATGTAGCATGCGGCAAAAATGATGAGGTAGGAGAGGGCCTCGTAGATTTGTGTGGGATGCTTGGGCACTGTCTCGCCATTGCGCTCATAGATGAAGCCCCAGGGCAGGGAGGTCTCAACGCCGTAGATTTCGCTGTTGAAGAGATTGCCCAAACGGATAAAGGCACCGCCAAGGGCCACCACTATCACAAGGCGGTCCAAGAGCCACCATGCGTTGAACTTGTTCTTGCGGCAGTAGAGCCAGATGGTGAGCAGAATGGCTATTGCGGCACCGTGGCTGGCAAGCCCTTCGTATCCCGTGAAACGGCCTGTCGACAGGTCGAAGGGGAGGAATATTTCGGGCCAGTGGGAGGCGGTGAGGAAATAGTCGGGTTGATAGAACAGGCAATGGCCCAGACGGGCTCCCACCAGCGTGGCCACGAACATCCACAGCAGCAGGTTTTCTAAGTATTTGGAGTCTACCTTTTCGCGTTTGAACATGTTGGCGAAAATCAGGTATCCCAGCACAAAGGCAAACAGGAATCCCAGCGAATAGTATCGCACCGCAAACGAGCCGATGTGAAACATCACGGGGTCGACATTCCAGTGGATGAAATTAAGTAGCATCTTTCTGCAAATTATGGGTTGAATGCAAGAATGTGTTAATTAGTCAGTCATGAGTTACACATTAGCACATTCTCGCATTTCAATAATTTTATTTTGCGTAGTTGACGGCGCGGGTTTCGCGGATGACGGTCACCTTGATTTGTCCGGGATAGGTCATCTCGTTCTGGATTTGGCGCGAGAGGTCGAAACTCAGTTTTGTGGCCTCGGCATCGCTCACCTTCTCGGCTCCCACAATCACGCGCAGTTCGCGGCCGGCCTGAATGGCGTAGGTCTTCACAACTCCGGGGTAGGTCATGGCCATGTCCTCAAGTTTCTTCAGGCGGTTGATGTAGGCCTCCACCACCTCGCGGCGGGCGCCGGGACGTGCACCGCTGATGGCGTCGCACACCTGTATGATGGGCGAAATCAGGTTGGTCATCTCGGTCTCGTCATGGTGTGCTCCGATGGCGTTGCACACGTCGGGGTGCTCCTTGTACTTCTCGGCCAGTTTCATGCCAAAGATTGCATGCGGCAGTTCGGGGTCGGTCTCAGGCACCTTGCCAATGTCGTGCAGCAGTCCGGCACGCTTGGCCAGTTTGGGGTTCAGGCCCAGCTCCGAGGCCATCGTGGCGGCCAGGTTGGCCACCTCGCGGCTGTGCTGCAGCAGGTTCTGGCCGTAGGACGAACGGTATTTCATGCGGCCCACCATGCGCATCAGCTCGTGGTTCATGTTGTTGATGCCAAGGTCTATGCAGGTGCGCTTGCCCACCTCGGCAATCTCCTGCTCAATCTGGCGGCGGGTCTTGGCTACCACCTCCTCAATGCGGGCGGGATGGATACGGCCGTCGGTCACCAGTTTGTGCAGTGACAGGCGTGCAATCTCGCGGCGCACGGGGTCAAAGCCGCTTATGATGATGGCATCCGGCGAGTCGTCGATGATGATTTCCACGCCCGTCAGGCTTTCTAAGGCGCGGATATTGCGGCCTTCGCGGCCAATGATGCGGCCTTTCACCTCCTCGTTCTCCAGGTTGAACACGCTGACGGTGTTCTCGATGGCGTTCTCGGTGGCGGTGCGCTGGATGGACTGGATGACAATCTTCTTGGCCTGTTCGTTGGCAGTGATTTTGGCCTCCTCCACAATGTCCATGATGTTGCTGGCAGCTTCGGACTTGGCCTCGTCCGTCATCATCTCGATGAGGTGCTGTTTGGCCTCGTCGGCGGTCATGCCGGCAATGTGCTCCAGCTTCTCGATGCTCTCGTTGTAGACTTTCTCCACTTCGGCCTGCCGTTTGCGGAGCACCTCTATCTGGCCGTTCAGGTTCTCGCTCACCTGTTTCAGCTCGTTGCTCTTCTTTTGCAGGTCTTCCACCTTCTGGCTCAACGACTGCTCGCGCTGCTTCAGTTTCTGTTCCTGTTCGCGGATGGCGCTGTTCTTCTCGTTCACCTGTTTGTCGTGCTCGCTTTTCAGTTGCAGGAACTTCTCCTTGGCTTGCAGGATTTTGTCCTTCTTAATCATCTCGCCTTTTTCCTCGGCGTCTTTCAGCACCTGCTGGCTTTTGGCCAACAAGCGGTTGCGCAGTGTGTTGGTGGCCAGCCATACTCCAATGCCGCCGCCAACAATGATTCCGATAACGATTCCTATTACAATCATAGTTAGTTGTTAAGTTGTTTTTGTTCGGGGAACGGCTTCCCGCCTGTGGGTCTTTCAGTTCAATCTTAGTCTTTTAAAAAAACCTGCACCGAATCCTCCGGGAGTTATGGTAAACTCTGAAACGTTAGGATTTGAGTGCCGGGTGTCTCAGCTATACAACCTACCCACCCCTGAGCTTACTCGGTTTGTAAATGGTGTTGAGTTTACAAACTGTTTCGGATTCGATGCAGGATTCTTCTCTGAATAGTTCATGTCCGTGGCCCATTCCCCTTTGCGGGTGCGGGGTTGGTGGGCTGTGGGCATGGCTCAATCAACGCTGTCGAGCAGTCGGTTTATCTCGGTGAGCCTGTCCTCCAGCCCTGTGTCCTCAAACCGTTGTGTGGTCTGCATCTTCAGGAACTGGGTAATCTGCGTCAGTGCCACCATTGCCAACAAATCCTGACGGTCATTATAGGCATACATCTTTGCGTAACTGTTGGCCTGCGAGTCTATCAATGCCGCAGCCTGGCGCAGATACTGCTCGTCCTCTGCGTTGATTCTCATCCGGTATGGCCTTTCCATAATCCTTATTGTGGCCGGTAGTTCGCTCATTGTTGTGCCTGTCGTGTTGCTTTGTTGACTATTCAGTTTTGTTGATTAATGCCAAACTTTTATCTATGCTTCGTATCAGTTGGTTGATCTTCAGTTTAATCTCTACAGAATCGCCCTTTTGAGTCAGCGTGTTCCCTAATTTTAAATTATTGTTTTCTTCCTTTAAATTATTAATTACTATATTTTGTTTGTCCACTTGCTCTTGCAGCTGCCGGCACTGCTCGTTTGCCTTCTCCGCCTCCACTCGCAGCCGTTGATTCTCTCCAATCAACTTCCGAACCTTACGTTCTATCTCCACTACAGCAGCTTCAAAATCAAACATAACTATGCCAGTTTATACTACAAAAAGCGGTGCAAAGATACACTTTTTTCCGCATTCCGACAAAAAAACTTTTTTCTTCCACCCTGCAATTTCAGGCTATATACCAGTTGTGTTGATGCATAACGCGCACAAACACAGCGCACCGCATTCATGGTTTTCAACACGCTCCGTTTGATAGAAAACACTTAATCCAGCTCTTTCTCATTGCTCACGACAAGCAAAAAACTGCCGCAGGAGAACCTTTTTCAATGGCTTGAGTGCACGAACTTCCTGCTTGCCAATGTGCCGTCTTTCATCTGCACCACCACAATATATACTCCGGATGTGAGGCCGTGCACTGCCAGTTCGACAACGTTGGTGCCGTCACTTTCTGTTGAGGACACCACCTTCCCGGTCATATCCACCACCGTTGCACACGCAATTTCTCCAGTCTTGGCACGCACCAGCAGTTTTCCCACTATACGTTCAATCTCCACATCCGGCATGCCACTGGCTTCATTGACAGACAACACACAATCCTCTTCGTGCAGTATCATCCCTACGCGCAACGGTAGGTCTGCAATGGTGCTGAGTGCACTCTCCGCCACCGTGACGCGGACCATCTCGTTCTGTCGTTGGTCTACTCCCGCCTCCATCGTAAAACGCACCCAGCCGTAATAGTAGCCGCTATCACCCCGGGCTGGCATGCGGACGGCGGCATAGTATGTGCCAGACATCGGCTGTTCCGTGCCAGGCATAATGCAATCTGTCTTCCAGCTCCATATGGTTTCGGGCAGCATTTCTATCATATCGCCGTATGACACGGCTCTGAGCCCGTTTACTGCATTACGCAGTGGGGGGTTGTTCAGCGATTGGGGATAGAATTCTGTATACTGCAGGTCTTTTGCTTTCAGTATGAAATGCAGATGCTTCCCAAAATGGTCCCAAAACGCTCCAAGATAGTAGTCATCCGTGCCGTCATTGTCAATGTCTATGTTGATCTGCAACCGTCCGCTGATGCATTTCCACCCCGGATTCCAGTCGGTGTCCGGGTTCACGAAAGCCATCCAGCAGCTGTCGTCATATTCTTTCACTATTAGACTGTCAGTTTGTCCTTGGGCTACGATGCACCCCAGCATCGCTGCCAGAATCGTTAAAGCTATTTTATTCATAATTGTTGTGTTGTTTTTTTCAATTGCAAAGATAAGATTTTTTTTAATGAGTTTTTTTTGAAAAAAATGAGTAGTTGCTGATTTTTAAATATATACTGTTATTGATTCCAAGTATAAGGAGCCATCCTGAGTACTAATTATGTTATCTTGTACATGAAATTGTAGACTCCGAAAGCATTTTTTTTTGTAGAAGATTTTTTTAATGCATGTCGCATTGCAATTACGATGGTCTAAGAAAGCCCGTTCAACGCTCCTTCTATATTCATTCAATATAGAAGGAGCGTTGAACGGGGGTTGATGGGTTGTTTTAATCTTTTGATAACATGGTTTTTGTATTTTTTTATCCCCTGTTTTTCCGGGGCTAAAGATACAACCGCTTTGGGTGTTGCATACGGTTTGCCGCCTCCAGCGTGGCAACCTGTCGCAACCCGGCTCCGTCGCTCCCCACTCTTCGCCAACGCGCTTGTTCAACCCATGTCGGTCAATAGAAAATCGAAAACCCCTACGGAGTAATGGGTGGGAGAGCGTGATGCCTGCATTGGGCATTGTCCCGCAGGGACTTCCACTTAATAGCATATCAAGTTGATAGATGGTAAATTTCTTCGTTGGAGATTGCTATTCGGTACAATCCAATGACCGATTTGGGATTAACTATGGCTAACTATGGCGGGTTTTGGCGTGCATTGGACATTTCTCATTTGGCGGTTTTGCCTTTGCAGGGCGTGTCCCGTTTCTCACCCGTCCACATAGGGCGATGCCCTATGCTAATTTTGTTTTGGTCTTTCAGGCCGCATTCGGGGCACACAATTACTTGTCAAACTTTAGTTATTGTTTTTTTTGTTCAGGATTGTTTTTGAATGAAAAAAAATCATATATTTGCAATGGTTTATTAACCTTAAAAAAAGTAAAAAATGAAGATTAATTATTTAAACAACAAAATGTTAAAGAAGTATGTATTGTGGATGATGTTGGCCAGTGTGTGGGTGACATTTGTGGCGTGTAGAAGTGCCGAGAAAACCACTGCGAAGGATGAAAAGATATTTTTTGAAACGGAACAATATATTGTCAGTATCTCACCTGTCTCCGGCGATGCTGAAGATGTAGTTATGAAGGCTCAGTCAGCCGCTGAGAGGCAGACTCTTGATACCCTTGAATTTTATGGCACTCTTCCACTAACGGCATACAATTTAGTGATAGCTCAGAGTAGTGTGGATTCTACATTTGATGCCTTTTGTGGGCCAACATTATATGTTTGGCCTTCGAATCAAGAAGTAAGTCAACATTATAGGATTGTTATTGTAAACAAGAAACCTGATGCTTCACCTGATTTTTTACAGGTAGTAAGGGGAATGGTGGACAACAGCCCTTTGACAAGTGACACCTCGTATGAAAACATGTATGTGTTGAGTGTGAAAGATGAAAGCCAGTTTGCAAGCATGTATAGCAACGACGATCATGCAACGGATGTCAGGGGATTCGTCATGTCATTAAGGGGCAGATACTCTTTGCCTGTTGTAAATGACAATGCTGTGAACACTGACTTCCCATTGTTATATAGAATGGAGGAGACTATAGATATGGATTTAGAAGAGTATTTGACGTTGCTGAGAGACAAGTATGGTATTGAGGTGAGAAAACAAAATCACGCAAGAATGCAGGTGATAAAGTTCAATTGATTCCGACAAACGTGGCGTTCCCGCGTCCTGCAACACTTAGGACCGGGATCACTGCTTTCGGTTGTTGCAGCCGCTACAGTGCTACAGGTCGGTTCTCGGCTATCCTAAGGTTGAGACCTATCAAAACTGCAACTTTTTTGCAAAAAAAAGAGGGTGCCCCAAAACTTATGGGACACCCTCTCTGCATTGCCACAACAGCAAGTGGAGCATCACGCAGACGGAGGGTCAAAAGGGGTTAGTTTTTCTGATACCAGTTGATTTTTTGCGAGGCGTACATGGCTGTGGCTACGATGGCGAAGACGCCCAGGCTGCCGACGAGGAGGGCGTAGCTTTCCAGCTGCATGATGACGTAGATGAAGGTGTAGAGCACCGCAAGCAGCGAGCCAATGATGAGGGCGGCGCGTGTGTTGCGGAGCAGGGCACGCACAAAGAGGGTGATGAGGCTGATGGTCATGACGGAGGCAATGAGGTAGGAGAGGAGGAAGGTGAGGTGCTCGGAGAAGGAGAGCAGCAGGGTGTAGAAGAGCATGAGGGCTATGCCTACAAGGGCGTATTGGACAGGGTGGACGGGTGTTTGGCGGCGGATTTCGACAAAGAAGACCACGGCAAAGGTGAGCAGGATGATGAGGTAGGCATATTTGATGCTGCGGGTGGTCTGCTGGTACTGCATGACGGGCACTTTGAGGTCCACGCCGAAGGGCTGTGCATTCCTGAGTTCGGAGTGTGAGCCGAGCACTTGGGCAAAGTCGCGGTTCAGTGCCAGCACCTTCCAGTCGGCGGTGAAGCCTTGGTCCGTCACCTCGCGCTGGGCGGGGAGATAGCGGCCGGTGAAGCTGGGTGTGACGCAGTCGGAGGCTAAGTGGACCGAGGTGGTGCGCCCCACGGGGAGGAAGTAGAGGTGGTCGGAACCTTTGAGGGGTACGTGGAGCTGATAGTTGAGGGTGCCGCCATTGAGGAGCGGGCTGATGTCGACGCCGCACGACAGGGCATCGCTGTTGCCTAAATGCAGGGCTTCGGCGGCGAGGTCTGCCGATTTGCCGTCCAAGGTGAGGGAGGGATTGTCCGTGAACCCGCGGAAGTCGCTGATGGCAAAGAGCAGTTTGGCACGGCCGGTGCGGAGACGTTTGAGGCGGTCGGCACTGAGCTCTTTGGGCAGGACGAAGTGGCCGGCAAGGTCGATACCGGTTTCGTAGACCGTGAAATCATAGATGCCGCGCTTCAGGGTGCGGGAGTTGATGTCGCCCTTGAGGTTCAGCTCTTCGGGCAGGAGGTAGACGTTGGCGGCAGCGCTGTCGCCGGGAATGAAAAGCACGGGGCCTGTGAGGGTCTGCCCGTTGCCCCACTTTTCGCACACTTCGATGTCGGCTGTTTGCTCGGTGTTGCTGCGCTCATTCACCATGTTCATGATGATGGCTTGCGGAATGAGCAGCAGCAGACTGATGACGACGATGAGGGAGAGCTTGATGCCTAAGCGGAGGTTGTGGCGGTTCCCCGTGTCGGGGAGGGCGTTGGGATGATTGTTGTTTTGCATGATTGTTGTTTTTTAATGGGTTATTATCTTATTTGTTGTTATTCAAAAGAACTTTGGATTGCAAAGTATGGCGGTCAAAAAAAATTATGACGAGGCGTGAGCCACAAACTGTTCGAGGGCTTTGAGATGGGCTTTGAAGGCTTGGCTGCCGGCCTGTGTGACGGAGAAGGAGGTGTTGGGTTTGCGGCCGATGAAACGTTTCTCGCACTGGATGTAGCCCAACTCCTCCAAGGCCCGCGTGTGGCTGGCCAGGTTGCCGTCGGTGAGGGCGAGGAGCTGTTTGAGGGTGGCAAAATCGGCGCTCTCGTTGACCATGAGCACGGACATGATGCCAAGGCGAGCTTTGCTTTCGAAGGCCTTGTTGAGGCCGTCGAGCGAGGGGAGAGTGTGTGGGCTGTTGGAGGGCATGGCGGTTAGGATTGGCGGCGGTTGCTAAGGGTGAAGAAGATGCCGAAGATGATGTGCCACAGGCCGAACCCTAAGAACCAGAAGAGAAGGCCCTGATTGACCACAAAGCAGTCGACAATGCCGAGCAGCAACTCGACGTAGCCGAGGAGGGCAAGGCGGGAGGTGGTGTGGTGGGCGGAGTTGATGAGGGCAAGGCCGTAGAAGACCAGCATGAAGGAGGAGGTGATGCCGTAATGGCCCTGTTGCAGCATGGCGAGGCAGAGCAGTCCGCCCGTGGCAGCGGGGACGAAAAAAGCCCACAGGGAGCGGCGCACCGTCTGGTCGAAGACAAAACGCTGGTTGACGCGCTTGGTCTTGAAGTAGGACATGAGGCAGACGGTGCCGAACGACAGGACCAGCAGCACGAGGGCGCAAAGGATGGCGGCCCATGTGCGGCCCGGAGTGTTGAGGGCAAAGTCCGTGGCCCACGAGGGCAGCCAGCTGTAAGGCTCGTGATTGCCCAGCAGCAGCCATGCCCCAAACGAGACAATGGAGGCGTAAATCCCGATGATGATGATGGAAATTCCGCTGATGGTTTGGAAGCGGGAGGACTTTTGCATGAGGTCCTTTATCTCTCTGAGTGTGTCGATTGCGTCGTTGTTGTTCATCTTGTTCTAAGAGTACTTTGAGTTGCAAAGTTACAAAGAAAAATTGAATACACAAGTTTTTTGTGATTTTTTTTGCAAGAAAGGCGCGCTGAGAGGCACCGGGACAAGCCCAAAGGAAACGCAACAAAAGGCCTGAAGAGATACAATAAAAGGCCAGAAGGGACGTTATCGGGGGGTAGTAGGATGTGGGCTTGCCCATGCTCCCTACTTGAAAAAATTCCCACGGATGGTAAACCCTAAAACAGACTGTACACAATGATGCGGATAAAAGAGATGGAACAGTGCCTTGACCAGGCCACCGCGGCCCTCGCCCAGACCGAGGCCGCTCTCGACGCCTATCAGGCCGCCCAGCCCGCCATAGCCATGCTGGCTGCCTATCTGGGCAGCGACGACTGGCGCAAAGACCTTGCCGCCGACGAGCGCGGCCTCCTGCCCCTGGACCTGAAGCGAGGTGTGCTGAGCGAGGACGGGATATGGAACCTGCTGGAACGCAACCGCGAGCTGCTGCAACAGATGCGTGACCTTGCCGCCCAA
This sequence comes from Bacteroidales bacterium, assembly GCA_017479705.1. Taxonomy (GTDB): domain Bacteria; phylum Bacteroidota; class Bacteroidia; order Bacteroidales; family P3; genus Colimorpha. The sequence goes on from JAFVCA010000050.1 coordinate 17,129, forward strand.
GGGACAGAACCCCTCCAGCAGCCGTGAATCGATACAGATTAACGTAATAATGTAATAATCCCCTAATTCCACAATGAAAAACAAGACCCTTTTGCTGCTCCTGCTGCCATTGCTGGCCCTCCCGACAGCCCGCGGGCAGGAACAACCCGCCGGGAGCAGCCCCCTCACCCTGACAGGCTACGGCCTCTACGATTTCCACTACGCCACGGGCGGTCTCGGCGGCGGCGCCCTCCTGCTGGACTGGCAGGCTGCCCCCGCGTTCACCCTCAGTGTCGGGGCCGAATACGGCAGCAGCAACCGCATATCGGCCAAGCTCCGCGGGCAGGCCACGCTCTTCACCTCGCACGGTGGTGGACGGCTGGCGTTGGAAAACAGTTACCTCTTCCGCCATTTCCCCTCGCTCAACTTGCAGGAGTTCACCGGCGCGTTGCAGGTGGCTTGGTATGCCCGCCACGTAAATATCCATTTGGGGCTCTGCAACCGCTACACCGCCGAGCTCGTCCAACGCAGCAACGGCGGTATGGGCACCGTGTTCGAACCCATGAACGTCATGTTTGCCGCCGAGGGTTGGTGGAACAACCAGCTTGGGGCCTCGCCGTGGAACGTAGGGCTGCGGTGGAGCAACTACAATGACTTTATCATTGAGCGTGTGGCCAACTGGTTCTTCAGTGCCAAGGCCTCCTACCGTCTGCCCAACCGGACCACCTTCGTTGCCGAAGCGGGCATCCACCCCGTGGGGTCGCTGAACCTCACCGCCTCCTACGACGGCTGGTTCCTCCACCTCGGCGCAACAAAACAACTATAGTCTACAACCTTGTTTAAAACAGTATCCCGATGAAATATAGACATATACTCATTGTCCTCTCCCTCGTGGCGTTCACATCGTGCAACCGCCTTGACGTGGCTGGCATGTTCTTCTCCAGCGGCACACACACCGAGGACCGCGTGGCCGAATGGCTGGACTGGAACGAGAGCCATCCCGCCGTCGTCATCACCAATGCCCCGGACGATTACACCGTCTACGTCTGTTCCGACATCCATCTGGAAGGCAACACTGACCGCGTTGAGCGTTTTCTCCGCGCCGAGGGTTCCGACCCGCAGGGCCTTTTCAGCATCGTCAATGGCGACATCGCCAACGAGAGCGGTCCCCGTCCCTTCCGTCAGTTAGACAGCCTTATCCATTCCTCTGCCGCCGCCGACACCTGCTTTGTCACCATCGGCAACCACGACATCTACTTCGACTGCCAACAGTATTTCCAGCAGTATTTCCACACCTCCACCTATGCCGTCACCGTGCAGACCGTCGGCGGAGTGCGAGACCTCTTCATCTTCCTCGACAGCGGCAACGCCACCCATGGCCGCCGCCAGCTGAGGTGGCTCCGCGACCTCTTGCAGCAGCGTGACCAGTACCGCCATGTGGTGGTCAACACCCACACCTGCCTCTTCCGCACCAGCTATAACTACAGCACCACCCCCGCTGCCAACCTGCCGGAGGAGGAATACTACGAGTTGGTAGACCTTATGAGCAGCCATAACGTCAGCCTCTTCCTCATGGGGCACTTCCACCACAAAGAAGAGCACGCCCTTGGCGGCGTCCCCTACGTCATGACCGACAACCTCAACGACACGCACGATGCACCCTCATACCTCGTGGTGCGCTGCGCCGACAAAATATCCTACCGCTACGAAGACCTTTACTAATCGAGTGATTGGATGGCCTCATAGAGTTGCGGGAAGCGCTGCGCCAAGACCACCGGCTTTCCCCCTTCAAGGAAACAGTGGACGCTGCGCCCCGTGCACACCACCTTGCCCTTCACCCGCATAGTGTAGGCAAAAGTAATCTTCAGCGCACTCATCTCCGCCACCTTTACCTCCACCTCCACCACATCCTTGAACGTGGTGGAATGGCGGTATACGCACTCCACGCTCACCACGGGCGACACCACCCCCTCGGCCTCCATCCGGTCGAAGCCGTAGCCCAGCTGGTCCATCCAGTCCACGCGCGCCTCCTCCATAAAACGGACATAATTCGAATGGTGAGTAATCCCCATCCGATCGCACTCATAATACTTTACCTCATGCTGATAACATTTCATATTGCTGATGCGTATTGCTTTAAAAAAGAGCCATAATCCACTCTCCAAAACGCAACAACAGCCCTTTTATTGTGTTCCGCTGCCCCGTGTCATTCGTTCTCACCAAGTGGAAATAGTCTTTTCAATTTTCACCTTTCAATTTTCAATTCAAAAAAGCTATGATTCGCCCCCGCAACCCTCAGTCAAATACATGATAATAAATCAATAATAAAAAACCTTTTTTGGATTGGAATATTTTTTGTATTTTTGCAATTGCTTATTGTATACAATACAGCACCGTAAAAGTAGATAACACACAACGATGATGGACGGATTCAAAAACATAGAGATAAAGAATTTCAGGGGCATCGACCACCTGAAAATAGAGGATTTTGGGCGTGTCAACATCTTCCTCGGACAGAACAGTTCGGGCAAAAGCTCCGTATTGGAGGCTGTCAACCTCTCCTTGAACATGTCGAATCCCGACATGCCGCAGGTAATAAACAATATTCGTGCCCGCAAGTCGTTCAGCACATTCTTGGATGCAAAATACCTTTTCCACAATCTGGACATGTCCAACCCTCCAGACCTGACGTTGGAGCAAACCGATGGCACGGTGCGGCATCTGACCCTGGGGATGACTTATGTCTTTGATGAATTGGCAGAGCCCAAGAATGAACCCATCCAGCAAGCGGGAACAATAGTCTATGTAAACACGCTGGAGATAACCTTCAGCACAACTGCCCAGGGGGAAAAGCAAGACTACAAAAGCTGGCTGCGCATCAACCCTGCCGGTATTGTAGTCAACCGGAAGATTGCGGACAACTACTTAGAGAGACTGAGAGGGAGGGTGATTTCTGCTGATCTGACCTCCGACAACACCGTATGGGATTTGGCTGAACTCTTTAAACGGAACCAGAAGAACATCGTTTTGTCCACATTGAAGCTATTCGATGCCCGGATCAATAGCATCGAAATCCTTAACGATGATGTATACATCGGTTTTGACGGCATGGCAGAGATGCTCCCATCGCGCATGACAGGCGACGGTCTGAGGCGATATCTGAGTATTGCCGCAAGCGCAGCCAACCCTATGATGCACATTATCATGCTGGATGAGATAGACAACGGCTTGCACTATTCTGCATACAAAAAACTCTGGGAAGCCCTTTTCATTCTGGCTGTAGGAACCAACAAACAGCTGTTCGTCACCACCCACAGCAAAGAGACACTATACAGTTTGAGCGAGATGCTGGAAGAACACGCCGAATATAGAAACGAGCTAAGCTTGTACACGCTGGAGCAGACAAAACTCAAAGGGCACCAGGCCTACAAGTACACCTACGAAGGCCTGTCGGGTGCTTGCGAGAATGATGTGGAAATTAGAAGCATGGTTAAATAATAACATGAATGAAAACACAATCCTATTTTAACTATATTGAAGAACGCCTCACTTGGCTTTCAACTAGAATTACTTCGAGAGGGGCGCTAAACATGTATGACATCAATATACATTGCGAAGACTTCTATATGCGTTTGCTGAATCTTCTTTACGGATGGGATTTAGTAAATGCCAACACCATTCAGCGGAATAATCCAGCCGTTGACTTGATTTATACGTCGGAAAATATAATCGTTCAGGTTTCATCGACAAACACTACCACTAAAATCCAGTCTTCACTGGATAAATTAGATGCCAAATATACTGGCTGTAATTATAAATTTGTCTCTATTGCAAAGTCCACTGACAAACTTAAAGAACACAAGTTCAACACACCTTCAAATCTCAACATACAATTTAATGCACCCTATGATATCTATGATATTAATACTCTGTTGAATAAAATCAAATCTCTATCCGCAGCGGAAATGGAAGAGGTTTATAAGTTTATTAAACAAGAACTACATTTTGAAACAGATGAATTGAAACTTGAAACCGGACTTGCTCACGTAATAAACGAACTTTCAGAGATTAAATTAGAGAATAATGAAGAGAAGTTCGATACTGTTTCTTTCGATATTGATAATAAAATTATAAAAAACAATCTTGCTGTTTTTAAGGACATTATCGAACAATATGATGTATATTTCTATGTTGTGCAAAGAATCTATGATGAGTTTGACACGATGGGGAATAATAAAAGTTACGCTGTCCTTCAGACTATCAGAAAAGAGTATTTAGAATTAAAAACGAAATTCTCTGGCGATGAATTGTATAAAGCCATTGCACAAAATGTCAAAGAAAAATTATCTTTGAGTGCGAATCTGAAACAGTTTTATGATGATGATTTAGAATTATATGTTGATATCATTTTAGTTGATGCATTCATTGAATGCAAGATTTTCGAAAAACCCTAATTAATCATGCTATTGCCAGACAATATTCGACCAGAGAACAGTGTATACTACAATGGGGCCTTTGTATTACAAGTACTCCAAAAATCGGGTGATATGCACATGTTTGATTTATACTCAAAAGTTTCTGAGATTGTACAAATTAGTTTTTCCTTATATTTACTATGTCTTGATTGGCTGTACTTAATCAATGTGGCAAAAATAGAAGGAGAGGAGGTCATATTATGTTTATAAAATCATTAACCATTTACAATGACAATGGTGTTATTCGAGAAATTCCTTTTCACCAAGGTCTCAACCTCATTGTTGATAATACACCCAACGCCACAACCGAAACTGGAAACAATGTCGGAAAAACAACGGTGCTAAAGTTAGTGGATTTTTGTTTGGGCAAAGATGCCGGTATAATTTATTCAGACCCTGCAAATCCCAAAGTGGAACATAAAAATGTCAAGGAATTTCTGATTAATACAAATGTTGTCATTGAACTAATTCTAACAACTGATTTTGAAAGAAGAGATGTCGTTATTAAACGGAATTTCAAAAATCGCTCGAATGCTATTCGAGAGATAAATGGCGTTAATATTACAAATGAAGAAGATTATCCACAAGTTTTAGAACAAGCCATTTGGGGGATTGAAAGTGACAAGCCTACATTCCGTCAAATCATTTCTCATAACATTCGCTATTCTGACCAAAATGTTTCGAATGTTTTAAAAACCCTGAATCCATACACCTCTGATACAGAGTACGAATCTTTGTATCTATTCATGTTCGGTTGTAATTTCGAACATGGGAGTATCCGTCATCAAACATTGGAAAAACTAAAGGCTGACAAAAATTTCAAGACACGTCTGGAAAAAAGCAATAGCAAAAGTACCTATCTTTCACTTTTAGGACTTGTTGATGCTCGAATCGATGAGTTGCAAAAAAAGAAAGCCAAATTGAACATCAATCCGAACTTTGCAGCCGATATGGATGCTTTGAATGCCATAAAATATCAAATCAACAATCTAAGTTCTGAAATCAGCACAACTCAATTGCGCCATGATATGATTCTTGAGGCGCAACGGGAATCGGAATCTCAAAAAGCAAACATTGACACCGCCCAACTAGCATTGATTTACAAGCAAGCCAAAGTACTAATTCCAGATTTACAGCGCACTTTTGAAGAATTGGTCGCATACCACAACCAAATGCTTGACAACAAGGTGGGATTCATTTTGAAATCTTTGCCACGTATTAAGGAAAAACTTGATTCATTACAAAAAGAATTACGAAACCTGCTCATAAAAGAAGATGCTTTGACACAAAAAGTGGTTAAATCCAATACGTATGACGAATTAGAAAATCTCATCAACGAATTAAATCAAAAACACCAAGAAAAGGGTGAATATGAGAATATTATCGAGCAAATAAACACAGTGGAGAATGAGATATTACAATCAGAAAACGAACTGAGAACCATTGATGACGACTTGTTTTCTGATTCATTTAAGAATCATGTTCAAGAGCAAGTTAACAAATTCAATATTTTGTTTTCCCAGATATCCCGCCAAATCTATGACGAAGAATATGTCATTAGATTTGATTCTGTACTAAACAAAAAAACCGGAACTAATATCTATAAGTTTTCTTCTTTTAATGCCAATCTTAGTACAGGAAAAAAAATGGGCGAAATATCTTGTTTCGACATTGCTTATACCATGTTCGCACGTCAAGAAAACATTCCCCATTTGGATTTTATTTTGAACGATAAGAAAGAATTAATGAGCGACAACCAACTTATCCGTATCTCGAAAATAGTTGAAGAACAAAACATACAATTTGTTGCTTCCATATTAAAAGACAAACTTCCTTCTGAAATCAATCAACCTAGACTATTTGTGGTGGAATTATCTCAGGACGACAAACTATTTAGAATCTAAATGAAGAAGTATTTATGGCAGAGGAATATAAATATAAGGGTATCGACCTATTCTGTGGGATTGGAGGATTCCGTTTAGCGATGGAGGATAATAATGTTGACTGTGTCTTTTCGTCCGATATTGACCAATTTGCACAGCAAACATATCAAGCTAATTTTGGAGAAATCCCCGCTGGAGATATCACAAAAATTAGGGCTGCGGATATTCCAAAGTTTGATATTCTGGCAGCAGGTTTTCCTTGCCAGCCATTCAGCTATGCAGGACTTGGAAAAGGTTTCGAAGACAAGACACGAGGCACACTTTTCTTTGAAATATGCCGGATTTTGTCTTATCATAAACCCAAAATGTTTTTTTTGGAAAATGTGAAAGGGCTTGTTTCTCATAGAAACGGGGAAACCCTTTCTACTATTCTCTCATCGTTACAAGAGTTAGGATATGATGTTCATTGGAAAGTATTAAGCTCTTTAGATTATGGACTTCCTCAAAAAAGAGAACGTTGGTACTGTGTCGGTTTTGACAAGAAAACGACATTCCAATGGCCTGATAAAGTAAAGGGCAATCCAACTTTAAGAGATATTATTGATTTATCAGATGATAACAAATCACTCAAACTTAGCAAGTTTGAAATGGACCGCATTGAATACCACTTTGCACATTGCAAGCAACAAGAAAGAGTACAACATGATAATTCAAAATACAAACCTAATACAAAAAAAGGAAAATATGGTATCTTTTCATTCCAAAAACCTGACGGCTCATTGAGATTTCATGTAGGAGATGTGGCAAAAACCCAAATACAAGAAGCATTCTATGCATGTTTAGACACATATGCACCAACCATAATAGCCGGAAGAACTCCTAAACTCTGGGATATTGGCAGAAAGCTTTCTATTCTTGAAGCAAAACGCTTACAGGGCTTCCCCGATGACTTTGTTATGCCGGTTTCCGATGTACAGGCATATAAGCAACTGGGGAACTCCGTCAGCGTGCCTATCATCAAGAAAATTATGAAAAATATGATTAAGGCATACGAAAATACAAACGAGAAATGAAGTATTTTGATGTTAAAACTGTAGTAAATGCATACAATGGCTTTCAAGATTGTATGACAAATAAATCTTGGGGTTATCTTGCTCTACTAAAAGGAAGTAAAAGTAGTGTCCACCCTTCAACCCCATACGAAGTTGACTTGAATATAGTTTCCAACTTCTTAGAAGATATATTCAATTTGTCCCAATCAAAAAAAGAATATGAAGGAGGACGATTTCTATACGTAGTCTTTTCAAACAAATGGGACAAATATTTTAATGACCAAGGTAAATATATTCCTAATATTTATGATATAATTGTTTGGGCTTATCGTAGAAGAAGTTTTCCTGATAGTATCACTGAAGACCATCTCCTTAATTTATTTTCGAACGATTTTAATATACCAACCAATGTAATACAAAATAGTTTCAACACAAAAAAGAAGTTTCTGTCTTTTGCTGACTCATTATATTCAGAGAATGATTTAAAATCAGAATTAGGGAGAATTGGGGTTGACGTTTCTAAGAATAATATTGATGCAAAAAAACAAGCCATTGTTGCTGCTCCCGGAGAAATAAGCAGAGGGCCTTTTATTCAAACATTGTATGCGGGATTGGATATAACAGATTATGTAATAATATTACAATCAAACTACTATTCCCTATATGGTGCTGAAGAGACAAAAAGTAGTGATAAGAAAAAATACTCGACAGACAATACTCTTACTAGTTTATTTCTGACAAATGAAGTCTTTTCTTCAATCAAGTCTACCGGTCTCATATATTCTGATACTCTTATCAAGCGCCTTGCCTTTTCGCTGATGGCTAAGCCTTTTGTTATCCTGAGTGGTTTGGCTGGGTCCGGGAAGACGCAGTTGGCGTTGGCTTTTGCCAAATGTATGAGCAAGAATATTGAGGAGCAGGTTTGCACGGTTTCCATCGGGGCGGATTGGACGAACCGCGAGCCATTGCTGGGTTATCCCAATGCATTGAGAAGCGGCGAGTATGTGATGCCGGAAAGTGGCGTACTGCAATTGCTGATGCGTGCTGAATACGATCCCGCCAAGCCCTATTTCCTGATTCTTGACGAGATGAACCTCAGCGTGGTGGAACGTTACTTTGCCGATTTCCTCAGCGCTATGGAGTCAGGGGAGAAAATCAAACTCTGGGATGGTGGTGAGGAGGTCCCTTCAGAAATATCGCTCCCCAAGAATGTTTTTGTCATCGGCACTATCAATGTGGACGAAACCACTTATATGTTCAGCCCCAAGGTGCTCGACCGCGCCAATGTGATTGAGTTCAAGATTGCACCAGAGGAGATGGAGCATTATCTAAACGAGAAGAAAGACATCCACCTTGAAAAGGCCTACTCGGCCTGCGCTGATATGGCTGTGGATTTTGTGGAGAAAGCAAAGACCCAGATTGAGATAAAGAATGAAGGGGAAAAAGAAATTCTGCTCTCGTTCTTCAAGGAATTGAAACAGGTCAATGCTGAGTTTGGCTACCGCACGGTGAATGAAATATGCCGTTACCTCCACTTTGCTGGTGAAGATAAGGACGGACTACAGAGTGACGAAGCCATTGACACCGCCATCTTGCAAAAACTACTCCCCAAGCTGCATGGTTCCCGGAAGAAACAGGTGCCCGTGCTAACTGCCATGTGGAAACTTTGCCTGAAAGACGGCGCTGCCAAAGAAATAGATGCTGAGTATGACGTGACCGATTTCAAATATCCTGAGTCGGCCGAGAAGATTCAACGAATGTACCACGCTGTGGTGGACAACGGATTTACCAGTTTTGCAGAAGCTTAATAACCGATTGGAGTATGGCAAATGAAATAGTGAAAAAAGAGGTTGCGTTGCCAGATTCGGAACTGCTGACTCTTGCCGATAGGATTGTACGAGTGATTGAAGAAAGCAGATTGGCCTTAGCCATCAGCATCAATGAGACCATGAAGACAACCTATTGGAGAATAGGGCAGCATATTGTGGAATTTGAGCAGCAAGGCAATGCCCGCGCCAAATATGGGACATCGCTATTGACTAATCTTGCCAGAATACTCAGGGCAGAAGTGGGACGCGGATACAGTCGACCCAATCTGAACAATATGCGTAAGTTTTACCTGATGTATCCAAATTTTCAGACATCTGACAAATCCGATTCAATATGTCAGATGTCTGACAAATTAACCTGATTACGCAAAATGGTGAAGACGATACTGATGTAGTATGGATAAACCTCTTGAAATACCCATCAACAAACCGGAAGGTGTAAAACTGATAATATACCCTCTGTCATCGAATGCGAAAGTGTTTGAGGAGGAGCAGGCTGATGATTTGGGTGAAGCGAGATGGCAGCTGGTTGAGGGGGAGGATTATGAGTATGAGTTTCAAGGTGAGCATGGGCCAGCAGTAGGGTACTACTTTAAAGAGCATGAACTTGTTCGCCCATCAAAAAGTACTCCTTCGCGAGGGTTGATTAAGACAGGCATCTATGTTGGCTGCCTGACTTTGCCTGTTGCCAATCAATCGGGCTTTGAAACGGAAGTGAGCTTTGAGGTGCGTTCCGTAAAAGTGGATTACAGGGAGGATTATCGAAGCATGCTTCACGACATCACCAGACACTTTACGGATTTGGTAATGATGCAAGGTGCACCTGTCACACAACGGTTTGAAGTGGATGTCAATGAAGACGGAAAGACGCTATACCAGCAATTTGCATTTATGAGGTCCTTGGTGGACAGCGAAGGGTTTGAAGAAGCCCTGAACAAGATATTCTACAATCCTATCCATAAGTGGACAGGGACGACCGTAGAGAAAGACATCTGTGCAGTAAAAAGGCTTGGCCGACACGAAATAAAACAGATTGCATCCAGCAAGAACCGACTGCCATTAAGTGATGGCCAGGGTATTGAGAGTGTACCACGCAGACTGAATGTTTCCTATAAGAAAGACACTGTCGATGTAGCTGAAAACCGTTTCGTAAAATATGTATTGCAATCGTTTGTTTCGTTTTGCAGCACCATCCAGCAATGCGACAACGCCAGCCCGAGACTGAAAAACGAGGCTGAGCTAACAGCCAAGAAACTGACAGGATGGCTTAGCCGCAGTTTCTTCCTTGAGGTGGCTAACCTGCAGGTCATGACACTGAACAGTCCTGCATTGCAAAGGAAAGACGGCTACAGGGAAGTGTTACAAGCCTGGATGATGTCAAAACTGGCAGCACATATAACGTGGAAAGGCGGCGACAATGTTTATCGGGCTGGAATGCGTAATGTGGCTGCACTATACGAGTATTGGGTATTCTTCAAGTTGCTTGACATAGTCAAAGAGGCATTCCATCTGGAACTAACAGAAGCAGATGAGAAGAAGTTGGTAAAAACCGACAAGGACAACATCAATCTTGAACTCAGACAAGGCCGCATGACAATGGTAGGTGGGGAGTTCCATGAAGCCTCCCGCACATTGAAAGTCAAACTGTATTATAATAGAACTTTCAAGGGGTCAAGTCAGTTATATGGTAGCGGTTCATGGACGACCGACATGCGGCCAGACTACACTTTATCAATTTGGCCTGGAAATATCAAAGAGACCGAAGCAGAAGAACAAGACCTCATCGTTCATATACATTTTGACGCAAAGTACAAGTTGGACAGAATTCTGCTTAATGACAAAGACATCGATGAAATTCATACTTTCAATGATAGTGACGATGAAGACCTGACCGAAGATGAGCTGATTATGAATCAAGAGAAACTTGAGGCGGAAAAAGGCATTTACAAACGGGTAGATCTGCTTAAGATGCATGCTTACAAAGATGCAATCCGTCGCACCAGCGGGGCATACATTCTTTATCCCGGCACAGAAAACAAAAGACTCAGAGGTTTTCATGAAGTGTTACCTGGATTGGGAGCGTTCTGTCTCAGTCCAGACAGATTTGAACAAGATTCAAAGGAGATAGAACACTTCTTGCATGACATATTAGAGCACATGCTCAACAGAGCATCACAGCGTGAGCGTATGGCATATCATACTTATGAAATCCTCAAAGATGAGCCTTTGATGGTTTGTGAATCCTTGCCAGAGCCATATGGTGATAATCGTAATTTAATTCCGGAGGAGACTTTTGTGTTAATGGGTTCATTTCGCGACGAGAATCATTTGAAGTGGATACTCAAAAACAAGATCTATAATACCAGAACAGGGACAAAGAACGGCTCCTTGAGATTGAAACAAGAAATCACAACAGCGAAATATGTCTTACTTCATAGTGATAGTAAACAACTCATGCTGAGGTTGGGCAACAAAGGTCCTCGAGTGATGTCGAAAGCGGTCTTGGAAAAAATGCCTTATTCTAGTTTGTACTCTCCAAACTCGGACTATTATGTTGTTTTTGATATCGCTAACGCAGAACCTGAAAAAGAGTTTAAGAATGTCCAATGGAATATCTACAAAATGGGTCAGGACGGGATAATAAAACAAGGCCCTTTGAGTGCCGAGCCAGTAGGAGTGTCCTTGGCAACTTTAATGAAATACGTAATAAAAGAATACCCAAACACAGAATAACTATCAATATGGAGGCTTTTCCCCTTAGACAATTATTATTAGAGGTGTTTGATGAAACAATTCATAAAGGAACAATCCCATGACCGACACGATGACACCGGAGCAGCGGCATCGCTGCATGTCGCACATACGCAGCCGCGACACCAAGCCTGAGCTGCGGGTGCGGCGTTGGCTGTGGAGCCATGGCTACCGCTACCGGCTGAATGTGAAGAGCGTGCCGGGCAAGCCGGACATCGTCATGCGGCCTTATCGCACGGCGATATTTGTCAACGGATGCTTTTGGCATGGGCACGGCGTGGAAATTGAAAATTCAAAATTGAAAAGTGAAAAGGTTGTGGACTCCAGTGCTGCACAGATTGAGAACTCCGCATGCTGCAAGATTCCACAGACCAACCGGGAGTTCTGGCTCTCGAAGATCAGACGCAACCAGCAGCGCGACCAGCGCAACTATCGCCTTTTGCAGGAGAACGGTTGGCAGGTCATCGTGGTGTGGGAGTGCCAGCTTACGCCCTCTACGATAGAACATACCATGCGCGGCGTGGAGCTGTTGCTCAACGAGAATATGCTCGCCCTCTACAGGCACACTCCCGCCACCTACACCCTTGCTGACGAGCCTCTCCCCCTCGCCGCTGAAGAAATTGAGCGGAGAACCTCCGCGGGTATTAATCTTAATGACTATCCGCATCATTCCGAATAGGCCTTGGAGAGGCTTAATCCTATTAACCCCAGAGTGCGAAAATCTCCGATTTTCGCACTCTGGGGCTAAGACAGCTATACCATTCGGCGTCCCGGAGAGACGCGACTTTAACACTTCGGTTCCTTGCGGATAATCGTTTCAATTTTCAATTTTCACCTTTCAATTTTCAATTGAACCGCCCTTCTTCTGTAGATGTTCTCTCTGTATATTGCTGTTCAGAGACAATGCAGAGTCGAAGTGGAAAGTAAGCAGAAAAAAAGTAGAAAGAATGACGGGAGGCCGATACTGGTTTTCCGTAATTTGTGTAGTTTTTCCCGCAAAATGTACAAGCGTTGATTGCAGGGTTTTGTGTAATTTTGCAATTTGGAATAATGTTCCTTGCACCAATTGTAACGTATTGAAATTAACGAAATAGACAGATGAAAAAAAGTAGAATAACAATACTCGTAGCAGCTATGCTGATGGCTGTGGGAATGAATGTAAAAGCACAAGTTATGAACGTCGATTTCAATGTATGGCCCAAAGGGGTATCCAACACCAATTATGCCCAGTACTTTGTGGGCGAGAGTTTTGTGGCTGGTCTTGATGACCAGAATGGCGGTCCCGTCAATGTGACTTTCGAGCCGCGTTGCCGCAACAATTGGCACATCCACCACCGCTCAGTGCAGGTGCTTATCTGCGTGGCCGGTCACGGCTGGTATGTGGAGGAAGGCAAGAAGCCTGTGGAGATGCACCCTGGGACTGTCGTTGCCATCCCCGCCGAGGCGAAACACTGGCACGGGGCTGCACGCGACTCGTGGTTCCAGCATCTCACTTACATGACGCGCGTGGAGGAGGGCTCTTCGACCGAGTGGTTGGAGCCCGTCACCGACGAGCTGTATGACCAGCTGCCAGGCCTGGCCACCCCGGCGGGGCAGGTCGGCGATTTGCAGAAGGACTACAAGCCGGACCTCAGAAGGACAGACCCCGAATATATGGAGCGTTTTGCTGCTTTCGCCTTTGGCGAGGTGACGGCGCAGACCAGCACCCGCTTGGACGACCGCACGCGCTATATCGGTTACTTGGCCACGCTGCTGGGTTGCCAGGGCATTGACGAGTACCGCTCTGTGTTGCCCATGGCCTTGAATGCTGGCGTGACGCCTGTCGAGGTGAAGGAAATAGTCTATCAGGCAACGGCCTATTTGGGTATGGGGCGCGTGGCACCTTTCCTGAAGGCTACCAACGAAATCTTCGAGGGACGTGGCATTGCACTGCCGATGGCCTCACAGGCGCAGACCACCATGGGAAGCCGCCGCGAGGCCGGCACACAGGCTCAGGTGGACTGTTTCGGCGAGCAGATGCGGGACTTCTGGAAGTCGGGCCCGGAGGAGAGCCGCCATATCAACCTTTGGCTGGCCGACAATTGCTTTGGCGACTACTATACCCGCACGGGGCTGGATCTGCGGATGCGCGAGTTGATCACCTTCTGTTTCCTTGCCGCGCAGGGTGGCTGCGAGCCGCAACTGAAGGGCCACATTGCGGGCAACTATCATGTGGGCAACGACAGGGAGCTCCTCATCGCCGTCCTTTCCAGCAATCTCCCATTCATCGGCTACCCCCGCACACTGAACGCCCTCAACTGCATCCGCGAAGTGGCGGAGCCTGGCAAGAAAAAATAGATCTCAAAAAGATTAAGAGGACTTCAACAAATCACCCGGCATGGGTGAGGAGGTCAGCCGTGCCATACAGGCACAGGCGCATCCGCAGTGAGTGTCAACAGCCCAAGCCGTTGCCTCCTGAAGAGTCGCGAGAATGAATAGACTATCGGGGCAGCTCCACTGCGCTGAAAGCGTTCTCGATGTGCACTATTTTGTGGCCAGTAGGGGAGAGGGTGACGGAAATGATGTCGAACCGTACCTCCTCCTCGCGCTGGTGCTTGATGACGTAGGCGTCGGCCATGCGGATGTAGGCCCGCTGCTTGTCGCGGTTCACAAACTCTTCGGGGTTGCCGTGTTCGGTCTCGCTGCGTGTCTTCACCTCGGCAAACACTATCAGCCCCTCGCGGTAGGCAATGATGTCCACCTCGTGTTTCCCCCTGCGCCAGTTGGTCTCCACGATGGCGAAGCCTTGCTCCTCCAAGTGTCGGCGTGCCAACAGCTCGCCCTCTTTCCCAGTGTTGTTGTGTTCAGCCATAACGGCTGCAAAGGTACATATTTTCTCCGACATGGCACACAAAAATTTGTAGTTTCAAAAAAAGTTGTATCTTTGCACCATCGTTCCGAGCGGAGGAACTCGTTTAGGGGTGCTGCAACTTGTTGTGGCTGAGATTACACCCTCGAACCTGATCCGGATAATGCCGGCGGAGGAAAAGACTATGAGAACAAACAAATACCTTTGTGGCCGCTATCAATACCGGGCCACCCGTCCCAATGCCAAGCAGATGATAGCCTGCTGTGCATTGTCAGCAACCCTATTGTGTGGCATCAGTGCCAATGCTCAGTCGCGTGACACCACGCGCACCCTTGATGAGGTGATTGTGCAGGATGTGCGCGTCAGCAACAAAGCGCCCCTCACCACCACCACCGTCACTGCCGACCAGCTGCAAGATGCCCGTGGCAGCGTGAGTATCCCCTACATCCTCGAGACCCAGCCCTCAGTGGTGGCTTCGGGCGAGAACGGCACCGTGGGAGCTACCTCGTTGCGCATCCGTGGTGTGGATGCCAGCCGTATTAACGTCAACATCAACGGCATCACACTCAACGACCCTGAAAGCCAGGAGGTCTTCTGGTACAATATCCCCAACCTTGGCGGCATGGCTCACAGCTTCCAGATTCAGCGCGGTGTGGGTTCGTCCACAGGCGGCAGCCCTGCTTTCGGTGCCGCCATCAACATGCAGACGCTCAACGCCAAGGGCAAACCCTACGGCAGTGCCGACTTGGGTTTTGGCAGCTGGAACACCCGCCAGTATAGCATCAGCGGCGGGACGGGCATCATGAAGAGTGGCCTCAGTTTCGACTTTGCCTACAGCGGCTTGAACAGCGACGGCTATGTGCGCGGCGGCGGTGCCGACCAGCAGAGTCTCTTCGGCAGCCTGTCGTGGTATGGCGAAAGAACCCTCATCAAACTCCTTGCCATCGTCGGCAGTCAGACCACAGGTATCACCTGGGACGGTGCCGACAGCGCACAGCTCAATGCCGACCCCACCTACAACCCCTCCGGCGAGTACTACATGGACGGCAACGTGATGTACTACCCCAAAGAGACCGACAACTACTGGCAGCAGCACTACCAGCTCTACCTCTCCCACCTGCTCACCGACCGCTGGAGCATCAAGGGCATTGTCAACTTCACCCACGGCGACGGCTACTATGAGCAGTACAAAGCCGAAAAGAAATACTCCAAGTATGGCATTGAGCAAAGCGGCAAGACCGACTTCGTCACCCGTAAGTTGATGGACAACAACAGCATCACCGCCAATCTGGCCGCCAACTACAATGGCGAGAAACTCACCCTCTCGTTCGGCGACAATATGCTTTACTTCAACGGCTACCACTTTGGCAACGTCATCTGGGTGCGCGACACTGCTTGCCACCTCCCCAAGACCTTTGAGTGGTACCGCTACCAAGGCACCAAGACGGACAACAGTGTTTACGCCAAGGCCACGTATGACTTCAACCCCAGCCTCAACGCCTATGCCGACCTCCAGCTGCGCACCGTAAACTACAAACTGCGCGGCATTACGGACGACCTCGACAACCTCGACTTCAACGAGAACTACCTCTTCTTCAACCCCAAGGCCGGTATCAACTACCGCATTGACGACCACCAGCGCACCTACTTTGTGGCCGGCATCAGCAACCGCGAACCCACCCGCAGCGACATCAAGGATGCCCTTGCCCACGGCGACACCGTCAAGGCCGAGACCATGCTCGACTTAGAGCTGGGCTACCAGATTGCCCGCAACCGCTGGAGTTTCTCCGCCAACCTCTATGCCATGCTCTACAAAGACCAGCTCACCCCCAACGGCCGCATCAGCTCCAGTGGCTACTCCCTTATGGAGAACGTGGACCGCAGCTACCGTCTCGGCATCGAGCTGCAAGGCGGCTACCAGATCGCCCGCTGGTTCCGCATGGATGCCAACCTCACCCTCAGCACCAACAAGGTGCTCAATTACACCTACAGCCTCTTCAACGACGGCGACAGCGTCGTCCTCAACCCCGACGGCACCTGGAGCACCCTCGATGTCACCGCCAACACACCGTTAGCCTTCTCGCCCTCCGTCATTGGAGCTGCCATCGCCACCTTCACCCCCTTCAGCGGGGCCAAGTTGCAGCTCATCGGCAAATATGTAGGCAAGCAGTATGCCGACAACACCGGCCGCGAGTGCTACGCCCTCAACCCCTACTTCCTCCTCAACCTGCGCGCCTCCTACACCTGGAACCTCCGCAGCGGCAACCAAATCGAGGCCCAGCTCACCGTCAACAACCTGTTAGACCACCGCTACCGCCTCAGCGCCTGGGTGGGCGACTGGTATGACGAAACCGAAACAGCCCAATACTACTACCACAGCAGAGGCTGGCTCCAGCAGCCCGGCCGCAACTTCATGGCCCGGCTGATCTACAGCTTCTAATCAAACTGAAAGGTGAAAATTGGAATCAGGTTTGCACACGCATTCCAATTTTCACCTTTCACCTTTCACTTTGCGGAGAACCTCCGCGGATGTTATTCGTGAATATGTTAATGTGTAAATTCGCTAATATGTTAATGTGTGCGCCCTTAATTACCTGCGGCGGTGCGCCGTTTTCAATTTTCAATTTTCAATTCTCAGTTTTCAATATTCTTGAAATCATTGGGGCCGTCATAGGTCTTGCCTACATCATCAGCGAATACCGTGCCGACCGTTTCTTCTGGCCGCTCAGCATCCTCATGTCGCTCTTCTACATCGTCATCGACTTCACCTCCGGCATCTATGCCAACGGGGCCATCTGCTGCTACAACCTGCTCATGTCCATCTATGGGCTATTAGTGTGGCGCGGGATTGTGCAGAGCAAAGAGCGCGCCGAGCGTCCCGTGGGCTCCTGCCCCCGGCACTATTGGCCCTTCATCGGGGCCGCTGTGGCTGTGCTCTCCGTGGTGCTGTGGTGGCTGCTCGGCACCCTTGGCGAGAGCCAGTTCCCCTGGTTAGACGGCATCTCCTCAGCCCTCTCCATCGTGGCCATGTGGATGCTCTCGCAGAAGTATTGGCAGCAATGGATACTCTGGCTCGTGGTCGAACCCCTCATGATACTCCTGTTCTACATCACCGGCAACTACGCCTCGGCGCTCCTCTACGTCGTCTTCGAAGTCTTCTGTGTGCTCGGCATCATCCGCTGGCGTCGCCTCGAGCGGAGAACCTCCGCAGGTGTTTAATTCTTAATCTTTAATTTCTCAGACCAGCATCTTCAGCAAGTCCTGCCCTATGTCGTGGCGGTAGTAGCAGCCCTCCCACTTCACATTCTCCAGCTCCTGATAGGCCGCCAGCATAGCCGTGGGCATCGAGTCCGCCATCGCCGTCACGCACAGCACGCGGCCTCCAGCCGTCAGCAGCGTCCCGTCGGCACTCAAAGCCGTGCCCGCGTGGAACACCTTGCACCCCTTCACATCCTCCACACCCACAATCGGCTTGCCCTTCTCGTAATGCTCCGGGTATCCGCCCGAAACCATCATCACGCACGCTGCAGCCCGCGGGTCCACATCTAACGGCACCTGCTGCAACGTCCCCTGCCACGTGTGCTGGAACAGCTCCACCACATCGCTCTTTATGCGGGGGAAGACGCACTCCGTCTCCGGGTCGCCCATGCGAGCGTTATATTCAATCACATACGGGTTCATCACTCCGTTCTCGTCCGGCACAGCCATCAGCCCCACAAAGATGAAACCCTTGTATCGGATGCCCTCAGCATGCAGCCCCTTCACCGTTGGCACCACAATGCGCTCCTCCACCTTCTGCATGAAAGCCTTGTCGGCAAAATGCACCGGGCTCACCGAGCCCATGCCGCCCGTGTTCAGGCCCGTGTCGCCCTCGCCAATGCGCTTGTAATCCTTCGCTGTGGGCAATATCTTATAGTGCTTGCCGTCCGTCAGCACAAACACGCTCAACTCCACGCCGCTCAGAAACTCCTCCACCACAACCCGAGCCGACGCTGCGCCAAACTTTCCGTCCACCAGCATCTCCCTCAGCTCGTGCTCCGCCTCCTCCAGCTTGTCCACAATCAGCACCCCCTTGCCGGCAGCCAGGCCGTCCGCCTTCAGCACGTAGGGGGCTTTCAGCGTGCGCAGGAACGCCACGCCCTCCTCCACCTCGTCGGCCGCAAACGTGCGGTACGCCGCCGTAGGCACACCGTGCCGACCCATAAACTGTTTGGCAAAATCCTTGCTCCCCTCCAGCTGGGCGCCCTCGCGGCCCGGCCCTATCACCATCACATGCCGCAAATCACTCTCCGTGGCGAAAAAGTCCGCCACCCCGCCCACAAGCGGAGCTTCCGGCCCCACAACCACCATCCGCACATCGTGCTCCTTCACCAACCGGCGCAACGCCTCAAAATCCATAGGGTTCACATCCACATTGCGACACTTCCGTTCGCGTGCCGTACCCGCGTTGCCGGGTGCAACAAAAAGAGTGGTACACTGCTCGCTTTCGGCTATTTTACAGGCAATAGCATGCTCGCGACCACCCGATCCAAGAAGAAGAATATTCATATATCACTTAGTTTAGAATTAAAATGCAAAGATACGACTTTATTTTTGAATTAAAAATTAAAAATTAAAAATTAACACCAGCGGGGGTTCTCCGCCCTGCGGAGGTTCTCCGCCTGCCCGTGCCGCCCCTTGCTGCGAACGCATTTTGCACACCATATACTTTCTATTTTGATTCCATTTTCCTTCTTGATTATTTCTCCGCAAGAAAGTAAATACCGTGGAAAAAGGGAGAAAGCGCCGGGGAATGTGCAAAGCGCCCATTGTGCTGTGCCGAGGCTCCCGCGGAGCAGTTCATTCCATCCCCTATAACTATATTTATATGTTGCCCTGCAACCAAAAACCCCGTAATTCAAAAAAAGTTTGTAACTTTGCAGACTGGACAAAAATATATGGGAATTATAAAAAAACTGTTTTCGCGCTGTAAATCAGCCGACGACATTGATTATAGCATGAAATATCTAATCGCGGGATTGGGCAATGTGGGTGCTGAATACGAAGGCACCCGCCACAACGTTGGCTTTATGGTGGTCGACGAGATGGCTCGTAAAGCCGAAGCCCGCTGGAGCCTCGAACGCCGTGCCTACCGCGCCGAACTCAAAATCAAAGGGCGCACCCTCATACTCATCAAACCCACCACCTACATGAACCTCAGCGGCGAAGCCGTGCGCTACTGGCTGCAGACCGAGAAAGTGCCGTTGGAGAACCTCCTCGTGGTGGTGGACGACATCGCCCTCCCCCTCGGCACCCTCCGCATGCGCAAACAAGGCAGCGGCGGCGGCCACAACGGCCTCCGCAACATCGAAGCCCTGCTGGGCCGCAATGACTACTGCCGCCTGCGCATAGGGGTTGGCAACAACTTTGGCCGCGGCGGGCAGATTGACTACGTCCTCGGCCCCTTCAGCAGCGAAGAGCAAGCCGACCTCGCCCCCACACTCGAGAAAGCCTGTCAGGCCGTCGGCTGCTTCGCCACACAAGGACCCGACCGGGCCATGAACCTCTACAACAAATGAATCTGACACTCGACATAGGCAACACACGCATCAAGTGGGCACTCTTCGACGGGCCTCGGCTCGCCGACAGCGGAGTCACCGACGCCCCCTCCCTTGCAGCCCTTGCCCGTCGCCTGTCTTGGAGCCGAGCCGCCGTCTGTGCCTCCGGCCACGCCGACCTCAGCCCCCTCCTCGCCACCGGGCGCCCCGTCCACCGCCTCACCGCTGCCTCACCGCTCCCCATCGCCCTCGACTACGCCACCCCCCAAACCCTCGGCCCCGACCGCATTGCCGCAGCCTGTGGGGCTTGGGCACTCTTCCCCGGCACCGACTGCATCATCATCGACGCCGGCACCTGCATCACAATTGACCACCTCGACGCCACAGGCACCTACCGCGGCGGGGCAATCCTCCCCGGCATCGAAATGAAATTCCATGCCCTGCATACTTTTACAGCCCGTTTGCCGTTATTGGAACAGATTGACGGCGCTGCCTCCCCCGTCACGGGCCGCACCACCTCCGAGAGCATCGTTGCCGGTGTCCTCACCGCCACGCGCTTTGCTGTCGAAGGTTTTGTGCAACACTACCGCTCGCGCTGTGCCACAGCCCGGGTGCTCCTCACAGGCGGCGATGCCGCGCGCCTCACCGCCGCAGGAGTCTCCGCACTGCAACACGCCGAACGGCTGCCCCACCTCGTCATGACAGGGTTGAACAACATACTGACAGAATTAAATATACAATAAAACAGCATATTGAACTAAATGAAAAATAGACACACACTCATCCTCGCCTTGGCCCTCATAGCCGCGGCAAGCCCTGTGAGCCTCCGGGCACAGAACGGGTTCAACATCCCCTTCTCCCAATACGGCATCGGCCTCACCGACCAGCCCTACAACATGCCCACAGCCTTCGGCATGGGAGGCGCCGTCTACAGCCGCTCCGCGCGCAACACCATCAACCCCTTCAACCCCGCCTCCTACGCCGCCATCGAACCCGAAAGCTTCGTCTTCGACATCGGCATCAACATCCAGAGCTGCGTGCTCCGCAACGACGTCAACCACCTTACCGACGCCGACGGCAACCTGGCCTACCTTGCCATCGCCTTCCCCATCACTCGCTGGTGGAAAACATCGGCCGGACTGCTCCCCTACAGCAGCGTCAACTACGAGTCCGTCCAGACCCGCCTTGGCACCTCGTTGGGCGACGTCCAGACCATCTATGCCGGCAATGGCGGTGTGTCGCAAATCTACTGGGGCAACGGCTTCAACATAGGCTCACGCCTCTCCTTAGGTTTCAATGTCAACTTCCTCTACGGCAACATCACACGTGCCATCACATACAAATTCCTTGGCAACGACACCACCTACGCTGTCAACTCCCGCCGCCAGAAGAACACCCTTGTCCGCAACCTCCTCTTCGACCTTGGCATCCAGTACCGCCAGCCTCTTGGCAGCCGCTACACCCTCCGCCTCGGAGCCACCCTCCGTCTGCCCCGCACCATGAACGTCAGCGACCAGGCCCTCTCCTACACCCTGTATGGCAGCACCACCAGCGAGTATCTCCTCGACACCATCTTCCCCGCCCGCGGACAGAGCGACACCTACACCTCCACCCTCCGCCAGCCCATAGCCGTAGGCCTCGGCCTCGCATTGGAACGCAACGAGCGGTGGGAAATAGACCTTGACGGCTACTACTCGCCCCTCAGCGGACTGGAATATAGTGAAGACCCCCAATACAACCTCTTTGGCGTCTCAGCTTTGCAAAACGCCCCCAACTACCGTATCGCCCTCGGCGGCGAATGGAAAGGCAACCCCTCCTCCACCTCCTACTGGGGCCGCATAGGCATCACAGCAGGACTCTATCACAACCGCTCCAAGCTCAACCTCCAGATTAATGGCACCGCTGATGCCACAGCCATCAACGAGACCGGCTGCGGTCTGGCCTTCAAGCTGCCCATGCGCAAAGGACGCTCGCTCCTCACCCTTGGCATCGGCTACTCCTCCATCGGCACTGCCGACCTCCTGCGCCGCGATGTCCTCACCTTTGGCATCTCCATCGGCTCCTGCGAGCGCTGGTTCGTCAAGCGCAAATACGATTAAGTCTGCAATAAAACAAGAAAAAACAATACTAATTCACAAAACACCGATTAAATTGAAACACGACTCACACATTAACACAATCAAGCATTAACACATTCAAACATTCACGAATTAACACATTCAAATAACATTTATAAGAGATGAAAACACTGAAAAATGTCCTTATCGTGGCAGCAGCCCTCAGCATCAGCCTGGCCGCTGGCGCACAGAGCAAATGGGGCGAAACGCCCGAAGACAGCGTTGCCTGCATCAGCAATGTATCCCTCTATCAGGAATTCTACAAGCAGAAAAGCTACACGGACTGCTACGAGCCGTGGCGCCAAATCCTTCTCCACTGCCCCCGTTTCAGCAAAACCGTCTACCAGCGCGGCTCCACCATCATCAAATCCATGATCAATGTTGCACAGACCGCCGCAGAGCGTGATGCCTACATCGACGAACTCATGAAGATGTATGACCAGCGCATCCAGTACTTCGGCGAAGAGGCCAAAGTCAAAGCCATGAAGGCACAGGACCTCAGTTCGCTCCGCCCCAAGGATGTCAAAGCCATCTATGAGAACTATGCCGACGCCATCCGTGTGGGAGCCCACGAGCTTGACGAGAACTACGTCACCCTCTTCTTCAAAGCCACTGTGGACTACGTCCAGGCGGGCCTTGCCGACCCCACGCTCGTTGTCGACAACTACGACATCGCTTCCGACCTCCTCGACTCGCTCCTCACCCTCAATGTTGAGGCCGACGACAGCGTCAACGCTGCCAAAATCCGCACCTACATCGCCAGCGTCGAGTCCGTCTTCTCGCCATACGCCTCCTGCGAGCAGCTGAACGAGATCTATCAGAAGAAATTCGAGGCTGACCCCAACAATATCGCCCTCCTCAAAAAAATCACAGGCATCATGATCAAGAAGGGCTGCACCGAGGACAACAAACTCTTCTTCGACGCCACCGAGAAGCTCTACGAGCTTGAACCCTCGCCCAGCACCGCCATGCGCATGGGCCAGATGTGCTGGAGCAAAAAGCAGTACGGCAAAGCTGTCGAGTATGTGCAGGATGCCCTCAAGAGCCTTACTGACAAGAAAGACCGCTACCGCGCCTACATCATCCTCGGCCTCTCCTACTCCGGCCAAGGCAGCTACGGCGCAGCCCGCACCGCCTTCCTCAACGCCGCCGAGACCGACCGCACCAAGGGCGAGCCCTACCTGCAGCTCTCACAGGCCTACGCCAAGAGCAGCCGCACCATCGACGACGGCATGGGTGGACGCTCCGCCTACTGGGTGGCTGTTGACGAGGCTCGTCACGCCAAGCAAGTTGAACCCACCGAGGAAATCATCAATTTCGCCGACAAACTCATAGGCACCTACTCCGCCTACTTCCCCAAGAAGAACGACGCCTTTATGCTTGACCTTATCGACGGCCACAGCTACACCGTCCCCGGATGGATTGGACGCTCCACCATTGTGAGAACCCGCTAACCCCCCTCCGGGATGTATAGAGCAAAACCTTCTCAGATCATCCTCAAGGCAAGAAGCAGGGCAGCAACCCTGCTTCTTGCCTGTCTCCTGTTGTCCTGTGGAAATGATATTGAGAAGACCCGTATCTTTGAACCCCACAACCTGCCCGCCAGCACCATCGTCAACGCCCACATACGCCGCAGCGAGAACGGCAGTCTGCAACTGCTCATGGAAGCCCCCATCGTGCGCCAATATGGCGACCCTGAATCCAAGACCGTCTATCCCAAAGGGGTGCGGATGCGCTTCTACGATGGCGAAGACCGCCCTACGGGCATCCTCACCGCCAACTATGCTGTGCAGTATGACAAACGCCAGATTGTCATGGTACGCGACAGCGTGGTCATCATCGACCTCCAAAACGGCGATACCGTCTATCTCAAAGACCTCATTTGGCGACAGGCGGAGCACCGCATCTTTAGCAATAATCCGTTGCGGTCCAAGAATGGACCCCGCATCACCCTTGGCGACCGCTTTGAGAGCGACGACGCTTTTAAGCAGCCCCACATCATTCACCAAAGAGGCACACTGGAATGGAAGGAGGAATGACGCGCCGACGCGGCTACCTATGGCTGAGCATAGTGCTGCTGGCCGCCACGGCAGGGCTTTTAGCCCTGCAGCCCGGAGAGCGGGAAATACCCGCCGACAATAAAGCCGTCAGCCAGTCACGCCAACAAGCGAGCATTCCACCTCCTTCAGATGCTTTGACAGGCATCCAGTACTCGTCATCACAATCACATTTCGCACGGCACAGTGGTTATGCCAACGCTTCGGGCCAGTATCCCATCAGGAAGAAAAGTCCGCTTGTGTTCGAGCTGAATGAGGCCGACAGCATGGACCTTGTCCAGCTCTACAACATCGGGCCAACGATGGCTCGTCGCATACTGCGCTACCGTGCCATGCTGGGAGGCTATTGCAGGTTGGAACAGCTCAAAGAGGTGTACGGGATGGACTCGGCTCGTTATGCCGACATCACACCCCACCTTACCGTCAATCCCTCCCTTGTGGTCCAGTTGGACATCAACACTGCAAGCGTTGACCAGCTGAAGCGCCACCCCTATCTTGATTATTACCAGGCTAAGGCCATAGTCCGTCAGCGCGACGTGTCCGGGTTCTACACCGGGGTGGCCGACCTGTTGAATATACCCATCATTGATAACGAAACCTATAATCTCATAGAACCTTACTTGATATGCAATTTACAGCCAAACAAATAGCCCAGAAACTGAAGGGCACGGTGGAGGGCGACGAGAATGCCCTGATATGGAAGCCTTGCCGTATTGAGGAGGTGGACGAGGGCGGCATCACCTTCCTTGCCAACCCCAAGTATACACACTTTATCTATGAACGCAAGGCCGCAGCAATCCTCATCAGCCGCGACTTTGTGCTGGAGCATCCGGTGGACGCCACTTTGATTCGTGTGGATAACCCTTACCTCTGTGTGGCCAAGGTGCTGCACATGTTCAATTCTGCCGACCGTCCCAAGCGTGGCCGCAGCATGCGCAGCAGCATCGACCGCACGGCACGGCTGGGCAAGGGCTGCTATGTGGGGGCCTTCGCAGTGATAGGCCGCAATGTACGCATTGGCAACAATGTGCAGATTTATCCGCAGGTGTATATCGGCGACCATTGCCAGATTGGCGACAACACTATCCTGTATCCGGGTGTGAAGATTTACCGCGAGTGCCAGGTGGGGCAGAACTGCATCCTGCACGCGGGTGTGGTGGTGGGAGCCGACGGCTTCGGTTTCGCCCCCAAGGGGGACGGCTCGTACAGCAAGATTGACCAGATAGGCAATGTGGTGATTGAGGACGATGTGGAGATTGGGGCCAACACGTGTGTGGACCGCGCGACGATGGGTTCCACCATCATCCACCGCGGAGCCAAGATTGACAATCTCTGCCAGATAGCCCACAATGTCTCCTTTGGCAGCAACACGGTGATGGCCTCGCAGTCCGGCTGCGCGGGCAGCGGCAAGGTGGGCAACAACTGCGTCATTGCCGGCCAGGTGGGCATTGTGGGACATATCAAGGTGGGCGACCGGGTGACGATTGCCGCGCAGTCCGGCGTGACGCGCAATGTGGGCGACGACTCCACGGTGCTCGGCTCCCCCGCTATGCCAGCCGACAGGCAGAAGAAAATCTTTGTGCTGCAACGCAAGCTGGAGGAGATGTATAATGACATTCAGAAATTGAAAAGTGAAAAGTGAAAGCGGCGCACCGCCGCTGGTAATAAAACTCACACATTAACACATTCAAACATTCCCACATTCACAAACACATTCATGAAGTCTTGGAAGGTCTTATTGTTTATGGCTGCTGTGATAGCGTTGCTTGCGGGAGTGTGCTATGTATTCCCGCAGGGGCGTGCCAACATCGGCTCCTTGAATCTCAGGTTTCCCACACTTGCCAAGGTGCTTAATCCACAGCATGAGTTGGATGTGGAGGCGTATCTGAGGGAGCAGGATTCGTTGGCTTCGTTGCTCGATTCGTTGCAGGATTCGATGGATTGCTATCAACGGCAGTTGGACAGTAGCGATATTCGTTTCTGGTTCCCGAATGATGATGATTCTTTCTTCGACTCTCTTTTTGCCCAGTTGGAGCGGACGGCCGCAACGGGTCGCACGATACGCATTGTCCACTATGGCGACTCGCAGATTGAGATGGACCGCATGTCCGATCGGCTGCGGTCGCGCATGCAGGAGCGTTTCGGCGGCGGGGGTCCGGGGCTGGTGCCGTTCGCCACGCTTATTGCCTCCTATTCGGTCAGCACCCACGGTGTGGGGGCTTTGGTGCGGCAGTCGCCGTTCGGTGACAGCTTGGTGGTGCGTGCGGAGGGCAATTACGGCCCCATGGTGCAGGATTTCCATGTGTCAGGGGCGGCGACAAGCACTATCAGGGCCACGGCACACAGGAACCGCGACGGCCGTCTGCGGCAGTTGCGGCGGGTGAGGCTGCTGTTCTGCAACCGTCCGGGCCCGTTGGAGGCCACGCTGACGGCGGGCTCCTACGCGCAGCAGCAGCGGGAGGAGGCGGAGGGGGTGCACCTGTTCGACTGGCGGTTAGACTCGGCGGCTGCGGAGGTGCGCATTGCCGTGCAGGGGGCGGCGGACCTCTACGGCGTGATGGTGGACGGCGGTCCCGGCGTGGCGGTGGACAATGTCCCTATGCGGGGCTGTTCGGGTCACCAGTTCACCCAAATCAACCGCGACCAGTTGGCCAAGGCTTACAGCCTGATGGATGTGGGGCTGATTATCATGCAGTTTGGCGGCAATTCGGTGCCGTACCTGTCCGGCGACCGCGCTATTGATGGTTATTGCCGGAGCATGGGGGCGCAGATTGACCGTCTGCACCAGTGCTGCCCCAATGCCCGGATTCTCTTTATCGGCCCGTCGGACATGAGCAAGCGCACGGAGGAGGGGGACTTGCGTTCCTACCCCTGGATTCCGAAGGTGGTGGAGGGGCTGCGCAGGGAGGTGTGTGCCCACGGGGCTGCCTACTGGAGCATCTACCACGCTATGGGGGGTGCCAACGCTATGTCCGCCTGGGTGGAGCAGGGTTTGGGCAGCGGCGATTACGTTCATTTTTCACAGCGGGGCGCCGACGTGATGGGCGACCGCTTAGCTAATGCTTTCGACAATATGTACAGACTTTACAGGATGCGGCAGCAGACGGCCGCCAAGACAACGGGATTGGAGGTGGCGGATGCGGAATAGGATAATGGCCTTTTTGCTGCTGTCGGCAGCCGTGGGGACAGTCAGCTGCCACGGCCAGAACATTAATTCGCCCGACACGAAGGGGTACCCTTTTGTGCGCTACGAGAGCAACGAGCTGCGCTACGACAGCACGTCCGCTGCCATGCGCTACCTGCTGAACAAGATGCGGCGGGTGGCCACGACGGGGCAGGGGACGGTGAACATTGTGCACATAGGGGGCTCGCATGTGCAGGCCGGCGTGTTCCCCAACCAGGTGCGCGTCCGCATGATGCAGCGGTGGCCTCAGGCCGTGGGTGGCCGCGGGATGGTTTTCCCCTATTCGGCGGCGGCTAAGTGCAACAATCCCGACGACTACAGGGTGCACTGCAAGGAGAAGGTCGTCCTGACGCGCAATGTGTACAAGGAGCCCGAATATCCATTGGGACTCTGCGGCATCTCCGTCACGGCCAAGGATGTCCCCACCCGCATACAGATGCTCCTTACCGACAAGAGCGTCGACTACCGCGTGCAGCACATCGTGGTGCTGGGCTATTCGCCCCAAGGGGTGCTGCCCACACTGGGTTTTGACGGGAACGAGATGGAGCCCTCATACGTCGACACGGCTACCCACCGCTATGTGTTCAACCTGCTGCAGCCCGTCGACTCTTTCGACATTGTGCTGCCCTGTTCCGAGGGGCAGACTTTCACCCTGACGGGTGTCTGTTTAGGCAACCGCCGACCGGGGTTCTCGTATCATTCCATCGGTGTGAACGGTGCTGCGGTGCCGGACTACCTGAAGTGCAACCTCACCTCCGACCTCCGGCTGCTGCGGCCCGACCTGGTCATCTTCGGCATAGGCATTAACGATGCCCACGAGAAGACTTTCGACACCGTGGTCTTCAAGAATAATTACCTTGCCCTCTGCGACTCTATCCGCAAGGTCAACCCCAAGTGCGCCTTCATCTTTGTCACCAACAACGACAGCTATCGCAAGACGGGTCGCCGCCGCTATGCCGTCAACACCAACGGCCCGTTGGCCCGCGATGTGTTCTATCGTCTGGCGGAGCTGACGGGTGGAGCCGTCTGGGACCAGTTTGAGATTATGGGTGGTCTCAAATCCATGGAGAAGTGGCAGAAGGCGGGGCTTGCCCAGAAGGACAAAGTCCACTTTACCCGCGCGGGCTACCGCCTAATGGGCGACCTCTTCTTCAATGCACTCTACAAGGAACTTTATAAATTGAAAATCGAAAATTGAAACACGACTAACACATTCACACATTCACGAATTAACACATTCAAAATAGACTCCCACAGTGTCTGACCTCCTCACATACCTCTCCCGACTCTTTGCCTTCGACATGGAACATCCGCTGCTCTTCACTCAGTTCCATTTCTGGGCTTTCTTCTTCATTGTCTACACTCTCTTTTGCCTCATCGTGTCGGTGGGGCGTCGGGGCAGGGGCATGAGCCGTGGGCGTCGCTTGTGGCGCAACGGCTATCTTTTTTTGGTGAGCCTCTTTTTCTATTACAAGACCTCCGGGCGGTTCGTGGTGCTGCTGCTTTTTGCCACTGTGGTGGGCTATTTCCTTGGCCTTAGTTTCGACCGGTTAGCGCGGCGCGAGGAGCAAACGGGCGGCACTAAGCGTCGGCGCCATGCCTTGATGGTGGCGGGCGTGGTGGTGAACCTCGGCGTGCTCTGCTACTTCAAGTATGCCTATTTCTTCACGGACATCTTCAACACCATTGCGTCCACCCATTTCTCCATTGCCAATGCCATCGTCCTGCCCGTGGGCATCAGCTTTTTCACGTTCCAGAACATCAGCTATATCGTCGATGTCTACAAGGGGAGGGTGCGCCATGCGGACAATATTTTAGATTTCGGCTTCTACACCACCTTTTTCCCGCAGTTGGTGGCGGGTCCCATTGTGCGGGCGGACCAGTTCATTCCGCAGCTCTACAGGCCTTTCTTTCTCTCCCGCCGCCAGTTTGGAATCGCCGTGTTTTGGATTCTCAACGGCCTGTGCAAAAAACTTATCCTCAGCGACTGGTTGGCCGTCTCCTTTGTGGACCGAGTCTTCGAGAATCCGTTGCTTTACACCTCGTTCGAGAATTTTGCTGCCCTGTTGCTCTATTCCCTGCAAGTCTATGCCGACTTCTCCGGCTATACGGACATTGCCATCGGTGTGGCCATGCTGATGGGCTTCTACCTGCCGCTGAACTTCAACTCGCCCTACAAGGCCACCAACGCCGCGGGCTTCTGGAAGCGGTGGCACATCTCCCTCAGCAACTGGCTGAAGGACTATCTCTACATCCCCCTTGGCGGCAACCGCAATGCGACGGCGGCCACATGGGTCATCCCCGCCGTGATGCTGACGGTGGTGCTGCTTATGGCCAAGAGCCTGTGGCTCACCTTGGCGGCGGCCTTTGTGGTGAGCCTGCTGGTGCTCATCTATGCAGCCTTCCCCGAGGGGCGGCGCGATTTCGCCACCAACATGAACAACTTCGACACCATGCTGTTGGGCGGCATGTGGCACGGAGCCTCCTTCAACTTCATCACCTGGGGTGCGCTGAACGGCTTGGGCATACTGGTGTACAAGTGGTGGAAGAAGCGCAGCCCTGTAGGGCGTATTGTGGCGGCGGCGATGGTCTACTTGGCCGTCAAGTGCGCCTACCACCTCTTCCCCGTGCCGGTGCTGAGCATGTTCCATTTCGCCTTCCTTGTGGTGGCGGTGGCCATCGTGCTGCTCAACGTTGTTCCGGCCCTGTGGGGCAGCCGCTACCGCCAGTCTGCTTTCAAGGGTGGTCTGCTGACGGTGTGGAACACTCTGCTCACCTTTGTCTTCATCAGCTTCACCCGCCTGTTCTTCCGTTCGGGCTCCAACCTGGATCCTGCCGAAGCCAACGAGACCGCCTGGCGCACCGCCACGCAGATGGTGGAGCGCATCGGAGGGCAGTGGAACTGGGAACAGGTGCCCGCCATAGTAGAGGCCTATGCACCCGTGTTTATCGTCTTCCTGTTGGGCATGATAATCCACTGGCTGCCCGACCGCCTCAAACGGCGCTACCGCCTGTGGTTTGCAGCCATGCCGCTGTGGCTGATGGCCCTTGTGGTGGTGGCCACCGTCTTTGTGGTCTACCAGTTCATCACCGCCGACCTCCAGCCCTTCATATACTTTCAGTTCTGAGAAAATTAAAAATAAAAACTGACTAACACATTAACACATTCACGAATTAACACATTCACGAATTGACTAACACATTAACACATTCACGAATTAACACATTCACCCTCCTCCTCTCCCTTCTTTGGAATGTGTTGCTGGTCTATCTGCTCTACATGCTGTGCCGGGTGGTATACGTGTGGGAGTTTTGGGACCTCTATGCCGACGGGTGGAGCAACCTCTCCCTCGGCAACCTCATTGCGGGCGGGCTGCGCTTCGACACCTCCGCCATCCTCTACACCAACACCCTCTACATCCTGCTTGTGCTGCTTCCCCTTCCGCGCCGTCTCACCGCCTCGCGCCCCTGGCGCATGGCTCTGAAGACACTCTTTGTGGTGGTCAATGCTCTGATGCTCATCCTCAACCTGGTGGACACCGTCTACTCCCGCTACACCGGGCGGCGCACCACCTGGACCTTCTTCTCCGAGTTCAGCAATGAGGGCAACCTCGGTGACATTGTGGGTGTGGAGCTGCTGAACCACTGGTACCTCGTCCTCATCGGGCTTGCCTTCATCGCAGCCCTCATCCTCCTCTACCGCCACCCCCTCACCCCAAGACCGGAATCGGAATCACGCTGCGCCCGTAATCACTACCGGCGGTGCACCCTATTTCAATTTTCAATTTTCAATTTAATAAGTTCCTCGCCCTGCTCGTCTACATCCCCTTAGCCGTTATCGGCATGCGCGGGGGAGCCTCCACCGCCATCCGACCCATCACCATCAGCAACGCCAACCAGTACGTCAACCAGCCCTCCGAGGCCGCCATCGTGCTCAACACCCCCTTCAGCCTGCTGCGCACCATGGGGAAGACCACCTTCGCCGACCCCTGCTACATGCCGGATGCCGAGATGGAAGCCCTCTTCACCCCCCTCCACACCGGCGGAGAACCCCACCAGACAACGACTAACACAATCAAACAATCAAACAATCAAACATTAAACATAGTAGTCCTCATCCTCGAAAGCTTCGGGCAGGAATATATCGGAGCCTACAATGACTACCCCGGCTACACCCCCTTCCTCGACTCCCTCATCGCCCACAGCCTCACCTTCCGCCACTCCTACGCCAACGGGCGCAAAAGCATCGACGGCATGCCCTCCATCCTCTCCGGCATACCCATGTTCGTCGAACCCTTCTTCGTCACCTCCTACTCCCTCAACAACGTCAGCGGCATAGCCGGGCAGCTGGGCAGCGAAGGCTACACCACCGCCTTCTTCCACGGCGCGGAAAACGGCTCCATGGGCTTCCAAGCCTTTGCCCGCACCACCGGCTTCTCCCACTACTACGGCCGCACCGAGTACGAAGCCGACAGCCGCTTTGGCGGCAGTGCCGACTTCGACGGCACATGGGCCATCTGGGACGAAGAGTTCCTCCAATTCTTCGCTGCCACCATGGAGCAGATGCCCCAACCCTTCATGACTGCCCTCTTCACCGCCACCTCCCACCACCCCTTCGTCGTGCCGGAGCGCTACCGCGACAGCCTCCACGCCGACGGCCACCCCCTGCACACCTGCATCCGCTACACCGACCACGCCCTGCGCCGCTTCTTTGCCGCCGCACGGCGCATGCCGTGGTATCAGAACACCCTCTTCGTCATCACCGCGGACCACACCAACATCAACTCGCAGCCCGCCTACAACACTCCCCTCGGCACCTTCAGCGTCCCCATCATCTTCTACTCCCCTGCGGGACTGCTGCCCGTCGGCATCTCCGACGCCGTGGCCCAGCAGACCGACATCATGCCCACCCTCCTCGCCCTCACCGGCAGCCGCCGCCCCTACATAGCCTACGGCTGCGACCTCCTCCACACCCCCGACAGCCTCACCTGGGCCATACACTACAACAGCGGCGTATACCAATACGTGCAGAACGGCCGCCTCCTCCTCTTTGACGGGGAGCAGGCCACCGGCTGGTACGACATCGAGGCCGACCCCGCGCTCCGCAACAACCTCATCGACAGCCACAGCGTGGGCCCCGCCGCCGCCGACCCCGCCTTCACCCACCACCTTGCGCGCACTAAAGCTATCATCCAGTCCTACATGCAGCGCATGGTAGGCAACCACCTGGTCCCTTAATGCCCCGCTCCTTACGCCATCCCTCGGTCTCCCTTCGAGGCTCCCTCCCCAACCACCCATTGGAGAACGAAAAGAGAACAGACCTTGAAGGAGCCCCCGTCGGGCGAAGCAACACCGCATTTGGCACGGAAGTTGAACGCAGCCATGGAAGAAACAACAACGAAACCCCAACACATGGACAAACAACGAATGACATTCGCGGCAGACCGCCGCACCGTGACCGAAGGCGACGTAGTGGAACTGACGTGGGACTGCACAGGCAGCGAGCGGACGGAGCTGACCATCGACAATGGCTTCCGCGCCACACAGATACCCTTGGAAGCTGTGGGCACGAAACGTTTCCGCCTCAACCGCTCAAAGGGGCGCACACACCTCACCATCGCCGCCACGGTGGAAGGGAAGACCTACCGCAAAAAAATAGATGTGCGGGTAAAGAAGATGCCCACCGTCCGCGCCGAGACCATTGACCACCGGGGCCGCAAGGTGGGTGCCGTGGGGCAGTGGTGGCAGGGCGTGGTGACAAAATGGCATGACCTGCGCACCAAACTCCGCATGGCCATGCAGGCATTGCCGGAACGGAAGCAGATGGCCGTCAAACTGCTGGCCATCATCGGGGTGGCAATGATGGTGAGTGCTTTCTGGCCCAAGGCAATGGGCATCGGGCTGATGCTCGTCATGGTCTATTTAGTCGTTGTGCTGATGCGCCGCAATTGAAAGGCGATAATCATTGAAAGGTGAAAATTGAAAATTGAAATGTGGCTACCATACTGGCGACCCGTTTCAATTTTCAATTTTCACTTTTCAATTTGACGGTGTCCTCCCCGAAACGGAGCACTCCGCCGCAGAGCGAGCAGCGGCCATCGCTGTAGGTGGTGTCCGCGGGGAGCAGGGTGGTGCTGAGCGTGCGGTGGTACAGCACTGCCCCTTCGCGGAAGAATTTTATGAGGTCGGGGTTGCGGGCTGTGGCCGTGTCGCAGACCAAGTAGCTGTGCCGCCCGTCGAAACATTCAATCGCCATCCGCTTGTCGGCATCGTATACCACAATCTCATGTTGCTTTGTGGCCCGCAGGTTGACGGCCGTGAGGTAGACCACGGCTGCCAGCAAGGCACCCGAAGCCGCGGGCAGCGCCCACTGCAAGCGGCTGTGCAGAAAGAGGGTGAGGAGCAGCAGGGCGGCATAGAGCAACAGCAGCATAGGGGGGTCGCAATAGAGGTTGCCGAATACGGCGCAGGGGAGAGTTCCCACCCACGCCGTGAGGCCTTCGGCAAAGCCCAGTTCCGTCTGCAAAAGCCACACCGCTGCGTTGCCTAACACGGGGGCGGCGGTTAGCAACAGTACCGCCACGGCTGTGCCAAGCAACAACCCGGCAAAGGGCACTACAAGCAGATTGGCAATGAGGAACCAGGTGTAGACTTGGTGGAAATAGAAGATTTGTAGCGGGAGGATAAAGGCTTGGGCAGAGAGCGAGAGGCGTATCAGTTTCCATACATAGTGAGTAAGACCTGTCCACCATCGTTCAGGAGGATTACTATCGGGATGTCTGAGAGGCTCTCGCCATGCCAGAATGCCCGCTACGGCAGTGTATGAGAATTGGAATCCCACATCGAAGAGGAGGTTGGGATTGATGATCAGTAGCAGCAGGGCAGAGGTGCATAGGTTGTTGAACGGTAGGGGTTGCTCTTGCAGCATGTTGCCAATAATCAATAGGGAGAACATCACGGCGGCACGGAGGGTGGAGGGTGCCAAGCCGGTGATGAAAGCAAAGACCCAGACGGCCAACAGCTGGACGGAGCCTTTCACCACCCGTTGCCACCGCAGTCGACCCATAAAGAGGAAGAGCAGCCCCGCCATCCAGGCAATGATACCCACATGCAAGCCGGAGACGCAGAGCAGATGGGCAATGCCGGCTTGCCGGAAGTGGAGGAGGGTAAGGTCGTCGAGGGCGTCGCGCCAACCCAGCAGCAGGGCTGCTGCGATGCCTTTGTGGCGCGGCGAGAGGGTGGTGGCCTGCAGTCGGTCCACCAGCTCCCGTTGCACGCGCTTGGACCATGCTTTCAGCCCCGAATGACGGGCAAGGCTGTCGGGAAGGAGCTGCCATGCGTCGGCGGGCACGTAGCCCTGCCACGCGATGCCTTTGCGCAGCAGGTGGCGGCGATAGTCGAACTGGTGGGGGTTGCGGCTGCTGTCCGGCAGTTGGGGTTGGGTGCGGATGGTGAGGCGGTCGCCATAGCGCAGGGCGGCAGCGGAGCTGTCCTTGTGGAAGTAGAGGAGGATGGGACAGGAGGCCGGGAGCCACTCGTCGCCCCGCCAGATGCCCTCGACGTGGGCCGTAACCTTGTAGGAGCGTCGGGACTGGTGTGGCGAGTCGTCGAGGCGGATCTGAAGGATGGTCGCGGCACGACCTTGTGTTCCCCAGCCCCCGGACGGGAGCCCGTCGGCGGGAGTGGTGCGGTGGAGGTTGGCCAACAGGATGCCAAACACGATGAAGAATGCCCAAAGGGAGGCGAGGAAGGGGAGCGAGGACCAGCGGACACGGGTAAAAGCGGCAAGAGCCATCGGCACCACGGCAACGGCCATGAGCAGCAGCAGGGGTGTGGCACCCACAGTGGGCAGGAGGTCGGCACAGGCTATGCCCAAGGCAAAGGGCGTCACCACCCACAGCATGGGTGCCCGAACCATAAGCCGGGACAGGGTATGGGAGAGTGACAGGGGCTGTTTGTTGCGGTGCATGGATGGATTTTACCTACTGAATAAGAGTGCGTTGCTGAGGGTTTGTACGGCGTGCATGAATCCGTTTCAGGATGCAAATGTACAGAAAAAAATTTGTTTAGCGAACTTCTATAAATCACTTCGGGGAGGTGAGCCTACTCATAACACTTTACAGGCCGAAGGCGCAGAGTGTTGACATTCAGAAAAGAGCAAGCGCGTCCCGAAGGGACGCAACAATGAAAACAAATAGTTAGAAACAGTTTTTGGGGTATGCTGAAAGTGGTGTGCGGGCAGAGGTTGTACAATAGGAATTCTCTTTCAGCAGGTTATTGAGAGTCAGAATCTATTGCGACGATTGTTTCCTGAGGGGGATATCTGGTTGTTTATGTGTTGAGAAAAAGTTGTATTTTTGCATATTGAAACAATGATTTTGACTATATGAAGAGCGGTGTGCTGCATGCAATTGTGCTGTATATTGTGGTAGTGAATGTGGTGACATTCATCGTCTATGGCGTTGACAAATGGAGGGCGCGGCACGGGAAATGGCGTGTGCCGGAGCATACCCTGTTGGGATTGGCGGCCGTGGGTGGCAGCATCGGTGCCTGGGCGGCGATGCGCTGTTTCCGCCACAAGACACTCCATAACAAGTTCCGTATCGGGGTTCCCGTTATCCTGTTGGTGCAGCTGGTCATCGCTGTATTTATAGCAGCTAAGAGGGGTTAAAAAATGCTTTCATAACCAGTTTTTCTGCAAAAAAACGGAGGTTGATAGCATCTGTGTGTAAAATTATAGTGCTGATATATAGTGTAGTGTAAAATATTTTTCTTCGAAATCTTGTTTGTATTATAAAGTTGTTTATCTTTGCAGCGTGATTCTGAAATGCTGCGCAGCTTTGGAGGATATCACGAGCGGAGAACCTTCGCTGGGCGGAGAACCTCCGCTGGTATTAAAGTTGTTGAACATATTAAATTTTTAAAGAAATGGAACAGAACAAGGAAATGACGGCTCAGGAGAGCCTGTCGCTCATCACGGAGACGCTGAACAGCAGCCGCAAAGAGATTACGCGCCGCAGTGCAAAATACTACATCCTGTGGGGTACGTTGCTTACGGTCTTCTCGTTGATAATCTACTTCCTATGGAAATCTACGGACAAGGCGGCTTGGAACTGCCTGTGGTTTGCCATGCCCGTGATAGGATACTTAGTGGCTTGGGTAGGGCTGGGCAAAAAGCAGGAGGAAAGGGTGAGCAACGATGTGAGCCGCATCACAAGCGGCATTTGGTCGACCTTCGGCATCTTCGCTTGCGCCGTGGCGGCCTTCACAATTATCTTTTCCCATGTGCATGTGGGTACAGACAATATTGGCGGGGCCGTCCGCGCCTTGATAGCACTTGGAAGTCTCACGGGGGAGATTGTGCTGATATTTGGATTGGCCGAAAGTGCCTGTGGCGTGGCCCTGAAGAACTGGGTCATGAAGATTGCCGGATTTGTGACGGGCATCGGCGGCCTGTGCAGCTACTACATCACCGGAGCCAGCCACGATCAGATGCTCATCTTCACTTTTGCTGGATTGGTATTGGTAGCCACGGGCCTGATTGTCAAACATCAATACAAGTAAGCCATGCTGCCCAAATTAGATCCGCTTTTGCACTCGGAGCTGCGGTTAGCCATCATGTCGATACTGGCCGGCGTGGAGGAGGCCGACTTCAACTACCTGAAGGAGCAGACTGGTGCCACGTCGGGCAACCTGAGCGTGCAGATAGACAAACTGGCTGAGGCTGGATATATAGCCGTGGAGAAAGGCTTCAAAGGGAAAAAGCCGTGCACCACCTGCCGCATAACGCCCACTGGGACAGAAGCCTTCCGCAACTACGTCAAAGCGTTGAAGAGGTATATCTCCGCTGGGAAATGACGGCAGGAGCTTTGTTGAATGTTTGGTTGTGAGAATCAAACAATCTCACAATCAAAGGTCACTTCTAAAAATTATTGTTGAACACGAATTACACTAATCTAACGAATTATTATTCGGGCTATTTGTGTTATTCGTGTTTGTCAGAATGAATAATTAGTGGTTGTCCAAACGTTCTTTTTCTGGTATGTCGGAGTTTTTTTGTATTTTTGCAAACGCAAATTGAATGTGTTAATTCGTGAATGTGTTAATGTGTTAGTCGATTTGAATGTGTTAATTCGTGAATGTGTTCTGAGGGCAAGCCGAATGGGGGCGAGTAGGCCCGTAGTGGTGAGACGAGGAAATGGCTGTTGGAATTTGACAAACTTTTTTATTAACTAAAAACAGTATTATGATGAAACAACGTTTATTGATTGTCGCGTTTGCCGTGATGGCGGTCTTTGCGGGCTGCGGCAAGGAGGACACGACTGTAATCCAGCAGAAGAATTACTTCCCTTCGTGGAACAACTGCGAGGCGCTGCAGGCACTGCAGGAGTATGTCACTGACGTGACGGACCCCAAGTCGCCCAACTACATCCGCAAGGAGGACCGTATTGCCACCTTCGACATGGACGGAACGTTTGTGGGTGAGCTGTATCCTACCTATTTCGAGTATAATCTGTTGGAGTATCGTGCATTGGACGATGCTTCGTACAGTGCCCCGGAGTCGGTACGCGAGACGGCTCAGGAGATTCGTGACTTTGTGCGCAACGGTGCTCCGCTGCCGGACCATTTCGACATGAAGCATGCACAGGCGGCAGCCACGGCCTACGCGGGCATGACGCTTGCGGAGTTCCGCAACTATGTGCTGACGTATGCTGCCAAGCCCGCCAACGGTTTCATTGGCATGACTTATGCGCAGAGTTTCTACAAGCCGATTTTGGAGGTGTTCGACTATTTGGAGGACAACGGATTCACCTATTATGTGGTTTCGGGTTCCGACCGCTTTATCTGCCGCGCTTTGGTGGAGTCGCTGGGCATTGAGCCCAACCGCGTGATTGGCATGGATGTGAAGTTGAAGACCACCGGCCAAGGCGAGGAGGCAGGTGTGAACTACACGATGGGAAGGGAGGAGAACATTGTGCGTACGGATGAGTTGATTATTAAGAACTTGAAGACTAACAAGGTGCTCCAGATTTCGCAGGAGATTGGCAAGGTGCCGGTGCTGTCATTCGGCAACAGCGGCGGCGACTGCGCGATGCACAATTACTGTCTGAGCAGCACGCACCGCAGTGCAGCATTCATGCTCATTGCCGACGACGAGGCCCGTGACCATGCCAACCGCGAGAAGGCTCTGCGGCTGGGCGAGCAGTGGCGCGAGGCGGGATACCACGTCATCTCGATGCGCGACGATTTCAAGACTATCTACGGCGAAGGGGTGCTGAAGACGGCGTTCACCTTCCCTGCCAGCAAGTAGCAGCTTTGTAATTTACGAAAAAAGGAAGAGAGGGTACCCACTTGGGATACCCTCTCTTATTATATTATACAGCGGGCAGACGTTGTTTAGTCGACGTCGGCGCGGGCCATGGAGTCTTTGTAGTACTTCTGGTTGATGAAGACGTCCTCTTTGTAGGGGTTAATGTGGCGCTTCTTGGAGACGGCGATGATGTAGCAGATGGCAATGATGTTGGTGATGAGTGCCAAGGCACTGATGACGGTCATGGCGGTGGGGTTGGCGTTGGCAGTGCCGCCCTCGACGATGCCGTTCAGTGTGCCGTCGGCGTAGGTGGTGGGCAGGGCCACCCAGTTGAATTTGTGGAAACCGTCATGGAAGGTCTCTTGGAACAGGGGGAACACTTGTGCAAACATGCACCAGATGGCCAGGGTGTTGGCGCGGTTCTGAATCCAGCCGCCGCGGTTCCAGAGCAGGGCAGCCACGGTGGGGGCCAGCAGCAGGGCGATGCCGCAGAACCAGCTGTGGGTGGGCAGGCAGTTGTAGGTGTAGGCAAAGTTCCAGATGTCGTAGATGACGATGTAGACCCAGGTCATGTCGGCCCAAATCATGTCTTTCTTGTCCTTGGAGGAGTAGACGTTCCACCAGGCGGTCATGCAGAAGATGTTGATGATGCCGGCAATGCCGTTCATGACGTTGTGCCAGCCACCATACAGCCACACGCCTTCGCTGCTGAGCCACCAGCAGTTCCAGCCTTTGATGGCACTCTCGAAGTCGGAGGCCACGGCGATGAGGATATTGATGGCAACGATGACGAAGGGGAAGGGTTTGAACCAATGCTTGGCACCGATGCCCCATTTGTATTTGATCATCATGAAGCCGATGCAGCCGGTGAGGGCGGCATAGAGCTTGGCGTAGTGGAACCAGCCGTTCATGTAGAGGTGGGTCTGGTTGTTGAGAGCCCATTCGGCCCCGGTGCGGGCACCGATGGCGATGGCCACGAAGTAGGCTGTCAGAGCCAACGGGATGGCAAGGAAGGTGATGAGACCGCCCGTCTTGGTGCGACGGGCAAATTCGTTCCAGAGGATGAGGCCAGCCAGTACTACCAGCATCATTCCCCATTGCAGGAGGGCGTGTTCGCCGTAAACATGGAAAAACATAATCTTTGAGTATTTGTTAATATGATATTATTGCCTTGATTGCCTTTAATGTATAATGTTTGCATAGGTGTCTTTCACCTATGCAAATATACATAAATTTCTTAAACCAGCAAGTGTTTTAATGGTTTCCCGCATTCAGAAAGCGAAGATGACACCTATTTGGTGGATGCCTTCCAAGGGTCCGCGAAGATAGGAGGGCAGGAGGTCGGCGGTGAAGCTGATGCTGTTGAGTGCCCCTTTGGGGAGGGTGAGGCCGAGCCCGGCGGTGAATTTCCAGGGGTTGAGGCCGTGGAGGGTGGCGGTGCCACGGTGGGTGGTGACGGGTGTAAGGGTGTGGCCGGGTGTGAGGGTGAGCTGCATGCCTGTTTTGTCGCGCCCGCGGGGGTAGAGGTCGAAGGTGAGGGGGAGGGTGACGTACAGACCAAGGGTAGGATAGTACCATCCGAAGGTCTCGAGAAGCTCTTGGTCCGACTGATACGACCCTTGGCCGTGGAAATTCTCGGTTCCATCGATGGAATTGAAGTGGGTGTTGTCGCTGCTTTTCGATTGTGGCAGGGGAACATTGATGTAGCCGTCGACCCCTACGCCGATGTTTACCTCATAGTTTGAGGAGGAGGCAAGGGCTACGTTCAGTCCCACGCTGGCTGTGAGCAGGGGTGCGGCATCGCCATGGGTGCTGAACGGGGCTATGGCTCCTATGGTGGCGACGAGTGTGTGCCGTTTGGAGGTGTTGGTGTGTGGGTTGTTGAGCGGCCTGTCTGCCAGTGCTGCGGTTATGCCTTCAGGCATCTTGGGGTTCATAATCTGTGTCTCGCGCAGGTTGCCGGTGTTGTCCATGTAGCTTGGGGTGCCGGTGTGTAGGGGCGGCAGTTGGTCAGCAGTGATTGCCGAGGCAATTCCTGCCGTAGGTTTTTCTGCTTGCTTGGGTGTGCTCTTTTGCCGATGGGATGGGTTGATTTGTGGTGGTGTTGTTTGGTCAGGGGTTGGGGCGTGGGCGATAGGGGCGTAGTCCTGTTCGCATATCGCTACATTCCCACGGGTGTTGGCGGGTGATGTCGGCAGGGTGAGGGGCTTTAGCAGCAGGGGTACTGCTCCGCCGGTGAGCAGGAGCAGCAATGCTGCAACTACGGCTCTGCGGGTGTGCCGTTGGTGCCGTTCCATGGCGCGCAGCTTGTCGGCGGTGGCCTGTTGGGCGCGGCGGTCGTCGGCGTATTGTTGCAGCAGGTGCTCTATGTCTTGGTTGGGGTTGGGGGTCATTGCATTTTTTGTTTAAGGAGGGCGTAGGTGCGGCTCATGATGGTGTCGATGTTGGAGGGTGTGAGGCCGGTGAGGGCGGCAATCTCGCGTGTGGAGTGTCCTTCCATGTATTTGAGGTTGATGAGTTGTTGCTGTAGGGGCGTGAGGGTGGCTATGGCCTGTTCGAGCCGCTGGTAGCGGCTCTCGGCTTCTTCGGCTTCGGTGTTGTCGGCAAGGCTGTCGGCCAGTGTGTCGGGGTCCACTGTGGGGCGTTGCTTGCGGAGAAGGTCTATGCAGTGGTTGCGCAGGGCGCGGAGGCTGTAGCCCTGCGGGTCGTCGGTTTTACCGAGTTTGCGCCGTTTGGACCAAAGGCGTGTGAGGGTCTCCTGCACGGCGTCGTCGGCAAGGGCTTTGTCGTGCAGCAGCTGCTGGGCCATGCGCCGCATGGCGGGTTGCAGAGGTATGATGTCGCGTATGAACTCCTCTGTGGTCAAACAGATTAGAAGTTGTAGGTGAGGCCTAAGCGTATGGAGGGAGTCATCATTCCTGAGGTTGGACTATCCTCGAAGAAATACATTCCGTATAAGGGCTGCTGGCCGAAGATGAGGGAGTTGAGCGTCTGGACGGTGGAGCGACTTGCCTTGTTCCAGTTTTGCATATAGGCTATCTTCAGGATGTCGAGCCATAGCTCTGCGGTCCAGTGGCTGTCGAAACGGTATGCCACGCCGGGTGTGATGTCGGCGT
Source organism: Bacteroidales bacterium (assembly GCA_017479705.1). Taxonomy (GTDB): domain Bacteria; phylum Bacteroidota; class Bacteroidia; order Bacteroidales; family P3; genus Colimorpha. Next base: position 59,268 of record JAFVCA010000050.1, read on the forward strand.
TGAAACCCAGTACTTGGTGGGAGGCATTGCCGTACTGTGTGGTTTCTCTATGGCGGGTCTCCATCTGTTGGGTTTGTGAGTTGTAGAATGATTCGTCGACCACTCTGCGCTGGTGGTCGCTTCCGCCGGCAAGGTTGAGGTGGGCAAAGAGCAGCAGGTGTTCGGTCAGCGGCAGGTCGTACCGCAGCCAAATCCCTGCCCGCCAGCTGAGGTACTGCATGGCATCCTTTTCAGTCTCTTTGTACTGGTCGTACAAAGCGGGCACGGCGTTCGAAATCCGGTACTTTGTAGTTGAGGTAGCATAATTCACGCTGGCAGACACACCTGTCGAGAGGTGCGCCCCGATGCGGTACCCCACGTCCAATGTAGGTGTGAGGGTGTAAAAGTAGTTAATGCTGTTGCGCTGATTGCGCTCGTTGCCAAAGCGATTGAAGGAGGCGTTGGCACCGACAAGCCACTGCCCTTGCGCTGCAAAGCTGGCAGTGGTGAGGAGGAGAATAAGAATCTTTTTCATGATATTTGTGTTGTTTGTTTTGAAATAATGACGTGCAAGGTGCGGAAATCTTACAGCTTTCTTTGTTAAAAATACTAAACAGGGGTCCCTGCTTCTGGCTAATAATTGAATGTTAATCCGTTGCCAGCCCCATCAGCAGTCCCGAAGTTGTTTCGACAATGCAAAGGTACGCATTTTTTTCAATCTAACCGCACTAACCCCCTATCCAATCTATAATCTCTATAAAATCTATAAATCCCCCCCAAGGCAATAAAAGCGGCAACCAGCCGTTATGGAATGAAACATTAATCCCCACGTAAGATGAAAAGGATAGCCCTCGTAATATTGTTTGTGCTGGCCGCCGCCGCGGCCACGGCGCAGTACACCGTCGACAACCGCAAGGCGGTGGCCGAGTTCGAGAAGGGGCAGTCGCTGCTGTCCGCCAACCCCGCCAAGGCCTTTGAGCATTTCGAGAAAGCCCTGAAGGCGGAGCCCTCTTTTGCCGAAGTACATCTGACCATGGCCGCCTGGCTGCTGGACCACGACAGCCTGGACCGCGCCGAGGAGCACCTCCGCACTTTCCTCCGCACCGACAAGGGCAAGCACAAACGCTGGGGTGCCGGTGCCGAGCACGACCTGGAGTGCATCGCCTTCCGCCGTGAAGCTATGGCCAACCCCGTGCCCTTCACCCCGGTGAACCTGGGACCTGCCGTCAACAGCACCGACGACGAATACCTGCCCACCCTCACCGCCGACGGCCGCACGCTCCTCTTCACCCGCTACAACCGCGAATACATGGAGGAGGATTTCTACTACTGCCGTTGGGTGGATGGCAAATGGAGCCGTGCCGTGCGCATGGCGGAACCCCTGAACAGTGGCGACAACGAGGGTGCCGGCTGCATATCGCAGGATGGACGCATACTCTACTTTACCGCCTGTGGCCGTCCCGACGGTGCCGGACGGTGCGACCTCTACATCTCCTACCGCAAGGCGGGCGGGTGGAGCCAGCCGCAGAACCTCGGACCCGCCATCAACACCGGCGGCTGGGAGTCGCAGCCCTGCCTCTCCATCGACGGCCGGACCCTCTATTTTGTGAGCGACCGCAAGGACGGCTACGGCGGCATGGACATCTGGCGCAGCACCTTGGTGGAAGGCCGTTGGAGCAAACCCGTCAATATGGGTCCCACCATCAATACCAAGGGCGACGAGAAAAGCCCCTTCATCTCGTTCGACAACCAGACGCTCTACTTCTCCAGCAATGGCCATGTGGGCATGGGCGGCATGGATCTCTTCGTCTGCCGTCGCACGGGCGACACCACCTGGAGCACCCCGCAAAACCTCGGCTACCCCATCAATACCCGCAGCGACGAGAGCTCGCTCATTGTCAGCCCCGACGGGCGCACGGCCTTCTTCTCCTCCGACAAGTTCGGCGGCGAGGGGAAGCTCGACCTCTACACCTTCGACCTGCCCGAAACCGTCCGCCCCGAACCAGTGGTCTATAAGGAGGAAATCACCGAGGTGGCCCCGGAACTCAAAGTCGGCGAAAGCATCACGCTGAAGAACGTCTTCTTCCAGACCGGCAAATACACGCTCCTCGACATCTCCATCGTCGAGCTGGACAAGGTGGTGGAAATGATGCAGCAGCATCCCACCCTGCGCATCGAACTGGGCGGCCACACCGACAACGTGGGCAGCGAAGCCTCCAACCAGAAACTTTCCGAGCAGCGCGCCAAGGCAGTGTACGACTATCTGGTGCAGCACGGCGTGCCCTCCGACCGCCTCGCCTACAAGGGCTACGGCCAGAGCCAGCCCGTGGCCGACAACAGCACCCCCGAAGGCCGCAGTCTGAACCGGCGCACGGTGTTCACCATCATAGCGAAATAACCTGCGCTGCGCCCCCTCCCCTCCGCCTCCGGCCCCCTTCCGGCAGGGAGTATCTCCGCCCGTCCCTGTTCGGCAGTCGCTCATTTAGGGGCGCATTTGTCCCTTGCCGTCGGGCAAAATAAACGGGAAGGAATGAGGAGACGGTCCGCAAAGAGCGGACAGACAGCGGACCGCCGACCACGACGCGACGAGCAAAGGCAGAAGGACCATAGACATCATGCCGGTAAGACGTGGTTGATTGGTTGCTTCGAAGCCACGCTGAGGGGATTGGCGGCATTGGGCGGCAGCACGGATGCACGGCTGGCAAAGCGACGCCTCTGCCACAGGACACAGAGGAAGCGGTCCCGCTATGGCGCGCCGACATTGTTTGTGCCACAGGGGGTGGCGATAGTACCCTTTTTTGAATAGAGCCATACGTCATTAGTCTTGTCAAGTCGTCGAAGTTTTGTATCTTTGTAGAGCCGTACGATTGGTAAAACATAGTGCAGTATAGTGATTTTTAAAGTGGTAGTAGTTAAACAGACTTATTCAGATGGAAAAAGTTCAGATATTTCAAGGCAAGAAGGTGCGCACCCATTGGGACGCGGAAAAGGAGGAATGGTACTTTTCGGTAGTGGACGTCGTCGGGGTGTTGACGGATTCGATAAATCCGACGGATTATCTTAAGAAGATGCGCAAGCGTGATTCTGAGCTCGCTGCGTTCATGGGGACAAATTGTCCCCAGGTAGAAATGCTGACAGAAACAGGCAAACGACGAAAGACACTTGCAGCTGACAGCAAGGCGGTCTTCCGTATCATTCAGTCTATCCCGTCGCCGAAGGCTGAGCCGTTCAAGCAATGGTTGGCGCAGGTGGGAGCCGAGCGTCTGGACGAGATTGCCGACCCGGAGAAAGCCATTGTTCGTGGAGCTGATTTCTATCGTGCAAAGGGCTACAGCGAGGGATGGATTAATCAACGATTGCAATCAATAGAGATGCGCAAGGAGCTGACTGATGAGTGGAAAGCCCGTGGTATAGAGCAAGAGAGGGACTATGCAATATTGACAAATGAGATGACTCGTGCGTGGAGCGGTCTCACGGTGCGAGACTACAAAGAGGTGAAGGGACTGAAGAAAGAGAATCTGAGAGATAACATGACCAATCTTGAGTTGGTGCTCAATATGTTGGCTGAAGTTACTACCACTGCCATATCCCGCAGCCGCCAACCAGAGTCGTTTGCGGAGAGTAGGAGTATAGCCATTGAGGGTGGCAATGTGGCAGGCTCTGCCCGTCGCGAGATAGAGCAGCGTACAGGCCAACCCGTTGTCAGCCCCCTCAACGCAACTGACAAACTCGCCCTCGACACAACCATAGAAGATGTGAAACAGATAGAACCGAATGAGAGCACGGATAAAAGGGAACTTCCATAAAACACCTTGGGGGAGGTGAGACGACTTATAACACCGTACAAACCGGAGACGCAGTGCGTCGGTATTTAGAAAAAACTAAATGCGTCCCGAAGGAACGCGACAATGAAAACAAATAGAAGAAAACCGCTTATAATGACAAATAAACCCCATAAAACGCTACTCTGTCTGATTGCCATCCTGGCAATCGGGGCTGCGGGGGTGTTGCTTTTGTGGCGGACGGGGGTGGAGGAGAGCGTGAAGCGGGAGAGTGCGCGGTTGTTTGATTATGAGTACATCCCCAACCAGAACGTGGACATGGATCGGTGCGAGGCGGCGAGGATGTCGGACTCCATTTACAAGGACTTTCGGAAGAAATACCGTTTCCACTACCAAACGGTCGGGATGGCCTCGTTCTCAGACAGCAGCCGCATGATTCTGCTGAGCGATATACCGCCGCATTTCGAGACGGATTCCATCGCACCCATCTTTGCCGAGTTCACGCACAGGACAGAGCTGCGCAAGCATCCAATAGGCTATGACGGCTACACTACCGATATGCTCATCTTGCTCGGCAATGCCACACAGGAGAATTGCGACAGGTTGTTACGGCGACTGAATAGGGAGCTCTTTTTCAGTGAATACAAGCCTACGGTGATGACATTGCCCGCGGAAGAGAAGCGACGCTATTTCGCCCAAGAGAATATCGACTACCAGATAACGCTGAACGAGTTCAACACCTGGTTTATGGAAGAGGGCGAGGGGTTTATCCATCTCGACGACACTAACAAGGTTATGACCGTCAGTGACCTTTTCGAGGCTCAGGCACGGGGCGTCTATTTCAGCCAGCAGCCGGGCTTTGTGGCTTGGGCGGTGGCTAAGAATACGGACATCGCCGCACAGGTGGGCGACATAAGGCAGTTCACCTTGGACGCCGACCTGATACTGGGAGCTTTGGCCGACAGCAGCACGCTGGTAATTATTGGTCGAGAACGGCAGTCGCCGCTGAATGAACTACCTCCGCTGCAGATAGAAAGCATCTTGTTGTTGGCCTCAACTACCGAGAAGGAGCTGTCGCAAAGCTTGGACATCAACGACCTGATGGCCGGCAAGATGAACAACGGGCGCGACTGGTGCCCCACGTACCTGAGCAAGGAACTGGAGAACACCGAGTTTGGCGACCTGATGACTATCACCGACGTGCTGCTGAAGGACTGGTCGGAACGCGGCACCATACAGGAGGGCTACTACCGCTACCCCGAGCCGGGCTACTATCCCTTCGACAAGCCGTTATTCAAGAAGTTAGGGCTGAACGAGCTGGTCTATAATTGGAACACCGCTGGTGCCATGTACGCGATTGATTGCAAGAAAAACGATGTCTCCAACACTCAAACATTAACACATTCAAGCAATAACACATTCACCATCTACACCTTAGGCCGCACGGGGTCGCTGCCGGTGAGCTACTTCAACTCGCAGGAGCGCAGCCAGTCGATAGGCTACCGCTACGAGAGCCAGGCGTATCACTATTTCGCCACCCTCGGCAACACGGACCTGGCGCGTGTGGTGCAGTACACGGCGCTGTACCAGCTATTTATCGACAACAACATCAGCTATTCGGGCAACACCTATCCTTCCTTCCCGAAAAACAAGCCGTTCTTACTGTATAAGCCTACCGTTGAATTGCTTGACAAAATTCGTCAGCTGAACGGGGAGGAGATTGACCGATTGGCAGACAGCCTTTCCCGGCGCAGCTTCATAAACTATCAGAAAGAGAATATCGACAAGCAACTGCGAGAGAATGAGCAGCGGCACAACATCTCTTACACAGAGGAGAATATCGATGCTATCTATCGCAATGTGTGCCGCGACACCAAGGCAGGTATCGGCAGGAGCATACAAGAGGTCAAGGATATGTTGGGTGGACTCAACGAAGAACAATTCAAGCAGTTGGCACGGTATCTTTCTTATCCTCGCGGGGTGAAAATACATGATCGTGAGAGTTACAACACCATGCTTCGCGGACGAAAGGTGAACCAGCTGATGCGCGGGGTGGGCAAGAATAATCTGGACTTGTTGGGAATGGATTTGAAGGATGTGAAAAACTGGTTTGCCGCCAACCTGAAAGGCAATGCAGGACGATACTTGAAGACCTCGTCGCTCATCATCACTTACGCAGACCTGTTGACAACTGGCGGGCACAACCTTTCGTCCCGCATCAGTCGCGTGAACTCGATGACTAACTACAAGCGCAGTCGGGGCAACTATACTCCTACCGACTACGATAGCCCCGCCCAACCGGTTCCGACAGAGGCAAAACCCGTACCGACGACACCTGAAACCACGGGGAAGCCCTTGGGGAAGAGGACGAGCAAACCAGCTGTGAAACCGACAGGAAAGAGAAAGCCGGCAAGCTCCGCCTCGTCGGGTAAGCCAGCAAGCAACAGTATCCGCCCCCGAGGCTCAGTCATTTCTTCCGCTCCCCGCAGGACAAGAGGGCTATGAGATGGTAACATTTTTGCAAAATAGCGCATTATGAAAAAAGCAACATTTATCATTATCTTTCTCATCATGACATTCTCTGGTTTTTCACAAGACGATTGGTTTGGCTTTAACCGTTACAAGTCCGACAATGAGCGTATTATCGTGAGTATGGATTTCCCCGAGGTGGTGTTTATGGGGAACTCCATCACCGATAATTGGGCCTACTACCATCCCGATTTCTTCAGCAGTCACAACTATTGCGGCAGGGGCATCGGCGGACAGACCTCGGCACAGATGTTGATGCGTTTTACGTCGGATGTTATCGACCTGCACCCCAAGGCAGTGGTCATCATGGCGGGCACTAACGATGTGGCACACAACACTTATTGGGTGGAGCCCGACAGGGTGGTCGACAACATTGTGGCGATGTGCCATCTGGCTCGTGCCAACGGCATTGTGCCTATCATCAGTTCTATTCCTCCGTGTGCTGCCTTTCGATGGCATCCTGAGATTAAGAACGCTGCCCAGACCATCGTCGATATCAACAAGCGCCTAAGGGCATACGCCGAAGCCAACAACATCGTATATGTGGACTACCACGCAGCCCTCGCCGACAAGCAGAACGGCTTTTTGAAGCAGCTGAGCGACGACGGCTGTCACCCCAACCCCGATACCTACTACATCATGGAGGAGCTGGTGCTGAAAGCGATAAGCGAGGCGGTGAAGTAAAGTCAGCACTAATTTTGCTGTTTTTTTCTCCACTCCAAATTATTTTCGTATTTTTGTAACTTCACGTGTGGTGTTCCATGTGATGTATTGTTGTCGTTATTAGAAGATTACAAGTCCTGCCAATGAGTAGCAAGAATGAAATAACAACTACTGAGACTTCCGAGGTGGAGGTTGTTAAGCACCGCATATATGAGGTGCGTAGCTTGCGTGAGATACATGACCGCGACTTGGCAGAGCTGTATGGCGTGGAGACCCGCCGAGTGAATGAAGCTGTCAGAAATAATCCCGACAAGTTTCCTCTCGACTATATGTTTGAACTGACAACAAATGAATTACGCACTTTGCGGTCGAAAATTTCGACCACAAAAGTGTCAGTCAAAAGCCGCTCTGCAACCAAAGTCTTCACCAAAAAGGTTTATATGCTGGCTACTATTCTGAAAAGTGAGAGGGCTACTACTGCGACATTTGCCATCATCGAGACCTTTGCTAAAGTGCGAGGATTGAAGCGCGAACTGGTCGAACTGCACAAAGAGACCGACAAGGGTGTCCAAGAGAAGAAGATGCACTACTTCGGCGAAGTGCTGACCGACATAGTGATGCCCGACCTCAAAACCTCCGAAACGGAATCATCATTGGAGATAAACTTTAATAATAGGTAAAATTAAACATACAGTAAAACGGGTAAGAAAAGGCGACGGCCAATGACCGCGCTGAAAGAAGTGGGAAATAGGAAACTGCTGAAATAAATCAAACACACAAAAACATGAATACGATAATCATCTTCTCTATATGTGCTGCACTACTTGGTGCGTTAATAACTTTTCTGCTGATGAGAATAAAGACATCTTCAATCATAGAAGGAGGGAAGCACCATTCAGCAGAAATAGAGAACCTTTCCAAACAGTTGAATGAAAAGAATGAAGAATTGACATCATTATCTGAGAATTTGCAGAAAGCGACTATCGAAAAAAATACAATCCAAAGAGAGTTGGAACTCAAGGAGGACTCTTTGAAAGAGAAAGAGCATGACTTATCAGTTCTTCAAAACAAGTTAGAGCAGCGGATACACGAAACAGGAAGTGTAAAGGCTGATTATGAAAGCTTAAAGAAGGAAATAGAGCTCACTAAAGAGTACAACACAAAGAATGAGGAAAAGATACAATTGCAAAAGGACGAGAATTCCGCATTACAAGAAAAAATAAACAGACAGAACCAAGCGGCAGGCCAATTACAAGCTGAATTAGAAGGTGCAAAAAAAGAGCTTGAATTGACAAAGAAAACAGTAGAAGAAAAAGATACACTGATTTCCATTAGAGCACAAGAACTATATGATTTGAACACTAAAATCGAGAGACAAAGGAATTTTAATAGTGAAATTGTTGCTCAACGAGATTCTGCCCTAAAAGAGGTTGAAATCCTAAAAGAGCAAATGGAGAAAAGCGAAAAAGAACGTTCTGAGGCATTCAACCAACAGCTTCAAATGGCAAAGGAGCAGCTACTGAATGCAACACAAGATATTCTGAAGCAACGGGAAGAATCTCTTAATAAAGCCAATAATGAACAAATGGGCAATGTTGTAACACCTTTAAAAGAACAGTTAGAAGCCATTCAAAAACAAGTTACTGAAAACATTAAAACCACAACTGACAATAAAGCTTCGATAGAGAAGGCTATTGAAGAATTATTGAAACGAACGTTGGAGATAGGTAACGATGCCAACAATCTTGCCCGAGCCTTGAAAAATGAATCCAAGACACAAGGTAACTGGGGTGAATTGATATTAGAAAAATTACTCGAGAGTTCAGGGTTGGAAGAAGGAGTCCATTATGACAGACAAACAACAATAAGAGACAACTCGGGAAAACCCGTTTTCCATGATGAAACAGGGAAACGGTTAATTCCTGATGTAATAATACATTATCCAGACGGAAAAGATTGCATTATAGACTCTAAAGTCTCTTTATCCGATTATCTGGATTACTGCAATGCGGAAACAGATGAAGCACGAGAACAAGCATTGAGACGCCATATTACCAGTATCCGAAAACACGTAAAAGAGCTTGCTGGCAAAGATTATTCTTCCTATATACAGCCACCTCACCAACGTCTAAATTACACCATAATGTTTGTGCCAAATGAATATGCAACACAACTGGCACTACAGAATGACCGATTGCTCTGGCGCGAATCATTTGACAAAGGAATCTTCATCACTTCTGAACAGAATTTACTTGCCTTGCTCCGTATGATCCAGATTGCTTGGACTCAGGTTCAGCAAGCACGCAACCAACAAGAAGTCATTGATCAGGCGCGTAAATTACTTGATAGGGTTAGTGATTTTGCAGAGCGATTTGATAAAGTTGGAGAACAAATCCAGAAAGCCAATGACAGTTTTGGTAGTGCAAAAGACAAACTTTACAACGGACAACAAAGCATTATCAAGGCCGCAAAGGATATGGAAAAACTTGGATATAAACCAAGTCCTAAACGACAACTACCAGAACCATCCGATTGGAAAAACCAAAGTTAAACATTTTTCATAAATATTAGTCCCCAAACGTTTAAGCTTATGGCAAAATATGAAGAAACATCCAGTGAATGTTTCAATAACGAAGCGGAGAACAGATAAGTTTATGACTTGTGACGGCTTGAATAAAAGTAAAACAACGAGAGATGTAATTTTATCTTCACGCTCAAAAGTAAAATAAAAAGACATCTTATTTTCACTTTTGCCATTAAAATAAAATAAAAGTTGTATATTTGCACGGAAGAATATTAGAGAAATGATACGGTTAGAAAACTATAAATCAGGTCATATAGAACAAGGTGTAGGGTATAAATACTTCGTTCCTTCATTCATAAATGACGAGTGGGCGTGGCAAGATACAACTATTAACAACCTTCTTGAAAAGGCCTCGCTTCGTTTGGGCGAACTAAACTCGTTCTCCCGTCTTGTGCCTAATATCGACCTTTTCATTCAACTCCACGTTACAAAAGAAGCTGTTCTGTCGAGCCGTATTGAAGGTACACAAACGCACATAGACGAAGCCCTATTGCCACAAACAGAAGTGCAGGAGGAACGCCGAAACGACTGGCAAGAGGTACGGAACTATGTGGATGCTATCAATGATGCTATTGCGAATTTAGACAGACTGCCTATTTCGTCAAGACTTATTCGTTCTACGCATAAAATACTGCTTAATAGCGTCCGTGGTGAACATAAACTACCTGGAGAATTCCGCACAAGCCAGAACTGGATTGGCGGCAATTCTATTTCTGACGCTCGTTTTATTCCTCCTCACCACCAGTTGGTAGGCAATTTGATGGGAGATTTGGAGAAATTCCTCAATAATACCGATACACATGTACCCGATTTGATAAAGATAGCCATAGCACATTACCAGTTCGAAACCATCCATCCATTCCTTGATGGCAACGGACGTATTGGTCGTTTGCTGATTACATTATATATGGTGCAGGAAAAAATACTTGCACAACCACTGCTTTATCTTTCCACATACTTTGAAAAACGCAAAGACCTGTATTATGACAATCTTAACTCTGTACGAGTTAACAACGATATGACTCATTGGATTAAGTATTTTCTGGTTGGAGTGGAGCAGACTGCTGCCCTCGCCTCACAAACGCTCTCCAATATTTTAGAATTCAAAGACGACATAGAGAATCATGCTCGTGCCAATTACGGACGGCGCAGTACTACAGCAATTTTACTAATACACCACTTAATGCAAACCCCTGTTGTGACTGTCGACGATGCAGCACGACTATGTAATATTTCTTATAAATCGGCTAACGAAATAGTCAAACTTCTCTGTACTGATGGATACCTTGTCGAATCTACAGGACAGAGCCGTAACAGACTATTTAAGTTCAAACCCTACACTGATATATTTGCAGAATAATAAACTTATATAATATTAATCCTTAAACGTTTGAGCTTATGGCAAAAGAAAAAAAATTCATGACATGTGACGGTAACTGCGCTGCGGCGCATGAGAAGAAAGTCCTGTGGACTTTCGATAGCGAAGCGGTGAACCAAAACATGTTCAGCGAGGTAGCAACTATCTACCCCATCACTCCGAGCAGCCCTATGGCCGAGTATATCGACGAGTGATTTCTTTTTGCCAACAAAAACATATAAAATGGACAGAATCAAAATACATAACTTTGGCCCCATAAAGGATATTGACATTGAATTGTCAAAACTTATGGTATTTATTGGACCCCAAGGTGTGGGCAAAAGTACCTTTGCAAAGTTGCTCACCATTCTATCTGACGTCTATTGGTGGGCCAATGTATGCAGCAATCAGAACCCTATGAGCGAGTTTAAGAAGATGGGAATTGTTAATTATTTCACATCGGATACGATTATAGAATATCACAGAAAATATTGTGATGTAAATGTTACATATCGTCACGGAAACTTCGATATTACGATTGACGGGAGAACTAAAGACAAAGCGTATGACTTCTGTAGACAGTTGATTGACATTTCGACATCAGATAATTTAGTTAGTCTAGGATATGATTTGAATGATCCACAAATAGACAAATCAATAAACGCCAATCGTGATTTCTTGAGGGCAAACCTGAGATGTGCGTGCTATATCCCAGCTGAACGTAATTTAGCAGGAGCGATCTCTTCATCATTAGCAAGTATTGTTTTGTCGAAAATACCTCTGCCTAATACACTTATGGAGTATCTATCCATGTTCGAAAGGGCCAAGAACCACTTCCCATCATACGAGGCTTCTTTTTTAGGTGTGGAATACGACAATAGTAATGGTTTAAATTGTATATCAGTGTTAGGTGACAATGAGAAGCACTTGTCATTGGAAGAATGCTCCTCGGGAATCCAATCGGCATTGCCGATGTTGATGATTACTGATTTTGCCTGCGAAAAAAAGAGCTTTGATACTTACGTGATAGAGGAACCTGAGCAAAACCTTTTTCCTACCAACCAAAGAGAGGTACTGAACAAGCTTATTTCTATTGCAAATAGCAATGAATACTCCTATATGGTAATCACCACACATAGCCCATATCTGTTGTCTGCCTTGAACGTCAGTTTGCTGGCAGACAAACTCTTTAAAGATGTTGGAAGCACTGATGAGGTTGACAGCATTGTTGCCCCACAGTTTCGTATTGATAGCAACACTGTGTCGGTATTTTCCTTGGGCGGAGATACTTACTGCAAATCTATAAAAGACAGCACTACAGGATTGGTCTCTGTTAATTACCTTGATGTGGTGTCGGATGCCATAGGCAGTGATTTCAACAAGTTATACCAACTTTATCTGAAAACCCTACACAAATGATTACTCCTAATTACATACCTGAGGCTGTAAAAAGGCTAAAACTAATGTGGGCTTTCAAAGGATACAAACCTGGAGTACTTGACTGCATTGATGTTTCACACGACAGTAAGCTAATGATTGTCGACGATGTCGAAGGCACCTGTATTTCAAAGCGGGAGAAGGATGCATATCGTTGCTGCTTGTGCATCAATCCGAACAATAATGAAATTGTCGTGTTGCCACTGGATAAGAGACTCATCAAGCAACGAGTGGGTGGAATGGCAGACGGAGCAGTGTTCGACGAGCAGAAGTTTGTGTTTCTAGAGTTCAAGGACCAAGCCCAGGGCAATTCAGATGTCGCAATATCGGATACTTACACAAAAGCCAGCAGCCAATTGTCCGCGGCGTTAACCCTGTTTGAAGAGAAATCCACTTCGGTTGGCGTTGACTTTCGACAACGTGTTGAGGTGAATTGCCATATCATTGTCTCCGACAAATTCCCCCGTGCCTCAGCATTGGAACAAAATATGATGCTCCTTTTCGCAATAAACAATAAAGGTATTGCGTTATGTTTCGAGAAAGAAATATTGTTTAATGACCGTGTTGGAAGAAGTGGGGAATAGGAAACCGCTGAAATAATTAAGATTATGGCAAAGAATATACAAATAACTAACCAAATGTTTGTTGAGACGCAAGAGATAGAAACCCGATTGATTGTGTTGCGCGGACAGAAGGTGCTTATCGACCGAGACGTGGCGGAGTTGTATGGCGTCGAAACCAAGAGGGTGAATGAAGCGGTGAAAAACAACCCCGACAAATTCCCAGAAGGGTACTTCTTTACTCTGCAAGGTATTGAAAAGCAGCAACTGGTCGAAAATTTCGACCACTTCAATACCCTGAAGAACTCTCCTGTTGAGCCACGGGCTTTCACCGAGAAGGGGTTGTATATGCTGGCTACCATACTGAAGAGCGAACGTGCCACAGCTGTAACCATTGCCATCATCGAGACCTTTGCCAAAGTACGGGAGCTGAAACGCGAGTTGGTGGAGTTGCACAAGGAGACAGACAATGCAATGCAGGAGAAAAAGATGCACCACTTCGGCGAAGTGCTGACCGACATAGTGATGCCCGACCTCGAGACCTCCGAAACGGAATCCTCACTTGAAATCAACTTCATTATAGGTAAAATCAAACACACCGTAAAACGAGTAAGAAAAAGCGACGGCAAATGGCCGTGCAGGGAGAGTTGGGAAAAAAACTGCTGAAATAACAATGGACGATATGACAGATAGGGTAATAATACAGGAAGAGTCAAATAATGAGGTCATCAAGCACCGCATCTACGAGGTGCGTGGGCTGCGCGTGATGCTCGACCGCGACTTGGCGGAACTATATGGTGTAGAGACTAAAGTCTTGAACCAAGCGGTCAAACGCAATATTGAGCGTTTCCCCGAAGACTTTATGTTCCGACTGAATAAAAGTGAATGGGTATTTTTGAGGTCACAAATTGTGACCTCAAAGGAAAGCACTATAAATGCTGATACAGAAGATATTGATGTTGTTGAGACCAGTTTAAGGTCACAATTTGTGACCTTAAACAATAGTGAAGATGATTTGAAGTCACAAATTGTGATTTCAAATGGACGTGGCCAGCATAGCAAATATCTTCCTTATGCCTTTACAGAACTTGGCATTGCAATGTTGAGCTCGGTGCTGCGGTCGGAGACGGCCATACAAGTCAATATCAACATCATGCGGGCGTTTGTAGCTATTCGTCACGCAATAGGCGCCTGGCAAGGAGTGAACCTGAAAGTGGAACAGCTGGAGCACAAGGTCGACAACCTCAATGCCCGTGTGGATGAAATTCTCCACGAACAGAACGAGAACAACATGGAGGTGGCCGTCCAGATAAGCGCCCTCAATGACGCCCTTGACCAGCTGCGCGAGAAACCATCAACTCCCCGGAAACGGATAGGGTATAAACAGCAAAAAGAGGACAGCAGTAACGGAAATAAGAAAGATTAGAAACAAATGGGAGAAAACGGGAAAATAGAAATTAACAAATTATCCGATGCAGAATTCATTTCGTTTCTCTATTCCGAACGTGATAGGGAAAATGATTTAGTGGTATATCATGGTTGGAATAACTGGGCGCTAGCAGGTGCGCTAATAACTATTATTTGTGCTCTATATGCGATACTCAAATCAAATTCTGACATTATATCATATACAGATATCATATTCTTTTTTAGTGGATTTATGTCAATTGTGCTTTATATTCACCCTTTTCTTGGAATTTTTGGTAGAGAACGAGGCATTGACTACACGAAACTGAAAACATTAAAAGACGTTGCTCCATCTTGTTATATTATCTTTACATTAGGCTGTTCGATTTCCACAATCGTATTATTGTTGTTTTTCAATAAATTTATTTGGTTTGGTATTCTATGGGCAGGTATTTCCACATTGTATGCAATAGCACTAATAATAATTCTTATAAATAGAAACAAATTGGTCCCTTCTTATTATAAGGAACAGATTTTCCCATCAAGGATCTGGACAATCATTTTTAATACAATAGTTGCGGGTATTCTTGGAGAAACAACTGCTAGATCATTTAGGCATGTTGATTCTTCCTTCTTCAGTCCAAATATGGAAATAGGAATAAGTGTCACTGCGATTATTGTAATTTTGTATTTGTTTATAAAAATTAACACAGGAAATAAAACGGTTAAAGAAATTGATATCATAATTGATGATTATTTGTATAAAGGAGAGTCTCGAGAAAACATATACTTAAAACTATTAGTAAATCGAATGGGGAAAAACTCTTTAGAGGCATGTTCATTGGAAATAATAAAACTTAAGGAAATAACTGACTCGTTTGCTGAAAAAGAACATAGAATAGACCTAATAAACAATATGTTAGATGCGGAAAAATTGAGCGGAGAGGAACTTAAACATTGTTTTAATGAATTAGATGGACTTGTTTCTTATACAAAGTCATTATTGAACCAATGCAAACTTTTTAGCAAAAAGATAAACGAAATAAAAAACAACTCAATAATAATTATAACTGAAGAATTCAAAGGTATTGTCACAATTTACGACCATGCTGTAGCACAAATAAAACACCTTTCCGAAAAAACAACCTTTGTTTTCAAAAGAGTACAGGACCGTGTTTCCCCATTTTACTGTAATAAATATGGGGGATTTTGCGCAAAGAAAGATTGTACACATAGAAATGAAAAGCCACGGTTTTCTTTGGCCTTTCTCAGAATAATAAGTAAACAAGTTGAAAAACACGGAAAACAGGAAGTTTCTGAAATAAAAATGAATTGAAATGAAACAAAAAAGAACCATTTTTCTATCTTTGATATTTACCATATGCATTGCATGTGGAGACAACAAGGGTGTTAATTTGTTCCCAATTGAAATGAATGAGGAATGGGGGTATATTGATAAGTCTGGTAAAATTGCCATTATACCACAATGGGAATCTGTAGGATACTTTTCTGAAGGTTTGGCACATGTATGGAATGGCAATAAGTACGGTTACATTAATAGAAAAGGAGAATATGTAATCAATCCGCAATTTGATTATGCATCGGAGTTTCACGAAGGACTGGCGTGCGTAGAAATTGGTGGAAAGTACGGCTATATTAACAAGAAAGGTGAGTACATAATTATTAATCCCCAGTTTGAAGAAGCATCTCATTTTTCTGAAGGATTGGCGTGCATCAGAATGGATGGGAATTTTGGTTTTATCGATAAAAACGGGGAACAAATAATTGAGCCACAATTTAAATCCCCATCATGGTTTATTAATGACCGTGCTGTTGCTGTTCTTGGAGAAGACGATAATCTAAAAGGTGGTTATATTAACAAGAATGGAGAAATGATTATCAATCCTCAATTTGCCTGGGCAGGTGCTTTCTCAGAAGATTTGGCGTGTGTGGGAATAGCAGATGGAGTATTCGGATATATCAATAAAAATGGCGAATACATTATTAATCCACAATTCGATTATGCACTTGATTTTTCAGAAGGTTTAGCTTGCATTAGTGTTGGGGGAAAATTTGGTTACATCAATAAGACAGGGGAAATAGTCATTAATCCACAATTTGACAACGCTTCTTGCTTTTCCGAAGGATTGGCTGCTGTGGAAATTGATGGCAAATGGGGGTTTATTGACAAAAAAGGTCAATTTATTATCGACCCTCAATTTAGTCTTGAACCATCAGGTTTTAACAAAGGATTGGCAAAATTAATGTTTGGTAAAACATTATGTGAGAAGAGTCCTTTTGTAAAATATTATGAAGTGACTTGGGGGTATATTGACAAAGAGGGAAGAATTGTATACAAAAAGATGAAAGACAAAGAATATATATTTTGATTGCATTGCAAATTATCAACTTAAATATTAATCCTTAACCGTTGCTCATATCAATAGATTATATTCAAAGGTTTTCACAGCCTTCGGCATAAGCAATTATGGCAAATGACACTAGAATGAACAAAACACTACCCATAGCGCAACCAACAAATGACTCCATCGTTGTGTATCAAAGCAGTGACGGTGTTGTGCAACTCGACGTGCAGCTGGCTGACGAGACGGTGTGGCTGACGCAGAAGCAGATGGCCTGGCTGTTCGACACAAAGCCACAGAATATCACAATCCATATTGGCAACATCTACAAGGAAGAAGAGCTTGAACAAGATGCAACTTGTAAGGATTTCTTACAGGTTCAGACAGAGGGTGGGCGGACAGTCCGCAGAATGTCAAAATTCTATAATCTTGATGTAATAATCTCTGTGGGTTATCGCGTTAAGAGCAAGCGTGGCACACAGTTCCGCCAGTGGGCTAACCGCATCTTGAAAGAGTATCTGCTGAAGGGTTACTCGGTCAACAACAGATTGGAACGACTCGAACAACGTGTATCAAAGACAGAAGAAAAGATAGACTTTTTCGTGAGGACTGCTTTGCCGCCTGTGGAAGGTGTGTTCTATAACGGCCAGATATTCGATGCCTACGTCTTCGCAACCGACCTGATAAAGTCCGCCAAGAAGAGCATCACCCTTATCGACAACTACATCGACGAATCGGTATTGATGATGTTGGCCAAGAGGGGTAAAAATGTAAAAGCAAGCATATTGACAGGCTCAGTATCAAAGACATTGCAACTCGGCATAGACAAGCACAACTCACAATATCCTCCCATCACGGTAAAGACAATAAAAAACAATCACGACCGTTTTCTTATAATTGACAAAGAGGTCTACCACATAGGTGCATCATTGAAAGATTTGGGAAAAGAAACTGTTCGCCTTTTCCAAACTGGAAATGCCCGCAGAGATGATATTGAACAATACGAAATAGTTAAATGATATATTAATCCTTAAACGTTTAAGCAATTAAAAATTATGGCAAAAGAAAAAAAGTTTATGACATGTGACGGTAACTGCGCTGCGGCGCATGTGGCCTACATGTTCAGCGAGGTAGCAGCTATCTACCCCATCACCCCGTCCAGCCCTATGGCCGAGTATATCGACGAGTGGGCCGCCGGCGGTCGTAAGAACCTCTTCGGCGAGACCGTGAAGGTCGTCGAGATGCAGAGCGAGGCCGGCGCCGCAGGTGCCGTGCACGGTAGCCTCCAGGCCGGTGCTCTGACCACCACCTACACCGCTTCGCAGGGTCTGCTGCTGATGATCCCGAATATGTACAAGATCGCCGGCGAGCTGCTGCCCGGCGTGTTCCACGTGAGCGCCCGCGCCCTGGCCGCCCAGGCCCTCTCCATCTTCGGCGACCACGCCGACGTGATGGCTACCCGCCAGACGGGCTTCGCACTGCTGGCCGAGAGCTCGGTGCAGGAGGTGATGGACCTCGCCCCTGTGGCTCACCTCGCCGCCCTCAGCGGCCGTGTGCCGTTCCTCAACTTCTTCGACGGCTTCCGCACCAGCCACGAAATCCAGAAGATCGAGGCCTGGGATATGGAAGACCTGCGTCCGCTGGTGGACCAGAAGGCCCTGAAGGCTTTCCGCGAGAACGCCCTCAACCCCGAGCACAACGTGACCCGCGGCACCGCCCAGAACAGCGACGTCTACTTCCAGACTCGCGAGCTGCAGAACAAGTACTACGACGCCCTGCCTGACATCGTGGCCAAGTATATGGCTGAGATCAGCAAGCTGACGGGCCGCCAGTACGCCCCCTTCACCTACTACGGTGCCAAGGATGCCGAGCACGTCATCGTGGCTATGGGTTCGGTGACCGAGACCATCAAGACCGTCGTGGACTACCTCAACGCCCAAGGTAAGAAGACCGGCTGCGTGACCGTCCACCTCTACCGTCCCTTCAGCGTGAAGCACCTGATGGAGGCTATGCCCAAGAGCCTGATGGAGCACGTGAAGACCATCACCGTCCTCGACCGCACCAAGGAGCCCGGCGCCAACGGCGACCCGCTGTATATGGACATCGTCGAGGCCTTCAAGGACTGCCCCTACAAGCCCA
>JAFVCA010000051.1 GCA_017479705.1 Bacteroidales bacterium
AAAGTCCTCCAGTATCTCCTCGGGTATCACTATACCCAGTATCTGTTGTATCAGTTTGTCGTCCATCTTGCGTTTTTTCTCTCTCTAACGAATTGGTACCGCTTTTTAGTATTTCATCACATCACTTTTCAATTTACCCTATTTTTTTTGGATGTGGATGATTATTTTTTTTGGGGGGGTGGAATCCCTTTTGCGGTTCCTCACGCTACGGGTGAGGTTTTGCATGATAAAATTGTATGCGGAGTTGCTGCTGGTATTTTGCATATTTGAAGTGATGCCATACAATAGAATCGGGCGAGTTGCGTTATGATTGCACATAGCGTGTTCTATGCCTTGGATGCTGAGAAATGGGTGGAGCGTGTTTTGGTAGGTCTCCATCGTTCTCTTCGTCCTCAATTCCAGCCCCGCACAACGGCGCAACAGTATGTGTGGGGCTTTTTGCTTTGTTGTTCATGGGTGTTTTTTTATGGACGGATGGTAGGGGTCGGCCCAGGGGTTAATAAAAAGGGTTATTTGGTGGCGATACATGTGTATTCGCCAGTGTTATCATTGTAGGTTATTTCTACCAGGTAACCTTCTTTGATTTTCTTGTCTGACCATTCTTTTGCATCATTTGCATCAGTGGTGACATGTTTGATTACCTCTTTTGAAAGGGAGGTCTCGTTGAGATTGTGCTGGCAGAATGATACTGAGTGCCCTTCTTTGGCTAATACGATCATCTTGTTTAGGAAGATGTCCATGTCGCAATTATTCATGATTGCGACTTGTTGAGGAATCCCGTCGACGGAATAATAAACCAGTTGGTTTTGTTGCAAATGAAAAACGGGTTTGTCCATAATTGGGTTGGCCTCCTTACTGCATGAAGTGTAGAGAGGGCATAATGGTAATGCTGCTGCAAGCACAAGGCTTAGTTTGTAGATGTGCGTTTTTTTCATCTTGGTTGTGTTTTATTTTTGTGAATCAGGTATCATGAAGTCAAACTGTTTGTCAAGTAGGTCTCTTCTTTGTTTGTCAGTCTCTATAAGAAAGAAGGAAATAATATTGGGCTCGTTTGAACTATAGCAAGTGGTATAGTGGAAGAATGAGCTGTCCTCCTCAGATGGGCTGCATGGCTCTTTTAGGTAAAAACGTCCTTTCCATTGGTATAGTTGCCCGAAAACAAGGTGCTTGTTGTGGGGGTCTTTATCGTCATAAATCTTGTTGAAGAATTCTATTTGTAAACTGTGGAGTATGGCGGTGTCGTTGGCTTCAAGAATGGTAGCGTTGACGGTAATGCTGTCGTTGAGGGGGTAGTCTTTGATATAGGTGGCTTTGATGCCCGGCATGTTGGCGTATTTGCGGTAGATGGGGCTACACTGCTCGGCGGGTACCGTGCGGGGCCAGAATTTGATGGTGAGGCCTGCTGCTGCTGTCAGCAGCACAAGGAGCAGTGTGACTGCCCAGGCGGTTTTATTGTTTTTCATAAGCGTCGAAGATGTTGTTGACTGTTTGGATGGATTCGGCGCGGAGGGTGTGGTCAAAGGATGGGGCAAAGGATTGCGAGATGACTAAGCCGTCGCCCAGCGTGCCGTGGGAGACGCAGGGAAAGACGAGGAGGAGGGTCAAGGTGGCGGTGGCGGTGCGGAGCAGGTGGTGGCGCGGCAGGGAGGGTTGCTGCCAGCGGGAGACGAGGATGGCGGCGCGGAGGCTGACCCCGGTGGCAAGGAGGCTGACGGCAAGGAGCAGGAGGGCCGCAACGGTGGCTTGGGGGCAGTAGGCGGTGTAGCGCCACAGGGTGGCCCAGCTGAGTACGACGGCAAGGAGCCCGCAGAGGACAAGGAGCCAGTGGAGGAACGCCTGCCACCGGTGGCGGCGCAGGTCGGCACGGGCGGCGGGAGCGGGCCTCAGGAGGCGATGGGAGGCACGGCGGCCGACGCGCCGGTTGAGGTCGGCCCAGTCGGTCTGCAGCTGCCGCAGGGGGTCGCTGTCGTGGGAGGCATGTCGGGAATGGGGGATGTGTGTGTTCATTCTATTTGATTGTTTAGTTGTATTAATCTCGTTTTGATGCGGCTGAGACGTTGGCGGGCGGCTCCGTAGGTGATGTTCATGATTTCGGCTATCTGGAGGATGCTCTTCTTTTCGAGATAGAGGTAGAGGAGGTTGCGGTCGTCGTCGTTGTCGAGTTGCGCAATGAGGTGGTAGAGCCGGTCGTGGAGGGGGGTGTCGGCCTCGTCGGCAATGGCATCGCAGAGGTTCTCGTCGAGCTGGACAAAGGTGGGCATGCGCTTGTGTTCGCGCATGCGTTGGGCGGCGACATTGAGGGCTATCTGTGTGACCCAGGTGTTGGCATCGCACTCGTCCCGGAAGGTGGGCCAGCGCTCCCAAAGGACGCAGACGATGTCTTGGTAGAGGTCCCGAAGGTTGTCGGGATTGTGGCGGTGGTAGTATAGGCAGACTTTCATCAGGGTGCCTTGGCATCGGGTTAGCACCTTGAGGAATTCTGCTTGTTGTTTGGTCACGTTTTGCATGTTGTAGTGTCTGCGCTGAGGGAGGTTGTGAGCCGTTGTGTTGTTTGCAAACAGTCATACTGACGCCGAAACGGATTCCTGTTTATGCCTAATTAGTCGCAAAAAGGGGCAAAATGTGACAGGGTGTTGATAACTTTTTTTCAACAGGTCCCTTCGGGGTGCTGGGGGAGGGCATGGCATTATAGGCCGGAGGGGGGTGTGGCAGGGCTGCCGGAGAGTTCCTGGAGGCGGGTGATGGCCTGGCTGATGCTGCCTATGTTGTCGCAGACGAGGGTGAGGCGTTGGGGTGTTTCGCGCAGGTGGATATCAGCGGGGTGAGACTGGGCGTAGCGTATCATCTTGGCGAAGTTGGCGGACTGGTAGAAGGGGTTGTCCGGGTTGGCCACAAAGTGGCACACCAAGCGGTTCTGCTTGAGGACGAGCTTCTCGATGCCGAAGTCCTTGGCCATGCGGCGCAGGGAGATGGTCTTGATGAGTTCCTCGGTGGGCATGGGGATGGGGCCGAAGCGGTCGACGAGGCGGCTGCGGTAGGCGTTGAGCTCGTCGTCGGTGGTGAGGTCGTTGAGCTCCTTGTAGAGGAGGAGACGCTCGCTGACGCTGGTGACATAGCTGTCGGGCAGGAGGACTTCGAGGTCGGTCTCGATGACGCATTCTTTGACGTACTCGTGGTTTTCCTCGGCTTCTTGGCGGAAGAGGTCGCGGAAGTCGGTCTCTTTGAGTTCCTCGATGGCCTCGTTGAGGATTTTGTGGTACATGTCGTAGCCGATGTCGCTGATGAAGCCGCTCTGCTCGGCGCCGAGGATGTTGCCGGCACCGCGGATGTCGAGGTCGCGCATGGCGATGTTGAGGCCGCTGCCAATGGTGCTGAATTCCTCAATGGCTTTGAGGCGCTTTTGGGCGTCGTCGGTGAGGCTGCTGTAGGAGGGGATGAGCATGTAGCAGAAGGCTTTCTTGTTGCTGCGCCCCACGCGGCCGCGCATCTGGTGGAGGTCGCTGAGGCCGAAGTTCTGGGCGTTGTTGATGATCATGGTGTTGGCGTTGGGGATGTCCAGGCCGTTCTCGATGATGGCTGTGGAGACGAGGACGTCAATCTCGCCTTGAAGGAAACGCATCATGGTGTCCTCGACTGTCTTGCCGTCCATCTGGCCGTGGGCCATGGCCACCTGGGCGTCCGGCACCAAGCGGGAGACAAGTCCTGCCATCTCCGGCAGGTTCTCCACGCGGTTGCTGACAAAGAAAGTCTGCCCGCCGCGTGACATTTCAAAGCGTATGGCGTCGCGGATGGTCTCCTCGCTGAAGTTGCATATCTCCGTCTGGATGGGCTGGCGGTTGGGGGGCGCGGTGCGGATGACGCTGAGGTCTCGCGCGCCCATGAGGGAGAACTGGAGCGTGCGCGGGATGGGGGTGGCGGTGAGGGTGAGGCAGTCCACGTTGACCTTCATTTGGCGGAGCTTCTCTTTGGCACTGACGCCGAATTTCTGCTCCTCGTCTATGATGAGGAGTCCGAGGTCTTTGAACTGGAGGTTCTTGTTGGTGATGGCGTGGGTGCCGATGAGGATGTCTATCTTGCCTTCGGCCACGCGGCGGTAGATGTCGTTCTTTTCGCGGGTGGTGCGGAAACGGTTCAGGTAGTCGATGTTGACGGGGAGACCCTGGAGCCGCTCGCGGAAGGTGTTGTAGTGCTGGAAGGCCAGGATGGTGTTGGGGACAAGGAGGGCCACCTGCTTGGAGTCGCAGCAGGCTTTGAAGGCGGCGCGGATGGCTACCTCGGTCTTGCCGAAGCCCACGTCGCCGCACACCAAGCGGTCCATGGGGGCGGAGTCCTCCATGTCGTGTTTCACCTCTTGGGTGGCTTTGAGCTGGTCCGGCGTGTCCTCGTAGAAGAAGGAGGCTTCGAGTTGTTGTTGCAGATAGTTGTCCGCACTGAAGGCAAATCCGCGCGAGGCTTTGCGCTTGGCGTAGAGGGCTATGAGGTCCTTGGCAATGTCCTTGACCTGCTTTTTGGTCTTTTGTTTGAGGACTTGCCAGGTGTTGCTGCCCAAGCGGTTGAGGGTGGGGGCTGTGCCCTCTTTGCCCACGTAGCGGCTTATCTTGTGGAGGCCGTGGATGCTGATGTAGAGGGTGTCGTTGTTCTTGTATATGAGGCGGATGACCTCTTGGGTATGGCCGTTGGTGGTAATCTTTTCCAGCCCGCTGAAACGGCCCACGCCGTAGTCGATGTGGGTGACGTAGTCGCCGGGTTTGAGCTCGAAGAGCTCTTTCAGGGTGAGGGCCTGGTGGGTGTCCCGCATGTCGCGGACGGTGTATTTGTGGTAGCGCTCAAAGATTTCGTGGTCGGTGAAGCAGAGGAGGTGCTCGTCGTCGTCGATGAAGCCGTGGTTGGGTTGGCACTGGAGGAATTCCACATGGCCCATGAGATTGTCAAGATGGATGCCTTTGCCACTGGAGAGGGAGACGGCCTCCGCCGCGGGCGAGGAATCGGAGAAGACCTTCTCCAAACGGCGTTGCTGCTGGTCGTTGGCCACGGTGATGAGCAGACGGTAGCCCCGGTCGCGATACTGCGTGAGGGTGTCCAACAGGAGGTCGAACTGCTTGTTGAAAGGAGGCTGGGGCTGCGAGTGGGTGCTGACGGCTGCCGCCTTGTCGAAATAGCTGCTGTTGCCCTGCTCAATGATGCGGAGACGCAGCAGGGCTTTGAGGAACTCGTTGGCGGAGCAGTAGTGCTGGCTGTCCTGCCCGGTGTTGGCGAAGAGGTTCTGGATGGTTTCGCTGACAAACATCAGGCCTTGCACCCACACAATGTCGTTGCTGCCGAAATAGTGGAGCAACGGCACCTTCTCCTCCACCGTCACGGTGTCCGGCCCGCGGCGGGCCAGGTTGGGAAGGATGCTGATTTGGTCGTACAGGCGGATGGAGAGCTGCGAGACGGGGTCGAAGGAGCGGAGTGACTCGATGGTGGTGTCGGAGAACTCGATGCGGTAAGGATGCTCACCGGCAAAGGAAAAGACATCCACAATGCCGCCACGCACGGCGTACTGGCCCGGCTCGACAACAAAGTCTACGCGGTCGAATTCATACTCTTGCAGTATGTCGATGATGAAGTCGAGGTCGGTTTCCGCCCCTTTGGTCAGGCGCAGAGTGTTGCGCGTCAGCGTGCGGGAGGAGACCACCTTCTCGTACAGGGCGTCGGGATAGGTGACAATGAGCAGCGGCCGCCCGGCATCGAGCTGTTTGACCACCTCGCTGCGCTGAAGGATGTTGGCGTTGTCGGTACCGAAAAGGTCGCCGCCGTCGTCGTCCACCACGGGTGGGAGCGAGGGATTGGCGGCCCCGTCGGCCTTGCGCCGGGGTTTGCGGTAGGAGGAGGGGAAGAGGAGCACCCGCTTCTGGTCCATGTCCGCATTGGCCTCGTCGAGCAGCATCTCAAGGTCGCTCACTAAATAGTAGGCTTCTTCCTTGTTGCCAGCGATGAACAGCTGGTTGCGGTCTGGGTTGAGCACTGCCAGTGTGGAGGCCACCACGGCGGACAGCGAACCCGTCATGCCACTGGCATGGATGCGGTCCTGCCCGGAATGCAGCAATGTGTTGAGTTGTTCAACTAATTGAGAGTTAGTGTATATGTCTGTCAGCAGCATAAGTCGAAAAGAATTGCAAATATACATTTTTTTTATGAATTAAACAGGTTGTGGCTTGACTTTTTGCTCCCAAAGAAACTCTGTGGGGGTACAATAATATGGGCCGGTTTGCGTTATGAAGGCATGGATAAAATAACAATACTCTGGGCCGACGACGAAATCGACCTCTTGAAACCGCACATCCTTTTCCTGAAGGAGAAGGGCTATGAGGTGTGTACAGGTAGGCGTTTTAGGGGTGTGGAATGATTGCTTATTAATAATAAGATGAAAGAGATGAGAGCACTTACGCATATTGATTGCTTTGCAGGTCCGGGAGGTATCTGTACAGGCCTTCATGCAGCAGGTTTTGAGACGTTGTTGGCAATTGAATACATAAAGAGTTGTTGTGATACATATCAAGCAAACCACCCAGAGGTACACGTTATAAATGCTGATATACGCAGTGTTTCTGCTGATCAGATATTGCCTTTTATTCCATCGGATGGGGTAGATTTGGTGACGTCAGGGATGCCATGTGAGACTTTCTCAACAGCGGGTAATACTTCTCGCTCTTTTTATGATGACCGTCAGTTCCTCTTCAGAGAGGGAATCCGTATCGCTAAGATTAGTAATGCCAAGATGATACTATTTGAAAATGTGCCAGGCATTACTTCAAAGAAGACAGCAAAGGATTCTGATACGCTTATTGTTGAGGTGCTAAAAAAAGAATTGGAAGATGCCGGCTATGGTAATTTCCTGCCGGTTACATTGGACGCCACTATGTTTGGCGTCCCGCAGAGACGCAGTAGATTTTTTATATTAGCATGCCGTTACCCTAAGTGGTGGCTTCAAGCTCCGGCAAGCAGTCAACGGCCGGTTAGTGTTAAGGATGCCTTGGCTGGGCTTCCTAATGTTGTTGCAAATAGTGATAAGGAAGAAACCAATTATACATCGGCATCGTCAACGTATTCTGAGTTGATGAGAGACGACGTTTTTTGGAGAAGGAGCAATCTCTCAAAGGACCATATCACTAACCATCGACCGATGAAACATCGAATGTGTACGCTGGAAAGGTTTTCTTTGTTGAATCAAGGGGAGAGCCTAAAGACGTTGTTTGACAGATATGAGGGAAAGGAGAGGGAAATACTTCAAGCAAAACGTGTACTGCCCAAGAAACTTTTTATCAAAAGGAATTATCGGCTAAAGGAAGATGCACCGTCGCCCACTGTCACAAGTCATTGCCTTGACGAGTTTGTGCATCCATTATACGACAGGGCATTAACTGTGCGAGAGTGTGCAAGACTTCAGTCTTTCCCGGATTCTTATGATTTTGTCGGGGGACCATATATAGTTCCTCATATTGATAGAACCGTGCAAGACAAATATGAGCAAATAGGAGATGCCGTACCTCCTCTGCTGGCGTATGCATGGGGAATGCAAATTTATGACCTGTTTAAAATTAATGGTTCATTATGAAAGAGCAATGTTATGATTTTTGCCGAAGGAAATATAATTCTGAATATAAGAGGCAACTGGACATATTGATGTCAGAACATAACGATAAGTCAATGTCGGATAGTCTTGTCGCTGTTTTTGATAAAGAAGCGCAGAAAACCGCCATAACAAAGACAATGACTGCTGCTTTAAATAAATACCCCGATGAACCAGCTCCCGAATTGTGGAAATCAATTTATAGGGCACATCTGTTCCGCAAGTCGGGAATCTCTGACATGGATACAATCCAAAAAGTTATTAGTGCAGACCAGAGTTGGAAGAAGTCGAGCGGACATGCTTTCGAGGAAATGATAAAAGAGTTGGCAACGCTTGCTCTGCATGGGACTGGAGTTGAGCTGCTGTTGCAGCGTGAATTAAATACGTTGATAAAGGCGAATGAGATAGCAAATGAACCTCGTGATATCAGCTGGCTCAAGGAACAAATCAAGGCAAATATATTTGATTTGTACAGCGTGGTTGCAGTTGATGACAGAAAGTATTGTTTTGGATGTATGCAAGCGAAGACAAGTATCAGAGACCGTGTTACGAGAGATAGAGAGCCATCCATTCATGCTATGCAGTCATTCTTTTGGAGTGTGATTTTTGTGCTTGACGGGGATTTCCTGCGTTTGCCAAAGTTTGTCAGTATGGTTAATGGCGGTACTGATGAATTTAAAGAGAACGGGTGGCATGGAATGTATGTTCTATCAAATAAGGAGCGAGGTGATAGGATATACCCGCTGACTATGGATTTTGCAATATTTAAGAGGCATACTTTACAGGCTTTGGAAGAATGGCAAAAACGAAGGCAATGGTTTAATAGTAATTGGAAGGCAAAGTAGGATAAGCAAGAATACTCATGTGAAGGAACCATTTGCCTATTCTCAATACTTTGGTCGGAGTTGTACAATAATATGGGCCGGTTTGCGTTATGAAGGCATGGATAAAATAACAATACTCTGGGCCGACGACGAAATCGACCTCTTGAAACCGCACATCCTTTTCCTGAAGGAGAAGGGCTATGAGGTAATCCCCGTGATGAGTGGCAGCGAGGCTTTGGACGAGCTGGAAGAACACAGCAACAAGGTGGACATTGTCTTCCTTGACGAGATGATGCCGGGCCTGAGCGGGCTGGAGACCCTGACGCAAATCAAGGCGCGCCATCCCCAAGTGCCGGTGATTATGATTACCAAGAGCGAGGAGGAACACATCATGGACGAAGCCCTCGGCAGCAAAATAAGCGACTACCTCATCAAGCCCGTCAACCCCAACCAGATTCTGCTGGCCATCAAGAAACACACCGAGGCCCGCAAGCTGCAAAGCGAACGCTCCACGATGAACTACCAGCAACAATTCCGCGAAATCGGCATGGAGCTGTCCAGCCGTTTAGACCACGAGGGGTGGCAGCAGCTGTACCGCAAGCTGGTGTACTGGGATTTGGAGCTGAGCGGTACCGACGACGAGAATATTCACCAGATCTTCTCCTCGCAGAAAGAGGAAGCCAACCAGCTGTTCTGCAGGTTCTACGAGGAGAACTACGTGGACTGGCTGGCCGGCACAGCCACCACCACGGACAAGCCGATGCTCTCCACCACCGTGCTGCGGGACAAGATGTTCCCCCTGCTGAAGGAGAACAGGCCTACCTTCCTGATTGTGATAGACAACTTCCGCTATGACCAATGGAAGTACTTGCAGCCGGCCATTGAGCAGTATCTGCGCACCGAGGAGGACGGGATGTACTACAGCATCATCCCCACCACCACCCAGTTTGCGCGCAACGCCATGTTCGGCGGCCTGATGCCGTCGGAGATTGAACGCAAGTATCCCCAATATTGGATTAACGAGGACCAGGAGGGGTTCAAAAACCAGTATGAGAACGAACTGCTTGACGAAAATCTGCGCCGCCACGGGCTCAACATCAAGCACAGCTACAACAAGGTGCTCAACGCCCAGTACGGCCGCAAGCTTGTGGAGGGAATCCCCAACTTGTTGCAAAACAAGCTGAACGTGATTATCTACAACTTTGTCGACATGCTGTCGCACGCCCGGACCGACTCCAACATTGTCCGCGAGCTGGCGGTGGACGAGAAGGCCTACCGCTCGGTGACACTCAGCTGGTTTGAACATTCGCCCTTGGTGGAGGTGTTCAAAGCCTTGATGGGCAAGGATGTGAACATCATCATCACCACGGACCACGGCTCCGTCAGGATTGACAACCCCGTCAAAGTGAAGGGGGACGCCAGCGTGAGCGTGAACCTCCGCTACAAGCAGGGACGACTGTTAGACTACAACCCCAAGAATGTCTTCGAGGTGAAGGATCCCGCCAAGGTCTTCCTGCCACGCAGGCACATCACCTCGCCCTACATCTTCTGCCACAGGAACGATTTCTTTGCCTACCCCAACAACTACAACCAGTACGTGCAATACTACATGAACACCTTCCAGCACGGCGGCATATCGATGGAGGAGATTCTGATCCCCTTCATCGTCCTCAAGCCCAAGGCATGACCCCGTGCCGCCGCGCCCCCGCAAGGGCAGTGCTACGGCAAACGGGCAGGGACTTCAGCGTCGAAGACCCTGCCCGTTTTTCAATGCGCGGACACGCCCCCGTGCCGCGACGCGGCAACCCCGTTCGGCAGCGTCCGCTGCGCCCTCACAGCTGGCAGCAGTTGCCCAAAAGAATTGGGATAAATGAAGGGTATGTATTGAAGAAATGACCCCCAACGACCGAAGGAAGAGCCAAGGCGGACATGCTCCGCGCCGGAAGCGCAATGCGGGGGCGGAATCCATAGACTCTTCTGTCGGCAACTGAACGCGGTTCATGGTTTTGCCGAGGGGTTCGTCTCCGCTCAGTTTTGAATTCGATTGCAAAGGTACACATTATTTTCGAAATGGGAAATTTTTTCTTCCGACAACCCCGTCGGGGCTGCCGGAAAGGTTTGCCGGGGGCGGTAAAGCCCTGCTCCTGTCCGGTGCTGGCGCCGAACAGGAGGAGAGGACGCTGAGGGGGTCAGAGGCCTTTCATGGAGAGGGAGATGCGGTGGCGGCGGAGGTCGACCTCAAGCACTTTGACGCGCACATGCTGGTGGAGGTGGACCACCTCGGCGGGATCGTTGACACGGCGGTTGGCCAGTTGGCTGATGTGGACAAGGCCGTCCTGATGCACGCCGATGTCGACAAAGGCCCCGAAGGCGGTGATGTTGGTGACGATGCCGGGGAGCTCCATCCCCTCTTTGACGTCCTCGATGCGGGTGACATTCTTGTCGAATTCGAATACCTCGAAACGCGCACGGGGATCAAGGCCGGGTTTGTCCAGTTCCTTCATGATGTCCTGGAGGGTGGGAAGGCCGCAGTCCGGCGAGACGTAGCGGTTGATGTCCACTTTGTTGCGCAGCTCTTTGTCCGCCATGAGTTGCTGGACCGTGGCACCGCAGTCGGCAGCCATGCGTTCCACCAAGGCATAGCGTTCGGGGTGGACAGCGCTGCGGTCAAGAGGATTGGCGCTTTCGCGCACGCGGAGGAATCCGGCACACTGCTCAAAGGCTTTCTCGCCCAGCCGCTCGACCTTTTTCAGGTCCTGGCGCGAGAGGAATGCCCCTTGGCGGTTGCGGTAGTCGACAATCTTGTCGGCTAAGGAGGGGCCGATGCCGCTCACATAGCTGAGCAGCTCGCGGCTGGCGGTGTTGAGCTCGACGCCTACGCTGTTGACGCAGCTCACCACCACGTCGGTCAGGCTCTCTTGCAGGAGGGTCTGGTTCACGTCGTGCTGGTATTGGCCCACGCCAATGCTTTTGGGGTCTATCTTTACCAGTTCGCTGAGGGGGTCCATCAGGCGGCGGCCGATGCTGACGGCTCCGCGGACGGTGACGTCGTAGTCGGGGAACTCGCGGCGGGCCACTTCGGAGGCACTGTATACGGAGGCTCCGTTCTCGCTAACCATCACGGCGATGACTTTGGATTTGAAGCGGCAGCGTTTCACCACCTCTTCTGTCTCGCGGCCGGCGGTGCCGTTGCCAATGGCTATGGCCTCGATGCGGAAGGCCTCGACGAGGGCTTCCAGCTTGGCGATGGCGGCGCGCTCCTCGCGGACGGAGGTGAAGGGGTAGATGGTTTCGTTGTGCAGGAGTTGACCCTGAGCGTCGAGACAGACGGTTTTGCAGCCGGTGCGGAAGCCGGGGTCGATGGCCAGGATGCGTTTCTGCCCCAAGGGTGAGGCTAAGAGCAGTTGGCGCAGGTTCTCGGCAAAGACGCGGATGGCCTCCTTGTCGGCTTTTTCTTTGAGGAGGTTGTAGAACTCCGTCTCGATGGAGGGCTGGAGGAGGCGCTTGTAACCGTCGCGGACGGCCTGGCGGACCTGCTCCGACGAGTCGTAGCGTCCGCTCACAAACTGGCGTTCAAGAGCCTCGTAGGCGGGCTCGTCCTGGTCGGGCAGCACGTGGACGCGGAGCATCCCCTCGTCCTCGCCACGGAAGAGGGCAAGGATGCGGTGCGAGGGGGCACGCATGGCGTTCTCTTTCCAGTCGAACCATGACTCGTACTTGCCGGCTTCGTCCTCCTTGTTTTTCACCACCTTTGAACTGAGCATGGCACTGCGGCGGAAGAGGTTGCGGACACGGTTGCGCGCCTGGGCATTCTCGCTTACACGTTCGGCAATGATGTCGCGGGCACCCGCCAAGGCCTCTTCGGGGGTGTTGACCCCTTTGCCGGGATTGACATATCGGGCGGCCATCTCGTCGATGTTGCAGGAGTACTGCTTTTGCAACTCGTTGGCCAAGGGTTCCAAGCCGCGCTCTATGGCCATGGTGGCGCGGGTGCGGCGCTTGGGCTTGTAGGGGAGGTAGAGGTCCTCCAGCTCCGTCATGTTGGCGGCGGCGCGTATCTGCTGCTCCAGTTCGGGGGTCAGTTTGCCCTGGTCGTTGATGGATGCGAGGATGGCTTCGCGCCGTTTGTCCAGCTCTTTGAGTTTGATGA
This sequence comes from Bacteroidales bacterium, assembly GCA_017479705.1. Classification (GTDB taxonomy): domain Bacteria; phylum Bacteroidota; class Bacteroidia; order Bacteroidales; family P3; genus Colimorpha. The sequence goes on from JAFVCA010000051.1 coordinate 12,587, forward strand.
GCAGGTCGCGGATGGCGGTAATCTGCACTTCGTTGAGGCTTCCGGTGGCCTCTTTGCGGTAGCGGGCTATGAAGGGGACGGTGGCACCCTGCTCCAAGAGTTCTATGGTCTTCTCTACTTGACGGGGGCCGAGGTTGAGTTGCTCGGCAATGGCTGTTGCGTAGTTCACGGTGATGGATTTGGAAATTAGTAAGAAAAAAAGAGCCCGCAGGGCGGGCTCTTTGGGTATGGGGTCAAGAGTTTATTTCTTGACAATCTTCTGGGTGGAGATGCCGTCGTTGGTAATGACGCGGACAAAGTACACGCCATTGGCCAGCTCGGTCATGTCGATGCTGTTGACGTTCTTCTCGGTCATGACGGTGCGGCCGTTGACATCAAGCACGCTGACTTCCTTGACGCCCTCGGCAGCGATGTTGAGGATGCTGCTGGTGGGGTTGGGGAAGAGGGCTACGCGAACGTCGGACACATTGTCGATGCCGGCGTGGTCGCCTTCGGTGACGGCGATGTCGTCAATGAGCAGCCAGTACATGTTTTCGATGTTCCAGTGACGGAAAGCGATGTAGATGTCCTGACCAGCGAAGCCGACAAGGGAACGGCTGTGCTTGACCCAAGTCTGACCGGAGGTGGGAGCACCTTCGAAGATGGTGTATTCGGTGAAGTCGGCGGGAGTGTTGCCAGTGGTGGAGACAAAGACTCCGTAGTGGTCGGCATAGTCATTGACATCAACACCATATTCCCACCATTCGATGAAGGCTCCATTGGCGGGGATGGTAATCTTGGGGGTAATCATCCAGTTGTCAGGATTCAGAATACCGATATTGTTGATATAGGAAGCGGAAGCAGCAATGCCAGTGCCTGTATGAGCGGCGCTGGAGAAATTGTTGCTGAAATCCCAACTGTAGCCATCGCCGTCGGCGTCGACGAAGTTCCATTCGCTCAGGGATTCACCAGCCTCAAAGCCACAGTAGAAGAGAGGAATGTTGACCTGTTTGGAGACAGTCAGAGTCTCACCGTTGAGGGTGGCAGTCAGGGTGACGCGGAAGGAACCTGCTTCAGACCAGGTGACGGAGGGGGAGAAGCTGGTGGAGGTGGCAGGATTGCCATGCTCAAATTCCCAGTTGAGGGTGGCGCTGGAAGCGGTGATGGCAGTGAAGGTGACGGGTTCGCCAATTTTGGCATTGTCGGGACCGGAAATGGCCAGGTGGAAATCGGGCTGGGCACCGGTGACGGCCTTGATCATCCAAGTGTAGCTAAGGTCGGGATTGATGTCGACGATGGGCTGCCAGCCGCTGCTCTGAATCAGGCAGCTGTTGGGGTCGCCGTTGTACTCGCAGCCGGTGGCCACATAGCCACTGCCGGCAAAGGTGACATACAGGTCTTTGTTGACATCAAGTTGAACGGGGCTGAAGACGGAGAGGGTGTTCCAGCTTCTGGCGGCAATAGTGTAGTTGTAGGTGTACACGAGGTCGGCATTGGTGGGCTCGCTGTTGGGGTTGGTCTGGTAGATGTTCAGAGTGACATTGGCAGCCTCATTACCGTAGAGTTTGACCTGGTTCAGGTAGTTGCGGCCAGCCATAAGTTCGGCAGGATATTTTACGCCCCAGTAGAATGTGGCACCCGAAGAGAGTCCGATGGAGCCAGTGTAGTCGGCACCATTGGTGTAGTCCATCTCGTCGCCCCACTGGCTGTAGTCAAACACGTTGACACTGAGGGTGGCGGTGGTGCTGCCTGTGGTGTTGGTAACGGTGAGGGTGACGGTCTCGGTACCGAGATTGTTCCAGGTGGTGGAAGCAGTGGTTTGACCGCTGACGGTGGCAGGAGTGCCATTGCTGAAGGCCCACTCGATAGAGGTAACGGAGTCAACGCTGACGATGTTGGCATTGAAGGTGACAACGGCATCCTTGAGGGCGGCATTGTTGCCGTTGATGCTGATGACGGGAGCGGTATTGGCGCGGGGGTAGGTGTTGAGCAGGGTGCGAACCTTGTTGACAGCTACGTTGGTGTCCTCGTCAGGACCAAAACCCCATGAAGCGCCATACAAGTCGCAGTAGTAGCCCGAAGCCGAAACAAAGAACACCGAGGGATAGCCCGTGATGTTTTCATCGCCTACCAGGCAGGTGGTGTTGGGGTCGTCAATGATGGGATAGGGAACGGTACCTTGGTTGGTCCAGTCGCCCTGGGAACCATCAACACCGCCGGCGCCATAGAGACCGGAAGAACCAGTGCTCGGATCGGCCTCGACCCACAGCACGCAAACAGACTCGCCAAGTTGGTTGTGAATGGCCTCCAAAATGTGGTGCGAGTGGAGAACCCAGCACCAGTAGCACCATACGGCGGAATAGTCGATAACGACGCTTTTGCCGGCAGCGAGGGTGTCAGCAATGTTTACGGTGTTGCCATTGATGTCGGTGGCAACAAAGGTCTGCTGAATGGGTGTCCAGTTAGGCAAAGCATCCTTTGTGGCAGCCTTGCCTTTGACCTGTGGATTAGCGCTGAATTGGGCAAAAGATGCCATGCTCATCATGAGGGCAATTGCTACTAATACTAATTTTTTCATTGTTTTTCAGTCTTGTTATTAGCCATCAGACCCATCGGCTTTTTGTAGAAGTTATTGATTAATAAATGTTTGTGCCTTGTCTCAAAATATTGTTTCGCAATGCAAATATACTGCTTTTTCGGCAACTGACAACTTTTTTTTGACAATCATGTTATTTTATGTCTAAATCGTAGGCTTAGGATATATTGTTGTAGAAAGTGTTGCACCACCTGATGCCGACTTCGGTTTGCCGCAGCCCATGGGCCGGAACCCATACGGGAGGTCTCTTTTCGGCGTGCCTGGGCCGTGCGGGAGCAATAAAACATTTTTTTTTTCGTTATATCTCAAAAAATGCGTATTTTTGCACTGCGAAAAGTATCTAAACTTATGAAGAAATCTATCCTGATTGCAGCCCTGTTGATTGCGGCGTTCTCTGTTAATGCACAGCGTGTTAGCTCCCGTGCCAAAGCTGTTCGGATGCTCGCTTATGCACGCCCCGAATACCAAGTGAAAGACGTAAAAGTTTACGCGGACACCATGACAGTGTTCTCCTTGGCGGACTATCCCATCTACCCTCTGGGCAAATGGAGCACCGTCGAACAATTTATCACCAACAACCAATTGCTCTGGTATCGCGAAAGCGGCTACAAGTCGTTCTACGACACCATGACCGTTGCTGTCAACACCCTCAAACGCCTTGACGGCACCAACATCAACGTCTATCGCAGCATCTGGACAGACAAGCTGGAGATGGTGGCCGCCAAGATTACCGACACCGCCGTGGTCCTCGACAATGGCGTCCATGTCGGCATGACCAAAGAGGAGGTCTTCAAGACCGTCTTCAAGAGCTACCCCAAGTCCTACACCGCCGATATCAACGTCCTGAAAGTCATTGCCGGCGCTGCCGAGGTGGGCGAAATCTACACCTTCAAGGGCAACAAGCTCCGCCACATCCAGATTATCAGCCGCTACAAATACTATTAAAATTGAAAACTGAAAATTGAAAATTGAAATACGGGACGCACGTCTGTTTCAATTTTCACTTTTCAATTTCAAAGCGGAGAACCTCCACGGGTATCTAACGCACAAATCTGTTTCAATTTTCACTTTTCGATTTTCACTTTCCACGTCGCCCCTATGCGCAAGATTGGTCTTTTCTTCGGCTCCTTCAACCCCATCCACATCGGCCACCTCATCATCGGCAACGCCATGTTGGCCCACTGTGACCTTGACGAGGTCTGGTTCGTTGTCTCTCCACAGAATCCCCTCAAGGAGCGCAAAACCCTCCTTGCCGACCAGCAGCGCCTCGAAATGGTCCGTCTGGCCGTCCACGACAACTACCGCATGCGTGCCAGCGACGTCGAGTTCCACCTCCCCATACCCTCCTACACCGTCCTCACCCTTGCCCACCTGGGCGACAAGTACCGCGACAAGCAGTTCTGCCTCATCATGGGCTCCGACAACCTCGACACCTTCGAGCGGTGGCGCAACTGGGAGTTCATCCTTGAAAATTACCAGATATATGTCTATCCCCGTCCGGGCCACACCGACTGCAAGCTGGCCTCGCACCCCCATGTCACCATGGTCGACGTGCCTCAAATCGACATCTCATCCACCTACATCCGTGAGCAAATCCGCGCTGGACACGATGTCCGCTACCTCCTTCCCGAGCCGGTATACCAGTACCTCACCGAGATGCACTTCTACGAGAAGTAGCCTTCGGTTGGAAAAACAATAAGGGCGGAGCCGTTGTCGGCTCCGCCCTCGTTATATTATCGTTATATTAGTTGTTCTTGATGCGTGGGCGTCCTTTCTTCTTGGGCTCGGCGGGTTCGTCCTCCTCGCTCTTGCGGGGTCTGCCCGGACGTTTGGGCTTCTCCTCCGTCTCGGCGGCTTTCTGTTGGGCTTTCTCGTTTGCCACCAGCTCCTCGGCAGCCATGCGGGCCAGTTCCTCCGGGGGGATCTCAGCGTTGGCAAACACCTCGCCGTCCACGTCCATCAACTCTTCGTCGGTGGGTTCGTATTCGTCGTCGGGGTCGTCGCTCTCCCGGCTGTCGCTGTCGGCATAGTCGTCGTAGTCCTCGTCGTCGTTCTCGTCGCTGAAGGCCTCCTGCAGTTCGGCTCCCAATGCTCCCAGTGCGCCGTGTTCCACGGTCCTCTTCTTGCCGTTCTCCATGCTGTCGTCGTAGCTGCCGTGGCGCACATTGCGCTCCTTGTGTGTGGGGTCGCCTTCCTCTTGCTCTATGGCTTCCTGCAACGGGGCAAACTGGTTCTCCGCCTTCTCCACCTCCTCATCGAAGAAGTCCTTTTCCGTATCCTCGTCGGTGTAGGTGGTATCGATTTTCACATCGAATTTAATCATGTATACGGTGTCCTCCGTTTCCATGGGGACAACAAAAATTGTCTCCCCGTTGGGCTTTTCGAAGCGTTGCAGGTACTCCGTGTAGCCATCGGGATAGTGTTCCTTGAACAATTCTTTTAGTTGTTCGGAAAGGTTCTTATAGCTGACTATCAGGTTTTTCTTTCGAGTTCTGTGAGTATTCATAGGGGTGAAATTTTGTGCAAGTATAACAACTTTATTTCAAACAGACACTTTTTTTTCTAAAAAAAGTTATCAACAGCCAATCTTTTTTGCTGTGGACAATAAAAAATCCCTTGCTCAGTTATTGTTCCATCATGGTCAAAAGGCTCCTCTTCATCCTCCGTCTGTATGTTACCCTGCTGCTCATTTTTGTCACGCAGAAACTTGTCTTCATGCTCTTCAATCTGCCCTCGGCTGCCGGCACCACTGTGGGCGGATGGGCAGGGGTGCTGCTCCACGGGCTGCGCCTCGATTCCGTCACCGCTTGCTACCTTATGGTGGTTCCCGTCCTTGTCGTCCTGGTCTCCTTCTTTTGGTGGCGGATGCCTGTGCGCCGGGTGCTCACGGCCTACTATGCCTTGGCGGCCCCGCTCATGGCCATTGCCTTTGCCGCCGACATGGTTCTGTACCGCTTTTGGGGGGCCAAGATGGACGCTGCCGACCTCATCTATGCCGCCAACCCCAAGGACATGCTGGCCAGTCTCACCCTCCCGGCCATTCTTCTGGGCGGTGCGCTTTTGGCGCTGCTGGTGTTCCACTACCTGCGTCGGCTGCGCCACGCCACCCCCGAACGGTTCGACCCTGTCCACCCGGCCGCGTCGGCGGTCATGCTGGCGGTGGTGGCGCTCCAGTTTGTCGGCATCCGCGGCGGCCTCAGCGACTCCACTGCCAACGTCAGCTATGCCTACTTCTCCTCCACGCCCTTCCTCAACCATTCCGCCATCAATCCCCTCTTCAACATCACCCATTCCCTCTTCAAGACCGAGGACCTCACCGCCCAGTTCCGTTTCTATGACGACGACCGTCTTGCAACCCTCACCGCCGGTGCCTATCCTGCCGACCTGGCCCTGTCCGACACCCTTCTCAACACCTCCCGTCCTGACATCCTGCTGGTGGTATGGGAGGGCGCTGGCAGTGCCATGATGCTCAACGACAGCGTGGGACCGCAATTCGTCCGCTGGAGCCGCGAGGGCGTCCTCTTTTCCAACTGCTACGCCAATAGTTTCCGTACCGATAGGGGGCTTGTGGCCATCGTCAACGGCTGGCCGGGGCTGCCCACCACCTCGCTCATGAAAAAGGCCGACATGGGGCGCAAACTGCCCTCCATGGCCCGCCAACTGCAACGGGCTGGCTACACCACCGCCTTCTACTACGGCGGCGACATCGACTTCACCAACATGCGCGGACACCTCTCCGAGTCCGGTTTTGCCCGTGTGGAGGGGCAGGAGTTCTTTTCCGCCGCGTCGGTGCGTGCCAACTGGGGTGTGGCCGACGAGGAGCTTTTCCGCCTCACGCCGCTCTCCCCAGCCCATCCCTCCTTCACCGCCATGCTCACCCTCAGCAGCCACGAGCCTTGGGATGTGCCCTTCCACCGGCTGCACGACCCGCGCCGCAACGCCTTTGCCTATACCGACGCCTGTCTCGGCGCGTGGTTGGACAGTCTGCGCTGCACCCCCGCCTGGGACAACCTGCTGGTGGTCATTGTGGCCGACCACGGCGTCCCTGTTGACGGGTTGGCACCCGACAGCAAGCACCAGGCCTCGCGCATCCCCATCCTCTGGGTCGGCGGAGCGGTCAAGCAACCACGCACCTTCGACTTGCTGATGAACCAGTCCGACCTTGCCGCCACGCTGTTGGCCCAGCTGGGGCTGGCCGACACCTCCTTCGCCTTCAGCCGCAACGTCCTGTCGCCCTCCTATCGGGACCGCTTTGCCGTCAATGCCTACAAGAACGGCCTTTTCTATATCGACTCGACCGGTGTCACCAACTACGACTGCCTCGCCCTTTCCGAGCCGGACGCGGCCTATCCCTCCGACCCCCGCCGGCTGCAGCGCACACAGGCCTTGCTCCAACTGTGGTATGGCACCACTGGCCGTCTGCGCTGAGTCACTCCCTCCTTGCCTCCTTGTTCCCTCGCTCCTTCGCCCTCACTGATGGGACGGAGGGAGGACCACTCCCCCTTTGGGATTGGGAGAAATGAGGGGGAAATGGTGGACAAATGAGGGCTGAGGAATGGAGCTGGGGCTAAGGAGCGGTGTCTATGGATTCTGTCTTGCCCGTGTCGGGGTTGAAGCCGAAATGGGTGAGCTTGTGGGCAATGGATTGCAGAAAGGGTGTGGGCCGCGTGGGAGTGCCGTTGCCGCCCACGGCGGAGTAGGTGAAGCAGAGGTGCTTGCGGGCACGCGAGATGGCCACGTAGAAGCGGCGGGCGTCTTCGCGGATATGGTATTGGTCGTTGTTGCGGAGGTTGTAGAAATAGGGATAGGCCCCTTCGGTGGCGTTGAAGACGATTACGCTGTCGAACTCGAGGCCTTTGGCCTTGTGGGCTGTGGCTATGAAGAAGCGTTCGGTGCCATGGCGGAGCATGCTGGAGCTGTCGCAGAGGTCCGACTCGCGGACGGTGTTGATTTCCGTCAGGTAGCGGTCTAATTGCTCGCGGAAGGTGGGGGCGAGGGTGGTGTCGACCATGTCGATGGAGAGGAAGTCCACGATGTGTTGCCACTTGTCCACGGGTTGGATGGTTCCTTTGGACAGCAGGTGGAGGTAGATGTGTTGCAGCTCGTCGACGATGGCGGGCAGTGCCGTGGGGTCAGGACTGGTGGGGGCAGGGGCATAGAGCCGCTGGCTGCTGTGGAGGAACAGGGGACGGTAGGCCTCCTGGAAGTTGACGGAGAGGGTGCGCATCTGGGGTGTGTCGAGCAGTTGGCGTTGGGGCTCGAGGTAGGCATCGGCACGTCGCCGGCAGTAGGCAAGCAGTGAGAGGGTGGCGCGGACATCGTCGATGGCGTTGTGGGAGTTGGTGCCTTCGAGGTGCAGGGTTTCGAGTAGCTTTGCGAGCTTGTAGACCCGCAGACGGGGTTCGACGAGGCGGGCCAGCTTGAGGGTGTCGAACCGCTGGCGGTGGCCAAGGCTGATGCCGAGAGTGCGGCGCAGATTGTGATCGAGGATATTGTAGTCGAACTCCACGTTATGGCCTATGAGCACGTGGCCTTGGCAGTAGTCCAGAAAGCGTGTAAGCCCTTCGCGGCGGTCAAGGCGTTCGCTGTTGATGTAGACGGAGAGCATGGGGTTGTCGTGTCCGCCCACAAGGGTGGGGATTTCCTTGGTGGTCTCGATGATGATTTCGAAGTCGGAGCCTTCGACGTAGCGGCCTTGGTGGACTTTGATGGCGGCAATCTGTATGATGTCGTCGCGGAAGATGTCGAGGCCGGTGGTCTCGGTGTCGAAGAGGACCACGTCTTCGGTATCGATAACGCGGACGAAGTGTTGGAGGTAGGTATCGCCGTTGTCGTACATGAGGAGGTCGGTGGGCGAGATGGCACGGCTGCGCAGCTGGCGCATGAGGTTGCGGGCAGCGGCGTACTGGGGGATGACGTGGAGGTGGTAGAGCAGCCTGGCCCAGGCGATGAAGCAGGTTTCGTTGGCGATGATGTTGAGATGGGAGAAGAGCAGTTGGACGGTGGGGGTGGAGAAGAGGTCGCGGCCGGAGATTTTGAAGTGGGGTGTCTGGCCGAATTCAAGGCTGAGGCGGTCGGCGTTGGCATTGGTGGGGACGATGATGGCTACACGGCCGTCGGGGTCCATGGCGGCATAGCGTTTGGCCAAGGAAACGGCCAGGCGGTACTCGTCGGCCACGGGGCGCGGACAGAGGGCGCAGGGGGTGCCGCCGTGCAGACAGCGGTGGCCCTCCTTGTGGTAGAGGTGCGAGAAGTCGTGGAAGCAGGCGCGGAAGGTGCAGCAGTCCTGAGGTTGGGGTGCAGAGCGGTCGGAGGTGGAGGGAAGGAGGTCGGGGCTGATGGCGAGTTGGGCGGTGGCGTAGGTGTTGAAGAGGTCGAGGAGGTAGCGCGGTGAGCGGTGGTTCTGGCCCAGGTGGTGCAGATTGGGGCGGCAGAGGGTTTTGAGCTCGTCGAGAGCATCCAGTTTGGCCCCCACAAAGGAGAAGATGGCTTGCTGCTCGTCGCCCAGATAGACGGCGGTGGCATCGGGGGAGGAGAAGAGGTCTATGATGGCCAGTTGGAGGAAGTTGAGATCCTGCACCTCGTCGATTTGTATCCAGCTGTAGTGCCGGCGGTCGGGGTCGTCGAGGGCGCAGAGGTAGGCCTTTTCGAGAAGGTCTTCGAAGTCTAAAAGGTTGTCGGTCTCTTTGTATTCGGCATATTGTTTGGCAATCTCGGCTTTGCGCTGCCAGTGGGGGTCGTCCAGCTTGTCGAGGAGGTCGGCGTGGACGATGAGTTTGCAGGGCATGGCGGCGGCTTGCTGGCTGAGGGCGTGCTGGAGGTTGACGATGTCGGCGGTGTAGTGGGAGTTGTCGTCGTCCGGGTCGAGGTGCGCCAGATGGGTGATAATGCTTTCGGAGTCGAGGTCGTCAATAACAGCGCTGTTCTGGGGAATCTTTTTCTGGTCGAAAAGGTAGTTGGAGCAGAAACGATGGACGTTGCCTACAAAAAGGTCGGTGGGGACGGGGTTGTGGGTGTGGAGGCTGATGCGCTCGCGCATGGCGCGGCTGGCACGGTTGGTGAAGGTGAGGCAGAGCATGTCGGCATAGTCGACGCCGCGTGCGTGGGCATGGATGACACGCTGGGCAAGGATGAAGGTCTTGCCACAACCGGGAGGGGCAAGGACAAGATGCCGACCCTGAGCAATGTCGATAACGGCTTGTTGGTCAGGGTCGGGCAGCATGGGGGTGGAGGGTTGGTGTGAGGTTGTTGATACGTGAATGTGCTGATTTGCCAGTGGTAGTCGTGCCGACGATTGGCCCATTGGCGGATGAGCACATTCACGTGTTCAGTGTGGGTTATTCGACGGTCACGCTCTTGGCAAGGTTGCGAGGCTGGTCGACGTTGCGTCCCTTGGAGATGGCCACGTAGTAGGAGAGGAGCTGCAGGGGGATGACGGCCAGGAGGGGCACAAAGCAGTCGCGCGTGTCGGGGATGACGAAGCTGTAGTCGCTCATGTTCTTGACGACTTCGTCGCCTTCGGTGACCACGGAGATGATTTTGCCTTTGCGCGATTTGATTTCCTGAATGTTGCTGACAACCTTCTCGTACATGCCACGTTTGGGGGCGATGACGACCACGGGCATTTCCTCGTCAATGAGGGCGATGGGGCCGTGCTTCATCTCGGCAGCGGGATAGCCTTCGGCGTGGATGTAGCTGATTTCTTTCAGTTTGAGAGCCCCTTCGAGGGCTACGGGGTAGTTGTAGCCACGGCCTAAGTAGATGAAGTTTTTGCAGTAGGTGAACATCTGCGCAAACTTGTCGATGTCTTTGTTGTTTTCGAGGGTCCATTGCATCTTGTCGGGAATCTTCTGGAGCTCGTCGACAAGGAGGTGGAAGAGGTCTTCGGGGATGGATTTCTTCTCTTTGGCAATGGCAAGACCCAGCAGGCAGAGGGTGATGACCTGGCCGGTGAAGGCCTTGGTGGAGGCGACACCGATTTCAGGTCCCACGTGGAGGTAGGTGCCGGTGTGGGTGGCGCGGGCAATGGAGGAGCCGATGACGTTGCAGATGCCATAGAGGAAGGCTCCGTGCTCCTTGGCCAGCTGGATGGCGGCAAGGGTGTCGGCGGTTTCGCCGGATTGGGAGACGGCGATGACAACGTCGTCCGGCCGGATGACGGGGTTGCGGTAGCGGAACTCGGAGGCATACTCTACCTCGACGGGAATCTGGCAAGCCTCCTCGATAAAGTATTTGCCAATGAGGGCGGAGTGCCAGGAGGTACCGCAGGCGCAGATGATGATGCGGCGGCAATTGATGAATTTGTCCTTATGGTCGATAATGCCGGAGAGGAGCACGTCCTTGTCCACCACATTGAGACGACCGCGGATGCAGGTGCGGAGGGCATTGGGCTGTTCCCAGATTTCTTTGAGCATGAAATGGGGATAGCCGCCTTTCTCCAGTTGGTCGAGGTTCATCTGAAGGGTGACGAGCTGGGGGGTCTGCTTGACATTGCTGAGGTTGGTGATGTCGAGTCGGCCGGTGCGGTCCATGATGGCAATCTCTTCGTCATTGAGATAGATGACCTGGTTGGTGTACTCGATGATGGGTGTGGCGTCGGAGCCGAGATAGAACTCCTTGCGGCCTGAAGAGGTGGTGCCCACCCCGATAATGAGGGGACTGCCTTTGCGGGCGCAGACCAACTGGTCGGGATGGCTCTTTTCGAGGATGGCGATGGCGTAGGCACCGATGACATTTTTCAGTGCCAGCTGCACAGCGGTGTAGAGGTCGCAACGGTGGGTGTTCATCATGTATTCGACAAGCTGCACGAGCACCTCGGTGTCGGTCTCGCTGCAGAAGGTCATGCCGTTCTTTTCAAGCTCGGTGCGGAGGGCTTTGTAGTTCTCAATAATGCCGTTGTGGACCAGCGAGAGGTTCTTTGACTGCGAGAAATGGGGGTGGGCATTGGTGGCGTTGGGTTCGCCATGGGTGGCCCAGCGGGTGTGGGCAATGCCGATAGTGCCGCTGACGTCCTTGCCCTCAACACTTTTTTCCAAAGCCGAGACTTTGCCTTTGGCTTTGTAGACGGAGAGGGTGCCTTGGGCATTGATGAGTGAGATTCCGGCACTGTCGTAGCCACGATATTCCAAACGATGAAGCCCTTTGATAAGGATGGGGTAGGCTTCCTGGTCCCCGATGTATCCAACAATTCCGCACATACTTTCTTGTTTAATAGTTGATTATATAGATATGTTGATTTATTGTCAAATTACAAAGATACAACTTTTTCCCGACGTTGCGTTTTTTTGTGAGGAAAAAGGGCGTATAGGTCAAATTGCAGGATGATTTTTTGTACTTTGTCTCAATAGGTCAAATTGCAGGATGGCCGATTGAAAAAAGTTTTGTATCTTTGCCGCGCAGTCTGAAGCATAGCGGGGCTCTGCTGGGGAGCAACCCCG
>JAFVCA010000052.1 GCA_017479705.1 Bacteroidales bacterium
GGGTTGCTCCCCAGCAGAGCCCCGCTATGCTTCAGACTGCGCGGCAAAGATACAAAACTTTTTTCAATCGGCCATCCTGCAATTTGACCTATTGAGACAAAGTACAAAAAATCATCCTGCAATTTGACCTATACGCCAAATATTATTAAAACAGAAAGTCAATGCAAAACATAAAACAAGCAATCTGTACCCAGAAATACGTCATTGCATCAAACCTCTCTGGTCGGCGTGGATAATCGTTCTGATTGGTGCCATCTGCGGTGCAATCTATCTGATTGGTGGCGGCATGTCGCCCTCCCTGTCCAGCCTGTTTCTCTACATGGCGGCGTTAGGAGTGCTGACCCTGCTTTTCATCATCTGTTTCTATCTGTTTGGCGACAGCCGTTTCCCTTACAGCAAGCCGCTCCACCGCCGTTTGGAGCCCACCCACACTTATTATGCCGAGTCGTCGTTGCCACAGCTCACCGAGGCCTTGGAAAAAGGCGACGAGTCAGCTTTGGCCACGGTGAAACGGGTGGCTTCGCCCCAGCTGGTTCTGGTGCGCTACAGTGATGAACCCGAAACAGTCTATTATTCTCAAATCCTCCGCTACGAGGGGAAGAACCTGATTCCCCTCACGGACATCTTTATCAACAATATCAATAAATAGAGTAATCATGGAAACAATACAATCAATCGATGAATATATTGCCACCCAAATGGATGGCAAAATAGTGCGGAAGGGCAAGAACCCTCTGCCTTGGATAGTTTTAACCCTTGTCGGCATAGCCCTCATAGTGGTTTGTTTCTCGGTCAGGCTTGCCGACAGTCTGCAAACACTGCTGCTGACCCTCGGCGCAATTGCAACACTTGTGGGCATAGTGCTTTCAGCCTTGTGCCTTTCCAAAACGCTGTGGACCTACTGCTATCTTCCAACACACAGCCGGGTCAAAAACAGGACGGTGTACCTCTCGTCTGCCGACTACGCCATCTGCCGCGAAGCTCTCGCCAACCAGCATTTTGACACGATAGGCAAGCGTCAACCGCAGGTCAGTACCAACATGGGTGTCAAACTGCTGTGGAGCACCGACGGAGCTATAGTCCTGATGTAGGCGGGACGTTTCGACATCGGTCCTTTCGAACCCGAAACCGAGGTTGTTCGGATTGAGGGTGCGGACACCGGCAAGTTGCAATCCCTGCTTAAATAGTCAATCACTGAGTGGTGCAGAGCCTACGGCTCTGTGCCACTCATTCATTATCTTGTGGCCTATGCAGTTAGAATTATTACTTCTGATTTTTTCATCGCTCTTCTTCGCCAGCATCCTGGCGGGCAAGGCGGGGAGCCGCTTCGGTGTGCCGGCCCTGCTGCTCTTCCTCGGAGTGGGTATGCTGTTCGGCAGCGACGGATTGGGCATCCGTTTCGACAATATCAAAACCGCCCAAATGGTGGGCACTGTGGCACTGAGTGCCATCCTCTTTTCCGGTGGTCTCGACACCAAAATAAGCGACATCAAGCCCGTCCTTAAACCCGGAGTTACATTGGCAACCTTTGGTGTGCTTGTCACCGCGCTGGCTACCGGCGTGGTGCTTTATCTGCTCATGGGCCGCTCTTTCGGTATGGACCTTATGTTGTGTCTGCTTTTGGCTGCCACCATGAGCAGTACCGACTCGGCCTCGGTCTTTTCCATCCTCCGGGGCAAAGGGTTGAATCTGAAGCATAATCTGCGTCCCACGCTGGAGTTGGAAAGCGGTGCCAACGACCCCATGGCATACGTCCTCACCCTCACCTTCATCACGCTCTGCACCCAAGGCGGCAGCCCCGACTGGGGGCAGGCCTTGCTGATGTTGGTCACGCAGTTGGTTGTGGGTTTCGTGGCAGGCTGGCTGTTTGGCAAGGGGATGGTGTGGAGCATCAACAAGGTCAATCTGGACAATGCCGCGCTCTACCCCATCTTGGTGCTGGCTGGCAGTTTCTTTGTCTTTGCTGCCACCTATTACATGCAGGGCAACAGCTATCTGGCTGTCTATATTGCGGGATTGGTGGTGGGCAACAGCAAGTTTGTGCATAAGCGGTCCACCCGCAACTTCTTTGACGGCATCACATGGCTTGCCCAGCTCTCCATGTTCCTCACGCTCGGATTGCTTGTCAACCCCTCCGAACTCAAGCACGTGCTTGTCCCAGGGTTGATAATCAGTGTGGTGATGATTCTTGTGACGCGCCCGCTTGCGGTCTTCCTTTCACTCGCCCCGTTCAGAAACTATATGCTCAAGGACAGGCTTTTCGTCTCCTGGGTAGGGCTGCGGGGTGCCGTCCCGATCATCTTTGCCATCCTCTGTCGCGCTTCGGGGGTGCCACACAGCGAGGAGATGTTCAACATCGTGTTCCTCTGCACATTGGTTAGCCTTGTGGTGCAGGGCACCTCTCTGCCCCTTGTGGCTCGGTGGTTGGGTGTGTCCGAACCGCCGGCACGCCAGCTCAACAACGCCCCACAGCATTTCGACATCGATTTCCCCGAAGAGATAAAATCCTCGTCGACAGAGATTGAAATCAAGCAGCCCATGCTGGCCAAAGGGAGCCGACTGATGGATTTAGGGTTGCCGGAAAAGACCTTGGCCATCATGGTGAAGCGGGACGACAACTTTTTCGTCCCCACGGGCAAGACGGTTCTCCACGAGGGCGACCGCCTGATGGTGCTGACCGACAACCAGGAGGAGCTGGAAGCCAAGCTCCACATCATCGGTGCCATAGAGCCTCCCGCGGAGCCTCCCAAGCGTAGGTGGACAAGCATCTTTTTCGAGGATGAATGAAGGTTTCCACTCCCATAGCCATTCCTTGTCCTGTTTCAGGCCACTTGTACAGGAGTTACCCATTGTTTTGCCTACCTCCCTTGGACAAACACATCCCGAAACGAACGCATCGGAACCCCAAAGGAGCGACGCAATCCTTGGTCTGCTCCGTTGAATGGAAGGCGGAGCAGAGCTTTGTCCCCTAAATTCTAAACAGGTGTAAAAAGAGGTGTGGAGGGTTATCCTTGAAGATGCATCGATGTGGCGGCAATGGAGGAAAGGCTTTTTCCATGCCAATCTTCAATGGTTAAATGAGCATTGAGTGTCGGTATTGAAAAAAAAGTGTATCATTGCATTTATGTTGGGCAGCCGCTTATGGTAGGTATCTATGTAATTACCAGTGTTTATTGATTTGCCAGTGGTTGGATGGGTGCCCGATGATATAAAAAAGATTGTACTCATGCAAATGGCTGAAAGTAGAAAAAGAATTGAATGGATTGATGCCTTGAGGGGTTTCACTATGATTTTGGTTGTCTTCTCGCATGTGGAGATTTCGGGCTTTGGGATGGCTCCCGGCTATGCGGGAATTAATGACTTCTTTCGAACGTTCCGCATGCCGCTGTTTTTCTTTGTGAGTGGCTTTATTGCTTTTCGCATGCAGGAGTGGGACTGGGGGCTTTGGCGCAATTCTGTGCTGAAAAAGATGAGGGTGCAATTGATTCCGATGCTTTTCTTTGGTCTGCTTTATGCTGTATTCTTTTATGCCCAACGGAAAGGAGTCACCCCGATGGCTTCTATTGAGGGTTTTTTCAATGATTCCGCGAAGTATGGATACTGGTTTACGGAGGTATTGTTGGGGATGTTTCTGATTTATTATACGGCATCGTTTGTGCTTAAGAGGTTTGGATTGGCGGTTCGGCAGGTGTTGCTTTCTGTTATTGCCATTGGTCTTTATGCGCTTGCTTATAGCAGTGTCACCCAGTTTTCCCACCATCGGGTGGCCAATTGGTTGTGCTTTTATTATCTGTGTTTGTATTTCCAGTTTTTTGTGTTTGGGAATATAATTGCTTGCTACCAAAGAAGGGTGTTCGAGGTGTTGCACAACAAGTATGTGTCGGGTGCGGTTTTGCTTTTGTTTGCTGGTCTTTATATTTTCTATCTTGGCCGTTCGGATGTACAGCATGATTATGTGGTGACGGACTTGTCGAAACTTGCGTTGGAGGCGAT
The DNA here is from genome assembly GCA_017479705.1 of Bacteroidales bacterium. GTDB lineage: Bacteria > Bacteroidota > Bacteroidia > Bacteroidales > P3 > Colimorpha. The sequence continues at coordinate 3,994 of JAFVCA010000052.1, forward strand.
ACGCTACTTGGGGGTGCTGACAACGGTGATGTTATTCCAGAGGTATGAGGCTTCCTTCTCGAAAAAAAACTGGGTTGGAAGAGGTTTGCAGTTTATTGGGGGGCGTACTTTGGATGTGTATTTGTTGCATTATTTCTTCATCCCGGCGATTCCTGCCATTGGGGTGTATCTCAGTACTACAGGTTCGATGGTGTTAGAGTCGGTAGTTGTATTGCTGTTCTCGTTGCTGGTTATAGGGTTCTGCCTTGCGGTGAGCAGTATTATCCGCATCAGCCCGTGGCTGGCGTATTGGCTGCTGGGCGTGAAACAGTCGATGGCGGGCAAGGAGTAGCCGACGGCTGTGTGGATGGACTTCCTTTATGGGACATAAAAAAAGAGCCGTAGATGGCGGAGGCCATCTACGGCGGGGGTTATTTAGAACGATGAAAGATGCTTAGAGCTTGATTTCGATGGGCTGGAGCATGTTTTCGGGCTTGAGGATTTCGTCAAGCTGTTCTTTGGTGAGGAGTTTGTGCTCAAGGACGAGCTCGTAGACGCCGCGGCCGGTCTCGCTGGCCTCTTTGGCAATCTTGGTGCTCTGCTTGTAGCCGATGATGGGGTTGAGCATGGTGACGATTCCGATGCTGTTCTGGACGAGCTGGCGGCAGCGCTCCTCGTTGGCGACGATGCCTTCGATGCAGAGGGTGCGGAGGGTGTCAAGGCCGTTCTCTAACAGGTGGACGCTCTCGAAGAGGGTGTAGGCGATGACGGGTTCCATGACGTTGAGTTCCAACTGGCCGTTGTCGCTGGCGATGGTGATGCACATGTCGTTGCCGATGACTTTGTAGCAGACTTGGTTCATCACTTCGGGGATGACGGGGTTGACCTTGCCGGGCATGATGGAGGAGCCGGGCTGGCGTTCGGGCAGGTGGATTTCGTTGAGGCCGCAGCGGGGACCGGAGGAGAGCAGACGGAGGTCGTTGCACATCTTGTTAATCTTCAGTGCAAGGCGCTTCATGGCGGAGCTGTACTGAATCATGCAGCTGGTGGCGCTGGTGGCTTCGATGAGGTTGTCGGCAAGGGTGATGTTCCAGCCGGTGACTTTGCGAAGGGCTTTGATGCAGGCATCGCTGTAGCCGGGTTTGGAGCAGATGCCGGTGCCGATGGCGGTGGCTCCCATGTTGACGGTGAGGAACTCGTCGGCAGCATTGCGGAGGTTGGCCACTTCACCACGCAGGGCAGCAGCGAAACCGCTGAAGGTCTGGCCGAGGGTCATGGGAACGGCGTCTTGCAGCTGGGTGCGGCCCATCTTGATGACGTGTGCGAACTCCTTGGTCTTTTTGTCGAGGGAGTCGATCATCTTTTCGAGATGGGGCATGAAGGCGAGGTGCTCAAGGCACATGGCCATGTGGATGGCGCAGGGGTAGGCGTCGTTGGTGCTCTGTGAAGCGTTGACAACGTCGTTGGGGGAGCAGAATTGGTATTCGCCGCGTTTGTGGCCCATTTTTTCAAGGGCGAGGTTGGCGATGACCTCGTTGGCGGCCATGTTGGTGCTGGTGCCGGCGCCGCCCTGGATCATGTCGATGGGGAACTGGTCGTGGAAACGTCCGGAGATGAGTTGGTCGCAAGCCCAGCAGATGGCGTCACCCTGTTCGGGGGTAATCATGCCGACCTCGACATTGGCCATGGCGGCAGCTTTCTTGGTGATGGCCATGCCTTTGATGAAGTTGGGGTAGTTGGAGAGCAGGTTGCCGCTGATGTGGAAGTTGTCTATTGCACGGCTGGTTTGCACACCGTAGTAAACTTCTTCGGGAACTTCCTTGGAGCCGAGAAGGTCACTTTCTGTACGGAAATTTTTCTTGTTAGTCATTGTTGTTATTTGATTTTATTTGTTAGTCTTGGTTCATTGTCATTTTGTACAGGCGGACGGAGCCATCGATGGTTTTCTCTTTGGCTTCGTTGCCGTATTGGTCGACGTCGAAGACGTTGCGCGGGGAGTGGGTGATGCAGAGGGGACCGCCGATGCAGCCGCCGTCACATGCCATGCCTTCGAAGAAGTTGGCTGTGGCCTTTTTGGCGCGGAGCAGGGTGAGCTGGGTGCGGCATTGGTCTATGCCGTTCATGGCGATGGGTTTTACGCCTTCGATGCCCAGTTTTTCGGCTACGTAGGCCACGCCTTGTGCCAGGCCGCCGCTCTTGGCGAATATGCGGCCGTAGTAGGAGGCGTTGTCGAGAATGGTGTCCTCGCATTGAGTGGTGTCGATACCGCGGGCGTCGACAAAGGCTTGCAGTTCCTCGAAGCTCATGACGCTGTCAATCAGGCCGCCGGTCTTGGCCAAGGTGTACTCGCCTTTCTTGGCAGCGCAGGGGCCGATGAAGACGACGCGGGCTGTGGGGTCGGAGTGCTTGATGAGCTTGGCGGTGGTGACCATGGGGGAGACGGAGGAGGAGATGGCGTCCTTGAATTCGGGGAAGTTCTTCTCGACGAAACTGACGAAAGCGGGGCAGCAGGAGGTTGTCATGACGGCACCTTCGCCTTTCTCGCGGAATTCGCGGGCTTCGTTGTAGAGGGTGATGTCGGCACCGAGGGCGGCTTCTACAACCTGATGGAAGCCGAGTTTCTTGATGGCTGTGACCACTTGGGTGATACGCCCGAATCGGCACTGGCTGACAATGGCCGGAGCGATGACGGCGTAGACGCGGTAGCGAGTGTTATTTTCGGATTCTTGCAGAAGTTTGATAATGTCGAGTACCAGGCTGCGGTCGGTGATGGCACCGAAGGGGCATTTGTACACGCAAGCACCGCACGAGATGCACTTGTTGTTGTCGATTACTGCCTTGTCGTCCTCGTTGATGCTGATGGCTTTCACTTTGCAGCTTTGCATGCAGGGACGTTTCTGGGCGATGATGGCGCTGTAGGGGCATGCCTGGGAGCATTTGCCGCATTCGATGCATTTGGATTTGTCGATGACGCAACGGTGGTCGACGATGGTGATGGCACCGCGGGGGCAGACGTCTTTGCAGGCGTGCATCAAGCATCCACGACAGGCAGGGGTTACCATCATGCCCGCCGAGGGGCATTCGTCGCAAGCAGTTTCCATCACCTGCACGGGGTTGGGATTGTCCTTGTTGCCACCCATTGCCATCTGGATGCGTTCCTGTACGATGGCGCGCTCCTTGTAGATGCAGCAGTTCAGCTCCGATTTCGGGCCGGGACTGATGATTTTGGGTATTTCCATATAGGCATCATCAAGCCCCCCTTCATAGGCGCGGCGTATCACCTCTTTCAGTACTTTGTACTTAATCCATTGTACGTTGGTGTCGAATAACTTCTGTTCCATAAATGTCAATCGTAGTTTACTGTAACTTCTTTACCCATGCGACGGAGGTTCTCGGCGATGTGCTCAACGAGTTTCAGTTTCATGGTAATGTCTATGTCCAAACCTTGGTGGGCGGCATTGACGTTTTGCCCCACAAAGAAGACGACGTGCGTCGCCTCTTCGAAGATGATGTTTGCCAGCAGCGAGCCACCGTCCTTCTTGCTGTAAGTTTTGGGCGTGAGGTCCTTGGTGGAAACATATTTCTCAGACAAGGTCAGCAGTCGGCGCAGGGTGATAACCCCTTCGGTGGTGAGGTCGATGCCATCAATGAAACCAATGGGAGGCACGTCGCGGTCGGGGAAATCGAAACTGGTTTTGAGTTGCTTGCCTGTGCAGCGGGCTACAATTTGGGAACTGGTGCCACCGCACACGATGCGCTTGTCGGCTCCCTGCAAGAAACGCTCTACATAGAACTGGTCTTTGTCCTTGTCCACCGGGGGGCCCACCATGATGTGCACCTCCATGCGTGGGCGCACGCGGATGGCTGCCACGGTGGTGTCGTCGCCGGGACGGTCAAGATAAAGGTCGTTGCATGCGGACGCCAGCAGACATGCCGCGGCACGGGCGGACATGTGGCTATTGACGTTGTTGTCCAAATGCTCCATGATTTCCTTCCTCTGCCAGCCAAAATTCAGTATCTGGCCGATGCCGGCATGTATGGTGCCATCGCTCATCACAAACACCATGTCGCCAGGCGCGAGTTCCAACTCGGTGTGGAACACCTGCTTGCCGCAGATGGTGTGGGGTTCGCGATTGGGGAAATTCTGTGTGTGGCCATTGTGGTACCAGATGGCTTCGGGGTTGTCGAATTCAAACAGGTGTCCGTGTCCGTTTTTGTCAACGTGGATTACGGAGAATGTGCTGTAGGCCAACTGGCGCTCCTTGCAAACAGGCAGAGTTTGAATGATGGTTTCCACGCACTCCTCGATGTCGGCTTCGTTAGCCACCATGGTGCAGAGAATTTTGCTGGTGAGTGTGGCCAGTATGTTGGCTTTCACCCCACTGCCTAAGCCGTCGGCCAGTACAAGGGTGGTGTAGTCGCCTCGCACGCACATCTCCACATTGTCGCCGCAAAGCTCTTCACCCACATGGTTCAGCGACGTGAATCCGTATTCAATGCAGAGTTCCTTCATTCTTTGTCCTCCGTGGCCACCGATGTGCGCAGCATTTTCTTCAGGTTGAGCAGGGCCACCTTGGTCTCGGCAGTAGTCTCGCCTAACAGCGAAGCAATCTCCTGTGCCACGCGCATTTGTTTCATAATGAGCTCGTCGGTAGTGCTGATGGTCTCCAGTTTCACCTTGTCCAGCTTCTTGTCGTAGTTCACCTGTTCCGAGATGTCCTTCATCAGGCCGAACAGCAGGTTCTGTTCACTCAGCAGGCTTACCGTCAGGCTTACATAGCGGTTTGTGGCACCAATGTGCAAGCACTTGTTCTCCACCCGCATCTTTTTGTTGTAGGCATCATAGAACTCCATGGGCGGGAAGAACTCGGCAAGGGGGCGCCCAACATTGCTCTCGGGGTTGCCCGTCATGCCCAGCATCTTCATAGCTGTGGCGTTGGTGTCGACGATGTTCATGTCAGAGTCCACCAGTATCACGCCTTCGGGCGAATTGCGGACAATGTCCACGGCCAGGCTCTCAGCACGTTTGCGCATGTAAGGCAGGCAGATGTCTATGTCGGCATAGCCGTTCACTACGGCCCAGGCCTTCTCGCGGCAGGTGTTGTAGCCACAGGCTCCGCAGTTCAGCTCGTCCTGTTTGGTGAACTTGCCTGTGCGGTGCAGCACCTCCTCAATCTCCTTCTCGCTGGCGGGGCGGCTGTGGGAGCGCAGACGCGGATAGGCCACGCTCAGCGACACGCCGGCATCGGGTGCGGGACCGTTGGGGCGGGAGGCCATCTCGTGTTCCACATAGGCCGATATATCGTCCTCGGCTTTCAGCATGCCGCCTTCGTGCTTGATGGAGCAGGGGCCGGCAATGCAACCTCCGGGGCATACGTTCATCTCGATAAAGACATGATTCAGAGTCTCGATTTGCTCCAGCACATCTGCCAAACGGGCGGCACCGTCAATGGCCATATAGCGGTAGCCTTCCGGCAGGGCGTCGAACGAGCGGATGATACCTCTCGTCACGGGGAACGCCTTGGCGCGGTTGGCGTTCTGATTGTCGTTTTCGATGCTCAGGTGGTTGATGCTTGCCAGGTCGATACCGTTCTCTTCAAACAACGTGTGCAGCTCTTCGAAGGTCAGCACAGCGTCGATATTGTGCTCGTCCGCCTCGCGTTTCTTGGCAATGCAGGGTCCGATGAAGACAACCTTCATGTTGGGGTCGTTGCGGCGCAGCATCTTGGCATGGGCCACCATGGGCGAATCGACAGGAGCCAGGTAGGGCAGCGCCTTGGGGTAGTACATCTGTATCAACCTGCAAGCGGCCGGACAGGCGGAAGTGATGAAGTTGCGCATCTCGCCCTTGGCCAGCACGCGCTTGTACTCCTCCACCACGGCTTGGGCTCCCACGGCCGTCTCCTCGGCAATGGCAAACCCCAGTTTGGCCAGCGCAATGCGCAGCGTGGAGAAGTCCTCAAGCTGCAAACTGCTGATGAACGAGGGCGCCACCGTGGCGGCAACCTTCGCACCCGAAGCAAGCAACTCCCGCACCAGCGGCAACTCGCTGTGTACAATCTTGGCATTTTGCGGGCAAACCATCGTGCAGTGTCCGCACAAAATGCAGTGTTCTTCAATAATTTGAGCGTGATGAGACTTCACTTCAATGGCCTTTACGGGGCATTCACGCACACAACGGTAGCAATCCTTGCATTGCACCGTCTTAAATTCAAGATAGTCTGACATGTATTTTTTTAGTCTAATTCAGATTTAGTTTAGGGTAGATTTCGGTAGCAAAAAGCTCTTCAGCATTTTGAGCATTGACATTGTGGAGGATAAACCCTTCGGGGCAGGTCTCGACCTGAGGCCCCTTTGCGGCGGGCTCATCGCCTTCGCATAGCACAGTCACCCCTTTGGCGCAGTGTCCCAGGCAGAAACTTGCCTGTAGGTCAACCAAGTCCTCAACATCGTACTTCTTCAGCACTTCCTTGAAGGCTTCGATGACTTCGTATGATCCTTTTAAGTGGCATGAACTGCCAACACAAACTTTGATGGTCATATTGTTGTTTTTTTATCGTATATATTGTGGCTGGGCCTTGAGGCGGAGCCGTTTGTTTCCATGTTTGGGACGTACCGTTTCCCATATTCGGCAAAGATGTATTGGGGTAGTAGGGGCGATGCGGTGTTGTTGCAGTGTGGGCATATATAGTTGTTGGGCCGTCTCTCTTTCGGTTTGAAAATGAGTAAAAAGGTAACTTGTCCATTTTGATGGAATAAGGCACCTTTTTTTTATTTTTTGCATATTTCTGCCACCGTCGAAATGGTCTTTACCTCCTCAACGTGTGGCACTTGTCAATGTCCTCTCCTCTTTTTTATAATTGCAAAAATACAAAATAAACGCAATATACAAAATAAAACTTTTCTATATGAGCATATTTTGTTGATATACAGTGATAAAAAATTTTATCATTCAAACTTTTTTTATCGAATATGCCGCCGCAAAATCATATTTTCTTCATTTCTGAAGTATTTGTGATGGACGGGTGCCTAATGGGTTGGCTTGCTTTCGGGTAATCTATCCTCCAAAGTCAGGAATAGGAGCTGAAGCATCCGTTCAGCTGCGACGCAATAGTTCGGCTGTGAGTGCAGCCAGCGAGGCGGCAAGATTCTCGTTCTTGACCAGGATGTTGTCGGGTAGATTGATGGTGGTTGGGGCAAAGTTCCAAACGGCTTTCACACCCCCGGCCGCAAGCAGGTCCGCAGCGTTTTGTGCCTCGTTGGCGGGGACGGCGATGATTCCGATCTTGATATGTGTGCGCCGCAGGAAGGACACCAATTTTGACACAGGCAGAACAGGCTTGTCGGCAATAAACTTGTCGCGGACGGTCTTGTCGAAACCGGCAACAATGCCCAACCCATAGTTGGCAAATCCGCCGTACTGCATCAGCACATGGCCCAGTGCCCCTACGCCCACAAGCACCGCTTCGTCATAGTGGTCGTAGCCTAGGTACATCTTCAGGTCATTGAGCAGCGTGTCGATTTTGAAACCCAGCTTGGGCCGTCCGGGCTCGGAGCAGATGCTGGCTATATCCTTGCGCACTTGCACGGGATTTATTGACAGGCTTTCGGCTATCGCCGTTGCCGAGATATACTCCTCGCCCAAGGCCTGTCGCTCCTCAATGATGCAATAGTAGGAGGGAAGCCTGCTTAGGGTAGACTTCAAGATTATCAGTGAGTTCTGCTTGTCTTTCATGGCTGGGGGTGTTTCCTTTTGAATGTGCAAAGATACATCTTTTTTTTCTGTCAGTAATAAAAAAGTTGCCGCTATCCCTCTGCTGAGGGGGACAAATGCGCGGGGCAGACCCTTTTTTCCTCCCCTGTCGCTCCAATACTTCTGCACCCATTGTCCTTCATTACCGCTACATTTTCCCTTTCTGGTTGGGGGAACTGAGATGTCCTGTGTGGGATGACGATTGCAGAAGGAGTGGGCGTGCGGTGGAATAAAAAAGGTGCCACAACCGTTTGGGAAGGCTGTGGCACCTATGGTGTTCAGGCATTGCTGTTTGTCTATGCCGTATGGGGCGAGGCCACGAGGTCGATAATGCGGTTCAGGTCGCCGTCGGACAGCAGGTGGTGCATGGGGAGGCAGATGACCTCGTTGGCAATGCGGGTTGCGTTGGGCAGGTTCTCAGGGGCTGCGCTGGGCAGGGCGCGGTAGGTGTCAAACTGGCTGATGAGCGGGTAGAAATAGCGACGGCTGAGGATGCCATGGCTTTTCAGCTTGTTATAAAGGTCGTCGCGCGTCATGCCGTACTCGTCGGCGTTGACAAAGATGGGGAAGTAACTATAGTTGTGTTTCACGCCGGGCATGTCGTCGAAGAAGCGGATACCGGGGACGGACCGCAGGGCGTTGCGGTAGCGGACGGCAACCTGATGGCGGGCTTCGATGCAGCGGTCCACCTGTTGCAGGTTGAGCAGCCCGATGGCGGCGCGAATCTCGTCCATCTTGCCGTTGATGCCGGGTGCGACAACCTCTGTCTCGCTCTCGAAGCCGAAGTTTTTCAGGTAGTCGATGCGCCTCTTCATGCTCTCGTCGTGCATAATCAGTGCTCCGCCTTCGGCAGTGTTGTAGACTTTGGTTGCGTGGAAACTGAGGGTGGACAGGTTGCCCCAATTCAGGATGGATTGTCCGTCCACCTCGACCCCGAAAGCATGGGCGGCATCGTAGATGATGGGGAGCCCGTATTTGTCGGCAATTTGTTGGATGCGTGCACCGTCGCAGGGCTTTCCGTAGCAGTGGACAGGCATGATGGCTGTGGTGCGCGGGGTGATGGCGGCTTCGATGCGGTCTGGGTCAAGGCCGCAGTTGCTTGGGTCTATGTCCACAAATACTGGTTTCAGCCCGTTCCACCAGATGCTGTGTGTTGTGGCCACAAAGCTGTACGGGGTGGTGATGACCTCCCCGCTGACACGGAGGGCCTGCAGGGCTGTGAGCAGCGGGAGGGTGCCGTTGGTGAAAAGGCTGATGTATGGCACCTTGAGGTATTTGCACAGGGCATCCTCCAGCTGCTGGTGGAATTTGCCGTTGTTGGTAATCCATTGGGCGGCCCAGATTTCCTTCAGCAACCGGTTGAGGTCGTCGGGGTCGGGCAGCAACGGCGAGGTGACGGTGATGGGCTTTTCGTTTTCCACTGCCAAAACGGGTGTCTATTTCTTGAACTTGAATATTTTGGCCAAGGGGTTCTTGCTTCCCTTTTCCTCCTCTTCGGGATTGTAGCCATAGCCGTAGCCATAGCCGTATCCGTAGCCATAACCATAGCCGTAGCCATACCCGTAATGGTTGCCGTAGAGGGATTGCTTCTCGTATTTGACGTCGTTAAGGATGATGCACATGCTGGGGAAAGCCTTTTCTTTGTACAGGCGTTCAACGTCAAGGAGCATGCGCTTGTCGAATTTGCGGGCGCGAATCATGAAGCAAGTGTGGTCGGCAACACGTTTGATGAGGTCGGTGTCGACAACCATGCCCGCGGGTGAGGCGTCGATGATGATGTAGTCGTAACGTTTCCGCAGTATCTCAAAGAGTTCGTCGAAGCGGGAAGTGCTGAGCAATTCGGCAGGGTTGGGCGGGATGGGCCCCGAGAAGAGCGCGTCGACGCCCGGAGCAACAACACCGTGCTGAATGAGCTTGTCAATATCGCCTTCTTTCTCTGTCAGGTAATTGACCAAACCCGGTTTGTGGCGGCTATAGAAACGGTGGGAGAGGGACCCTTTGCGGAGGTCGATGTCCATAATCAATACCTTCTTGTCGGTAAGGCTTATGCATGCCGCCAGATTGCTGGTTGTAAAGGTTTTGCCTGAACCAGGCATGAGGGAGGTGAAGAGCAGCACCTTGGCCTGGCCCTGCTTGCCGCTGAGGAATTCGATTTTGGCACGCAGGTGTCTGAAGGATTCGGCTATGCCTTCACGGTCGCTACCGGCAACAATAATGTTGTCCGGCACCTTTAGAGCCTCCTTGTTCCGTCTGCCCTTCTTCTTGTCCTTCTCCACCTTGCCGAGGTCGCTTTCGGACAGGGCGGGTATCTCGCACAGGAAGGGGATCGTCGTGGCAGCCTCGATGTCGGCATAGGTCTTCACCTGAGTGTCGAAGAGGCGTTTCAGCAGGTAGAACACCACGGGGATTATCAGGCCGATGATAAAGCCCATAAAGGTGATGTGCTGTGTGTTGGGATACACCGGCGAGTTGTCGACCAAGGCGGCGTCAATCACCTTGGCGCTGCCTTCTAATGAGGGCTGGCTGATCATCAGCTCCTCGCGCCGGGTGAGGAGGGAGACATACAGCTGCTCCTTGATCTTCTGGTTGCGCTCCATACCCTCCAAGTAAATCTGCTTCTGCGGGACGGATCGCATCTTGATGGAGGCCGAATTGGCCGTGTTGCGCTCATTCATGATGCGCTGCTCCAACGAGGCTATGTACCCCTCAGTCATGCTGGCCAAATCCTGCTGAAGCTGGCGTTGGTTCTCAATCGTCTTGGCCGCCACGGGATTGTTCACCGTTCCGGACTCAATATAACGGGCCACCGACTGGGCATTCTGGTTATACGTGTTCAGGTACTGCACAATGACGGGATTGGTCATGCTGCCGATGGGGATGATGCGGCTGCCATCGTTCGAGCGGACGGCGGCAAGGAGCATGCGCACCATCTCCAACTCCGCCTGTAGCCGCTTCGCCTCTTGGTCGGACTGTAGCGTGGTGTGAATATACGACTCGCCTACCGATGCTGATGTCACCACATCGTTGCTGCTGCGGTAATTGGCCATGGCGGACTCCTGCGCGTCAAGGTCGCCGCTGATAATGTTGATACGCTCGTTAATGTAGTTGTACGTGTCGGAAATGATGCGCTTCTTGTCGTTCACCGCGCCATCGTTATATACACGGATCAGGGCGTTGATAAAATCCGCGCACCGCTGCGCGGACCCGTCGCGCATGTTCAAGTTCAGAATCGTGTTCCGCTCGCTGTCGCGGTTCACGCTCAGCTTGCCGCGGTAATAGTCCGCCACAGCCTCCACAGGTCTGTTGCGGATGATAATGTCTTGACCAATATATTCCTCTTCGAAAGCCCAGGTCTTGCGGATGGAGAGCCGTCCCATGGGGGTGATGACAACCTTGTCAAAGGGGATATACAGCGAGTGATGTCCCGCAGAGTGCAGCAAAGCATAGTTCTTGTCAATAATGGACACGGTCATCTTGCCTGGCAGCGAGAAGCCGTCGTCTTTATCGGCAGTAACAATCTCGATGGGCGAGGAGCGGTAGAGGTCTTTGTCACGATGGATAAACCGCGTTTTTGTAGAGTATGACATGTTGAGGTTCAACTCCTCCACCACTTTGCGGATAGTGGTCTTGGAGGTGAGTATCATAATCTCATTGTTGATCGTGCTGGAATAGAAGGACCGCAAGCCAAGGGTGGAGCGCAACGTGGCCTCGCGCGTGTCGTCGTCGCTGATGCCAAGCTCGTTGCCACTGCGTATCAGAATCTTGGCATGGCTGGCGAAACTCTTCTCCTGCCTCCGGGCATAGAAATTGGCCACCACAGCCCCCACCACGGCGAAGAGCAGCAGCCAATGGATGTTGCGCAGCAGAAGGAAAACAATATCCTTGATGCGGAAAGTGACGGACTGCTTATCGTCAAGAAACGAAAGGTCAGTCTGAATCGGTTCAGTATTTTTGTCGGCCATAATATAAAGGTGTATTATTTATGTTATGCGAATGTTACTTCTTAAGCAGATTGATGATAGTCAGAACCAGCGTGATGGTTGACATGGCCGTCGTGGCCCACATGCTGACGAAGTTGCGAGCCTCCATACGGGTGGTGGAAGTGTTGTAATTCTGTGTGATGATAAAATCGTTCTGTTGCAGCATAAAGAAAGGGTCCTGGAAGACTGACGACGAGCGGGGGTCAAGATAGCGCATAACCATCTTGCCGTCAATTTCGCGCATTACGGCAATCTTGTTACGGCTGGTATAAATGCTCAGGTCGCCGCACAAAGCCAGGGCTTCGAGGAACGTGCAGCGCTCGTTGGTAATCGTGATGGACTTGCCGCCCTCGGCGCCGAGGAAGAAAATCTTAAAGTTGGCGAATCGGACCATCACAACGGCCTGGTTCAACAGGTTCTCGCTTTCCAGCCGGTGCTTGATGTTGTCCTGCAATTCCAGTCGGGTCATGCCTGCCACATGGATGTTTCCAAGCACGGGGAACTGTATGTCGCCATTGACGTCGACAAGGTAGGCACCGCGTTGGGCACCGGAACTGCCGATGCTTTTCGAGCTGATGTTAAAAGGCTTTGCAAGATCCTCCTCGCCGGAGGGGCCGAAAACAAATATGTCCAATTCGTCGTAGGGACATATCTTGGCTTGGAACTTGTTTTCGAGCTCAATCTGGCTTCCGTGCCGCATGTCCTGAAGGTAGTTTACCTGGCTTGGCGTCACGCAGGATGTGAGAGCCAGCGTCCCACACAGGGCTACTAATAAGAGGGGTCGTATTAATCTCATTTTCATTGTTTATTTTGTTATAACGTGTGTGTTGGTATTATTATTGTATCATTGAAAATTAAAATTTAGGGGAGAGGCTGTCACCTCTTCCAGTATGCAGCCACAAGCCGGTTGTACACATTGGCCACAAACTTGTTGTCCTTTGCCAAGAGTTTCAGCCTGTTGCGGAGGTATTCCCTCGTGTGCAGCCAGTACCATTGTGCCAAGCTGTCGGTCCAGAGGGTATGGGCAAGGATCATGGCTTTGTCAGGGAAAGAGCCTGAGTTGATGCTCCCGACGATTTCGGCGGTGGAATGGAAGGCAAGCCGGAAGGGGCTTTCCACAATGTCGCGTGTGGCAAAGCGTCCGCCATCCCAGGCGTACCCAGTGTCGGTCAGATAGTAGATTTGCTTGAAGTCGATGGAAAGATACGGCTCGCCAATCAACCCGTAGTCGGCGAGTGAATGGTTCTTCCACAGCAGCCGGTTGTCGTATTTGGAGGTGGAACTCCCATGCATGCACACCGTTCGTACCGGATAGTAGGTCTGGAAGTAGGCCAGGTTGCTCTTGAATGTATCCATGGCCGTTTCCTCGTCGCCTTTGGCCACGGCCAGGTCCTCATAGTGGTAGCCCACCTCGTGCCCCATTTCCACAATTTCTTTGATGACTTCCGGCACGTTGCTTTGCTTCACGATGCGGAAGAAATACGTTGCCCGGATGCCAAGTTCTTTTTCCACACGCGCTATGGCCAATGCGTTCCAGGCCAGCTCGTCCACATCGTGCCGCATGGTGACCGTCTTCCCTTCAAGGGGCGCGGTAATAAATTCCTCGAACGTCTGAAACCGATAGCCGGATTGTTGCAGGGCGAGGAGCAGTTGCTTATATGCTTTCAGGGTGAAATCACGCATAAAACTCGGTTTTGGGTTTGCACTGGTGGGGGCTTCCTCACACCGATGCTTTCTTGTCAAAGGGCTCAAGCAGGGGGCTCAGGTCCTTCACCACCTTGGCGGGTACACCGGCAACGAGCACGCGGGACGGCACATCCTTGGTGACGACGGCCCCTGTGGCCACAACGGATTCATCGCCGATGGTCACCCCGGGCACTATGGTTACATTGGGCATAATCCATACCCCCTTGCCGATGGTGGTCTTTTTTATGTCGCGGGGATAGATTTTCTTCAGGATGGTGTCCGACGGGATATTGGCATGTGCGGTGATGATGGCGCGGTCGCCGATGGACGAATAGTCGCCAATGGTAATCTGGTCCGTAAACACACGGTCGAATATCACCTCGTGGCCTATGTATACGCCTTTGCCGATGTTCACTCCGCGCCATCGCTGCATCACCGTCCGCCACGACTTGACGGGAGTGATGAATATCAGTTTATCAAGGAAGAACCGCCATAGGAATTTGATGGCGTACCATACTTTGCCCCAGGGGCTGTCCAATCCGTAGAATTGTAACACTTCTTTTGCTGGCATGTTTCAATGGATATTTGATAAGAGATAAAAATGGAAGTCAAAATGGGCAATACAAAAGTGGGCAACAATACCTTTCGCCCTCTTTGATTCCCCAGTGTATCAATAAAGATCGGTAACTCTGGCTCCGCTTCTTTCTGTTTCGTCGACCCTCGTATGTGCAATCATTCGCCCATTCAAAATAGGAGAAATGTTATGGAATTGTCCCGCAGGCGACCCCGAAGGAGCGAAGCGTCAGGAGACGATTGGCGCACCAGCGGTCGGCCTACTTCCCTCGTAGAGGTCCCGACAGGTGGTGAACTTGAAGCCCTTCTGTTGGAAAAACTTCAATTCCCGCTCAAACAGCGGGAGGGCTTTTTCGCCGAGGTTCTTCACCTTCAGCCTGTGGCGCAGCACGTCGGCCAGGAGGTAGGAGATGTAGTTGTCGGTGCGGCGTTGGATTTTGGTGGTCTCGCGGTCCTCGTCGATAAACTCGTTGGGATGGGTGAGGAAGACGAACTGGCGGCCCGTGCAGAGGGTTTCCCAGTAGAGGGCGGTACGGGTCAGGCGGTTGAGGGCGGGCGCAATGCGCATGAAGGTGCCGATATAGGGGAATCCGAAGGCGGAGATGGGCACTTCCATGATGTCCGAGTTGCCGCGTTGGAAGATGTTGTCCGGGTTGGTGAAGTAGTGTCGTCTTGGGGCAGTGAGCCAATGCAGCTTTTTCAACGCCCCGAATGAGAACATCATGTCTAACCGTTGGGACGAGACGGAGCTGTCCACCTTGAATCCCGCCTCCTGCATGATGGTGGGGAAGGTCTTGTCGACCCGCGCTGCGGGGGCCCGGAAGGAGATGACCTCTTCCCCGATGATGTCCTCCAAAATTTGTTTGGACTGCTTGAGGTGGGCGAGTTGCTGGCGGGGCGTGAGCACGTCGAAGGCTTGGTCCACCTCGTGCGTCAAGCCGTGCGAGCCGACTTCATGGCCCCGTTGGTGCGCCATTTTCACCACGTCGGGGTACAGCTGGGCAATGTGGCCGGTGTAGAAGAATGTTGCTTTGACTTGGTATTTGTCGTACAGGTCGAGCAGCCGTGGCATTCCTTGGGTCAGGACGTATTGGCCGGTCTTGTCCCGCAGTTTGTGGTTGAGGATAGAGGTGGTCTCTACGTCGTTGGTGATCAGGCAGATTTTCTCCTTGGGCATGGGTCAGCGAAATTGAAAGGTGAAAAGCAATTGAAAGGTGAAAAATGAAAATTGAAACGGGACTCACACATTAACACATTAACGAATTAACACATTCCCACATTCACAAATTCACCGTTCTGAATGGTATGTTGCTACAGGTTGGTGAGCAAGTCGGTGAGGGTGGCATTGATGTCGCCGGTGTGGGCGTAGTATTTCTCCCGTTTTTGTTGCCATTCGGCCTTGTGGTCCTGCGCGGCCAGTTCCTCGGCTTTTCTTATCGCCTCAGCGGGGTCGGCAATGTTGAAGAGCATGCCGTAGGTCTCCTGGAGCATGATGAAGTTGGACATGTCGTTGGGGCCCACAAAGGAGTTGGAGCGGATGGCGGGTGTGCCTACAAGTGCGGCCTCGGTGGCCATGGTCTGTGAGTCGCCCACATAGAGGCTGGCGGCGCTGAGAACATGGTGTATGAGTGCTGCCGGGGTGGGCAGTTGGTATTTGGCAAGGTGTTCGGGGAGGGGTTTTTCCGACGAGATGTAGACGGTCATGTACTTGGAAACGGTGCGGACCAGTTCTTCTTTCTGCTGGAGTGTGAAGCCGGACCGGCCTACGTCGTGGTTGGCCTGCCAGCCCACAAAACGGAGAATGGCGTAAGGTTGGGCGAGGTTGTAGCGCTGGAGGATGGAGGGATCGGCCTGAAAGACGGTGGGGGAGAGGTAGCAGTCCTCAAAGAGACCGGGCATGCGGATATGCTTCGAGCCGTAGTCCAATTTGAACGACTGCGCCGTGATGACTTTGGTGCAGATGGGTACCACGAAACGGTTGTTGAGCGGAATGACTTCCGAGTCGATGAAGATGATTGACTTTCGGTGCATCAGCTTGGCGGTGAAGGTGCCGTACCAGGAGCCTTTCGATACGTAGAAGTCGGGTCGGAACCGGCGCGCTATTGCCAAATAGTTCTTGATGATGGCAAAGGTGCCCAGAATCTTGGTTGTCATGCTCTTGTGGTGCTTGCCGAAGATGGTGTAGGGGACCCCTTCCTCCTCCAGCACCTTGAGCAGCACGTCTTTGTCCCGTGCAAGGACAAGGATTTCGTGGCCTTGCTTTTGCAGGGCCTGCATGATGTATTTGAATTGATAGTAATGCTTGGGATGGTTGAGCTCGAAGATATATTTCATATAATCAAGAATTGAAAATCAAAACATTCGGACTTTAGTTATTATCCGCGGTGTAGGTTTTGACCACTTTGGCTGGCGAACCCACAGCGACGCTGTATGGAGGAACGTCGTGGGTGACAAGGCTTCCGGCCCCGACGATGGCTCCTTCGCCAATGGTGACTCCCGGCATGATGATGCTGCCGATGCCGATGTGGCAGTTGTCCTTCAGCACCACTTTGGCGGTCTTGAAAGGCCAGTTCTTGCCTTGGATGCCGGGGTAGTAGTAGTCCATATCGCGTTTGTGGCAGATGATGATGACCCCGTAGGTGATGTATACGCCGCTGCCGATTTCGATGAGTTCGGGGTTGTGGTCGTCCAGTACCACGTGGCGCGATATGTGAGTGTGCTTGCCGATCTTCACGCCCCGCAGCCGGTGGATGGCGGTGGTGAGCTGGTAGGGGAAGGTGAACATGGCAATGTCCGAGAGGGTATGTGTCCAGATGCCTTTGAGGATGGACTTCACAGTGCGGTGTTCAACATATTCCATCTTTCGAAAGTGTTAATTCGTGAATGTGTTAATCCAATTGAAAAGTGAAAATTGAAACGGGGAGCGGACATGGTTGCTGCATTTCAATTCGTAAGGTTTTCAATTTTCAATATGAACGTGCCTCTTAGTCAATGCAGTCCTCGATGGTGTGGAAGCCGTAGTAGGCGGGTATGCCTGACTTCATAGGTTCTTTCAGGTCCGGGCTGTCTATGAGCAGGTGGTTGTCGGGACCGATGATGTCTTCTTGGCGTACAAGTTGTGCCCAGCGCAGTATCTCGTCAATGGTGGGGGTTAGGATGCCCAACTGCTCGGCCATCCATTTGGCTATGCAGTTGCCGTAGTAGATGTCGTCGAGGAAAAAGCGGCTGGTGCGGTCTATCTCCCAAAGGCCGTCGCTGTTCTGAACGATGGGCGTGCCGATGGAGGTGAGGGTTTGCGAGGTGACGAAAGATTCTTTGATGTCGGTGTTGTGCGACTGGTAGGAGAAGCGCTCCAGGGCGAGGTAGTCCATCATGTAGCGGAAGTCCTTTTCGGGATGGAGGGCTTTGATGGCGTTGCGCACCAAGGAGTATTCCGCATCCAGACTGGAGAGGAGTTGTGCCGAGAGGTCGTCATAGTCCTTGTAGAACCAGGGTACATCCTCCCTCTTTTTCCAGGTGCGGCCGTGCACTTTATAGAGGCCTAAACAGCGAGAGGTGTGGATGATTTGGTTGTCGACAGAAAGTGTGAGGGAGAGGAAGTTGCTGCATTGTTCCACTTTGCCTTTCCCGAACCAGTGGTAGCAGATGTGCTCCAGCAGTTCGTTGTTGATGGTGGGGAAGTATTCGGCGGGAGAGCAGGCGGCATAGTTGGCGGCTTTGCAGCCGTAGGTGACGCCCCTCTTGCCATATTGGATGATGCGGCAAATCCATGGGATGAGTCCGAAAGCGAAGGAGACGACATTGTCCAGCCCGTACACGGCTTTCACCTCGTCAATCATCCAGTTCCAGCCACCCTGGCCGTAGACGGTGCCGATGAAAACGGTCTTGTCCTTGTTGATGAAGGGTGCAATGGTGTGCAGTGCCACACGGTATTTGTGAACCGGCATGCAGAAGACGATGTAGTCGGCATGGGGAATGAGGTCTTTTGGATTGTCCGAGGCGGCCTGTAGGGTTCCGGAATAGGTGCCGAGAATCTCACCTTGAGGGTTGTGCCACTCAAGGTCTATCTGGTTGTGCCATTGCGCGGGCCGGGAAGTGTAGATAGATACGTCGAAGATGGAGTCTTTGAGGAAGGGTATTAGCGTGTGGGCGCTGCTGCCGCCCCCACAGATGACAAGTTTTTTCTTCATAAGTTTGGATATTGATATTCGGATATGCAGTAGTCCTCCTTCCCAGAGGGGAGGCAGGGTATCTCGTCAACAAAGAGGAGGCTGACATCAGAGCCCTTGAAGTGGTTGCAATAGTTGTCCTTGATGTAGTTGAATTGTTCTTTGGGTTCGTCCTTCTTTTTGAGTTTGAGCAGTACGGAGATGTCGCCGTTCCGATCCTGACGGATTTGGTATTTGTCGATTTTGTTATATAGCTCTTGGTGTGCGGGAATTTGGAAGTTGAGGTTGGGGTAGAGCATGATGGGGAGCATGGTAGGTGAGATGGGGGTTCCCTGCTTGTTGTAGAGGAGGCGTCCGGCACGCCCCATCACCTCGCCGATGAGCCGTGTGTTGCGGCCGCAGGAGCATCGCTCCTTCTTCAGGTAGGCCATGTCGCCTACATGGTAGCGCAGGAAGGGGAAGGCGTAGTTGTCCAAATCCGTGGTACAGACCTGCCCAATCTCGCCGTCGGGGAGTGGGTGGCCTTCCTTGTCCGTGATTTCTATGATGCAGGATTCTTCGGTGATGTGGAAACCTTCGTGGCAGGGACATTCGTGGGAGAGGATTCCACCGTCGCCGGCACCGTAGGCGTCGTACACCGGGGCATGGAACACCTCCTCAATCTTGCGGCGGTATTCGCCTACCAGAACCTCGCCTGTGGTCAGGATGGCCTTGATGGGGCAGAGGGGGAGGCCATGGCTTTCGATGTATCGGGCCAGAATGTAGAGCGAGGAGCCGTAGCCCCTCAGCGCCGTGGGGCGCAGCTTCATCAAGGCCTCGTAGTGGCTCTGCATACACTCGTCCGTAACATCCGCGCTGCTGAATTTATAGTTGCGCATAATAATCCTGTCATATAGGCCTTTGAATGACAGGAGCGACTTCTTCTGATTGATGGAGTTGCCGCCGAGGGAGAAGATTTTGTCGCCGAGGTGGATGCCGTACCACTCCCACGCCCTCAGCGTGGAGGCTTTCCAGCAGCTCCATTCGCGGGCGTCGGTGCAGAAGTTGAGAGGGGTGCCTGTGCTGCCCCCTGTCGAGCTTTTCCGCAGCCGTTTGGGATCCACAGAGGTGCTGAACATCTGCTTGTAATTGTCGCGGATGGTCTGCTTGGTGAGGGGTGGCAGCACCTTCAAATCCTCGCGGCAGCGTATTTGTTCCGGTTTCACCCCGAGGCTGTCGAAGAGTTGCCTGTAGTAGGGCACCGTCTCGTAGCAGTGGTGAATGAGCTTTTGCAGCTTCGTGTTCTGCAAGGTGCGGATTTCCTCTTCGCTAAGGCGGTCTTGGCTTCGCATGCGTTTCAACTCGCGGCCTACGCAGCTGTGGTTCACCCAGTCGCCAAGGGGGAGAAAGAGATATAAGTCAAGAATGTTATAAAGCGTCATAGATTTTGATGATTTTCTGCGCAATGCTGTGTGTTGTGATGCCGTATTCGATGATGCGCTGCCGCCCCTTGGTGCGGCGGCCGAAGTCCAGTGCCTGGCGAATGCAGGTGGCGAGGGCTGCGATGTCGCCAACAGGTGCTACGTATGTTCCCTCAATACCGCGGGTAATCCAGCTAACGTCGCCCACATCGGTACTGACAATGGGGCAGTTGACCGACATGGCCTCTTTGATGACATTGGGAGACCCTTCCGAAACCGATGTCAGCAGCAGCACGTCCGCGGCGCATAGGTGGCGCGCCACTTCGTTGTGCGGACGGCCGTAGACCGGCAGCAGCACTGCCTTCGGGTCTTCGAGGGCGCGGACGGCCTCCTCCGCCCAGTCGAAACGTTTCTCGGGGCGGGCAGGGTCCGAGCACCATACAATGTATTTTTTTCCTCCGTCAAAGCCGCACTGCCTTCGGGCCTCGTCGTGGGGGATGATGGAAAATTGGTCCAGATTCACCCCGTTTGGGATTACGGGTAGTTGAAGACCTAACTGGTCCGCCGTGCGCTGGGACTTCACAATCGTTGCATCCCATACATGCCTGATGCAGAAGCGCACCCAACGTCTTTTGAAGTTCCTGTGGGGGAAGCTGCCCAGAATGGAGACTACCACCTTGGT
The DNA here is from genome assembly GCA_017479705.1 of Bacteroidales bacterium. Lineage (GTDB taxonomy): Bacteria > Bacteroidota > Bacteroidia > Bacteroidales > P3 > Colimorpha. Next base: position 24,216 of record JAFVCA010000052.1, read on the forward strand.
GCGGGAGAAGAGCGTGGCCAGCGTGGCGAGGATGCCGCACACGGAATAATGTGCATGAACCACGTCTGGGCGTTCTTGGAGGATGATTTTGCGCAGTTGGGGTATCGTTCGGGCGTAGGCTTTCCATCCCTTGCCGCGGACTGGGAAAAGAATCATCTCCAGCCCCTCCCGGCAAAGGGAGTCATACTGCGACTGGACAAAGGGGCTGACGGAGCCGACACTTTTATTGCCACTGGCCACAAAGAGAATCTTCATAATTAATAATTAGAAACAATTGAAAGTGAAAGGTGAAAAGTGAAAATTGAAAGAGGTGCACCACCGCGGGTAATAAAACTCACACATTAACACATTCCCACATTCACGCATTCACAAACGCATTCCCACATTCAAGCATTCTTGAGGTTGTTCCAATACCACTCACAGGCGTGGGCAAAACCGTTAAGGGCATCGAATTCCGGATGGTATCCCAACACACTTTGCGCCTTTGCAATGGAAGCTTGTGAGTGGGGGATGTCGCCAGGACGGTTGTCACGGTAGGTGGGTTGGATGGAGGCAATCGTGGGGTCGAAGTGCGACAGGTTGGTTCTCAGACAGTCGAAGAGGGCGTTAAGGGTCGTGTTGCCACCAAAAGCCACATTGAAGACAGTATCGCGGGGGCTGTCGGTAGGCAGCGATTGATTGTATGCGGCAAGTTTTTGACTGAGTTCTTGCGAGGGAATAAGAGCGGCTAAACGGTTGGCTTGAATCACATTGTCGATATAGGTGAAGTCGCGCGAGTAGGTGCCGTCACCATTAATAAAGGGCGACTCGTGGTTGATAAGTGCTTTCACCCAGAGTGGGATTACCGCTGCGTAGGCTCCGTTTGGGTCCTGCCGACGGCCGAAGACGTTGAAGTAGCGCAACCCAATGGTTTCTATGCCGTAGAGGTTTGAAAAGACATTTGCATACAGCTCGTTGACAAACTTTGTGATGGCGTAAGGTGAGAGAGGACGGCCAATAAGATGCTCCCTTTTTGGCAGCACAATGCTGTCACCGTAGGTCGAGGAGCTGGCGGCGTAGACAAAACGCCTGACACCCGCATCGCGTGCTGCGACCAGCATGTTGAGGAATCCATCTATGTTGTTGGCGTTGGTGTTGATAGGGTCGTTGATGCTGCGGGGAACGCTGCCCAGTGCAGCCTCATGCAGCACCACGTCGCAGCCCGCCACAACGTGGCGGCACGTCTCCAAGTCCCGAATATCCCCTTCAACAAAGTGGAAATTGGGAAGTGAAAGCATTGGCTCGATATTATGTTTGAAACCCGTTGAGAGGTTGTCCAAGCAGGTTACATCGTATCCTTCTTTGGAGAAAAATTCACACAGGTTGGATCCGATAAATCCGGCGCCACCAGTGATGGTTATTTTCGTTACTTTCATATTGTTTTACTGTGATGTTGAATGGAAATAAGCATTTGCCATTCCCCTTTTTTATTTGCCAAGCCTTTTTTTTATCTGCTCAAAGTCGTCTCTGAGACCGTTGGGTGAACACCGCTGCCATGCTTTGTTGTCGGGTTCGTAGTTGGCTTCGATGACCACCCAGCCATTGGGAGTGAGGGACATGTCCCACCCCACAAAACGAATGTCATGCAGTTTCGCGGCCATTTCGCAGACAATGTTGCGGAGTTCCGCCCAGTGGGGAATGGAAACTCCGAGGAGAGGGACGTTGGTGTCAGGATGGGTAGTGAAAGATGTGTTGTTTTTACTGATGGCACGTTGGGTGATGCCCGTTTGCGCATCGATGGTCACCGAAATGCCGCCAGCACTGTAATTGTCCACCACCGAGTCACCCCGGCCGATTCGCCATGTAGGCCAGATGGCTTCTATCCCGTCGTCATATCGGACAGTGTTGATGCGTATAGTGTTCACCGATGCAGGATGCACAGCGGCCATAAAGTCCGATTGAATCACCTTTTCTTCTGCCATGTAACCGTCTGTATAGGTAGATAAAAGATCCTCAAGAGATTCGTCGTCATATTTTGATGAGTCGACCATTTGTACCCCCCTGCCTTCGCACTCTCCAACAGGCTTAAGGATAACAATTCCATGGGTGCGAACGAAATCAATAAACTCCTGTTTGCTCTGCGGTTCTGCTGCTTCCCTTTCATCCACGGCCAAAATGTCCCGATGGTAATAATCTTTAAAATATAGGTAGCATTTCCTCTTGTCGCTCAATATGGACGTATCGGTCACATTGTTCACCTGTCTCAGAAAAATGATATCTTCCTTGCGGGGTACAAGCTGGTGCCGTTCCCGCTTTGACAAATCAAGATAGTTATAATACTCCATCTCATCCAACGAGAAATGCTGGACGAAGTAAGCACGGGCAAGGATGGCATAGTCCCGCAGTTTTGACAGAAGGGTGGTTCTTGGTTGGCGTCGGATGTAGCTCTTTGCCCATTTGTCAAAACGGTCAATCTTCTTAATCAGTGAATTCATCCCTTTTTAATTGTTAATTAGTTGATTGATTTGCGAATGTATTAATCCGATTGAAAGGTGAAAATAATTGAAAGATGAAAAGTGAAAATTGAAACACGGCTAAATAATTAAAAATTGACTCACACATTAACATATACACGCATTTCCATCTTTTCAATTCTGAATTTCACTATACAGAATATTGAGGGCTCTGATGTGACTCTCAATGCTGTAAGTCTCCCTCACCTCGTAGGCACTTTGGAGGGCTCGTGCCTCATAGTCCTCACGGCGGGACAGGAAGTCCTTGAAGGCTGTCAACAACGACTCTTCATCATCCGTCTGGTACAGCGTGGCCCATCGTCCGTTCTGCGTTATCTCCTTCATGGTGCACCAGTCGTTCACAAAAGTGGGTACGCCGCATGCAATGGCCTCCACCACTGCCAGTCCGAAACTATCGTGACGGGTGGAATAGACAAAAGCGTCCATCTTGCTCAGAATCTCGGGTACATTGTCGCACAGCCCAGCAAACGTAACCTCCCCGTTCAACCCCTCTTCGTTGCAATACCTGATGCATTCGTTGTACAACTCCATCTCCTTTGGGCGTGCAGCCCCCACAAAGGTGAAATGAAAGTCAACCCCCTCCAGTTTCAGCAGTCTGAGGAATCGGCAAACAAGCAAATGGTTCCGCCCTTCGCCAAAACTGCCCACCATGCACATCTTGAGGATCTCCTCACCCTTAGCTTTAACACCAGCGGCGGTGCACCGCCGCATGGAGAACTTGTCTAAATTGATGCCGTTATGGACGACTGTCAGCTTCTCGTCACAACCAAAGACTCCATGCTTCACAAACGCCTCCTTCAGACCCTCGCTGACAAAGACCACCCTGTCGCTCCCCTTGAAAATAAAACTCCTGAGCGTGCGTGGAGCCTTGACAAAACCAAAACCATGGAATGTGGTCACAACCTTCACTCCCGTAAACCAAGAGCAAACAATCGCTATCATAGCATTCAGAGAGGTTTGAGCATGGAGGATATGGATGCCGTTCGCCTTGATAGCCCTGCACAGCCTCCATATATAAACAATCCAACTCCTTTTGCGGGGGACTCTTATCATCTTCGCACCTGTCGAAACCATCTGCTCCGAAAGCACCCCATCCTTTCGGTAAAGACACACCGCCTCGAACGGTAGGGAAGCATGACGGGAAAGAACATCAAGAGCCAACGTCTCGGCACCGCCACGGTTCAAGGCTCCGAAAAACAAAGCTACAGACATCTACAATTTTGAATGTGTTAATCCAATTGAAATGTGGGAATGTGTTAATGCGTGAGTTTTATTACCCGTGGCGGTGCGCCGCTTTCAATTTTCAATTCGTCAATTAATTTTATAGTATACCACGCGCGCCCAATTTAAACACTGCCCAGCCGATAACCAGCACGGGGACAATCACAAACCAAATCTTTAGCCACTGATAGTTCTTCGCATTCAGCAGCGTCACCCCATACGCTGCAATAATCAGCAGGAACGGTAGACCCGGCAGCAGGAACCGCTCGGCATTCGCAAAACCGCTCATGCATATCACACCCAGATATGACACCACAAAGGCTCCAATCATCGACAGGTTCCGCCAGTTCCGTTTGACGAAGACTGCACTGAAGAGTGCCAGCAGTACAAACCCGCCCAAGAAAGTGCGCACATAATTGCCGCCGCTTATCAGCTGCTGGTTATATTGCTCGTCCACATCCACCATTGTGGGGAACGGAAGGACAAACATAATAGGTGCCATCACCGTGCCAGTTGCATACTTGGCCCATTTCGCACCCTTTCTTATCTGGTGTTCGCGTTTGGCTGCCTGGTTCTCGTCGCGGTGGTTCCAGTACCGCTCGGCATCGTTAGCTATTGAGCCTCCTGCCATCACCAGCAAACCCATCACCGCCCAGAATATAAGCACGGTTTTGTTCCAGCGGCTCATCACTGTCTGGTTGGAGAACACCAAGGCAGTCATGATGGCAAAAACCACAGTCACCCCCAAAACAGTGCGGAATGTAAACAACGACAAGGCCAGAACCACCACAAGCAGAATCTTCCAAACTGAAATCCGCTTGCTCCGCAAGAGGTCGTCAGCCCGTTCCAGTGCAGCAATTGTCAAGAACAGCATCTCCGTCTCCTTAAGGTGCAGACCGCAGTACATGATCAGGTTCGGTGCTAAGCAGCAGAAAATGCCGGCCATTCGGCCAGCCTCTCCTCCTAAGTTGCGTTTCGCCAGTCGGTAGACCAACACGCAGCTGAAGGCACTCATCAACGCTTTGAGCACACGCGCTACAAAGATATTTGGGCCAACAATATAGTACAGAACTGTTAGATAGAACGCATATCCCCGGTCGCTCAATTCCGTGTGATTCAGACGTTCCATTGCCCGGCTCCATCCAAGATCCAGATACCATTCAGCCGCCGAATGGTAGCCGAACGAGTCGCTCGCGCCAAACTCAAAGGGTATTCCTGTCTTGATGAAGTAGTATATGTACGAGAAAACCACCCACACCAGCCGGAATATCAAAGCTGTGGTGAATAGCTTCCGCAAAAACACTTTCTCGTCGCAGTCCATCCACCGCCGGGTGTAGCGTGCAGACAGTCCGAAAAACATCACTACCCACGTGATACCTATGATGAGGAAATCAAGCCCCATCATATATTTCATAAATATCACGCTCACCACCGCCAACGACAGCAAGTAAATCGTGATAGCCTTTGTTGATATTTGTTTGGGAAAGAAGGGTATCAATTAAATTAAGAATTAAAAATTAAAAACAATTGAAAGGTGAAAAGTGAAAATTGAAACAGGATGAAGGTGTGGTCGGCACATTTCACATTTCAATTTTCAATCGGATGAGCATTTGTTTGAGGTTGGAGGCGGCTTTCATGAGCCGGTATTTTGAGCGTTCGAGCCAGCGGGGTGAGTGGTATTTCTTGAAAACTGCTGTGGGCTGGTTGGACCAGTCCACTTTTTCCAGTAATGTCATTGCGTCATGATGATATTTGTCAGACAGGTAGTATCGGAACAAACCTCCGCATCTGAGTCTGTCCAACAGGTATTTCAGGTCTGCATTCCGTTTCTCCTCCTCTTCCAGATAGTCAAGGTTCCAAAGCATGTGGCTGGCTGGCGGATGCAGTCTTCTTGTGGCTCGCTGGCCTACAGGAACATCTTGGAAATAGTTTGACAACGGTCTGTTCTCGAATGCTATCTTGTATTTCAGGGCCAGCCTAATCCATAGGTCGAAATCTTCGCCCAGCGTGAGGTGCTCCTTGAATCCGCCGACATCGGTTATGGCGGTCTTGAGTATTACGGATGAGCTGGAGCTGACGGGCATGCAGAGAGTGCGGGCGTAGACTTGGCAGTAGTTGATGTAGCCCCGCTCGAAGCCGGGGGGGACTCCGATGGGGGCGACCCGTCGGTGGCCGTTTTTCACCAAATAGAAACCGGAAGCATAGACCGCTGCGTCGGGGTAGTCGCCTATGAGCTGTTCCATCCGGTTGAGGAATGTGGGTTCCCACCAGTCGTCGGCGTCAAGGAGGCAGATATATTCTCCTTTGGCGGCGGCTATCCCTATGTTGCGAGCGGAGCCGACGCCGCCATTTTCTTTGTGTATGACTTGACAGTTTTTGAGTCCTGCGAGTCGTTGGGAGGCGATTGCGTAGGAGTCGTCGGTGCTTCCGTCGTCCACGACGATGAGTTCCACGTCGGGTCGTTGCCCGATGGGTTGGGGCTGTTGCGCAAGTACGCTCTCCACAGCACGCAAGATGTAAGCGCGCTTATTGTAGAGGGGTATGACGACGGAGTATTTCACAGTTTTCTTTTCTCGATTTTGAAGAGAACCCGCTCTATCAGTTGGACGATGCGGAAGGCCAAAGGGTGGCGGTGCAGGCGGCGCATAAAGATGACGTCGTCGGCAAAAGCGTCGTAGTCCGCCAGCACCAGCGGAGGCAGCGTGGCTTGCAGCACGTCGCGTTTCTCCCGCGCAATGAGGGCGCGGTTTCTGCCGTCGCCCTCGCTGATGCCCGTCATATCGAAATAGACGGTGTCAACGTCGACGTGCAGTGGCTGTATTTGGCCAAGGGCTACGACTTTCATGAACCATGCCCAGTCCGAGCAGATACGCAGGGTTTCATCGTACATCCCGAAACGGTCAAAGAGCTCCCGGCGGATGCAGGTACCGACGTGGTCCAGCGTGCCGCGATAGAAACTGAACATAGTGAACCGTGCGTGGCTTACGCGGTTCCGCTGTGTGCGTCCGTCGGGCCAGATGTTGATGGTGGTGCCGTAAAGGATGGGGGGATTGCCGTGCTGTTCCAATTGCACAAGCAGCTGCTGCAGCACAGAGGCCCCCGTGAGCCAGTCGCCGGAATTGAGCATCATCACATACTCCCCTTTGGCCATGCGGATGCCTTTGTTCATGCCGTTGTAGATGCCGCTGTCGGGTTCAGAGACCCATCGGAGGGCGGGATGTTGGCGGTATTTGCCGATGGTTTCTAAACTGCCATCGGTGCTGGCACCATCCACGACGATGATTTCGAAGTCGGTGGCGGTCTGAGTGGCGATGCTGGCAAGGGTTTTTTCCAGCCCTTGGGCATTGTCCTTGTTTACGGTTACGATGGAGAGTTTCATGGTTGGGATTGGATGATGTGGCCGAGGCGGTCGGAGGTGATGAATTCGCTGTCAGGCCAGAGGCGGAGGATTTGGCTGAGTAGTTGCCGGAGGGCGGGGAGGTTGCGGTCGGTGTTCCGTTTGTCGATGGAGCCGATGTAGTTGACGCGGTGGGAGCAGATGTTGGCCGCTTTGCCCCAGCGGAAGGCTATCTTTATGTGGCGGAGGCATTCGCCCACGTTGTCCGCATCGGGTTTCAGCGAGGGCTCAAAGAAGCAGTTCCGCATCAGGTAGGGCATCCCGTGGGGGCTTCTGGTCCCTTGGAAGCAGCGCCGCTTCAGGATAGTTCCTTGGTCGTCGTCAATAGGGATTTTTTGGCACACGGTGCCTTGCAGGTATTTTACCCCCGCCGCTATGAGGTGTGGCTCGATGGCTGGGTTCCACTCGTAGGTGGGGGCAATGAAGCTCTCGGATCGGTAGCCGAACAGAGAACCGAAAAGGTCTGCCCCTTGGCGGATGATGTCCCCGTATGCCTCAATGTCGGCGGGCAGACTTGAATTGAAGGCTCCTAAGTAGTATTGCTTGATGGTGGGTGCGGAATCCTGCGTCAGCCCGAAGGTACCCAATTGGAAGGCAAGCAGCGTGGCCGGCTCGGCGGCACGGAGGGCGGCGAGCCATTTCTTGACATTGAGGTGTTCCCTGCCATGAAGTTGGGGGTGGAAGAGTTTTGAGTCCATGCCTTGCTGCCAGAGGGCGAAGGCACCGGCGTGGCGCGGGCTCTTGGCGAGGGTGGCGGTGAAAGGCTCGTAGTGGTAGGTTTCGAAGTCGCTGGCCGCTATCTTTTCGAAGTCGGGATTAGCAGTGACAGTGTTGGCGGTGATGACTGCGGGATTGCCTTTGCAGTCTTTGACGGAGTTGAGCACTTCGAACAGGTTGCTCAGGTCGTCGGCGGTGGCGAGGTTGTCGTATTGGCAGTAGGGGTCGCGGTCCACCCGCACGCCGTGGGCAAGGAAACGGTTATAGACCTCGGCAGAAGGCATTCGGATGCTTCCCCAGTCGTCGGATTCTATCACGATGAGATGCCTTCGGGTGCGCCAGCCGGGGATATTGTAGAAGTCTTTACGGGTGAGCATTTGGTAAAACCCAGAAAATTAAAAATTAATAATTAAAAAATTGACTCACGAATTGACTCATTCACACATTCAAAAAGATGGGCTGTCGACGCATTTTCGGTCAATCCCGTTGATGTATCTGTAGTTTGACCTTCCGTCGCTCAGCACGGGCGTGACGCCCAACATTTTCAACCACTGCTGTGTAGATGGGTTGAAACGCCCCCAGGGGTAGGCGAAGTATGGAATAAAGGCTGGATGCTTTTCCAACAGCTTTTTGCTCTCCACTATCGAGGTGACGAACTGCTGTCGGGTCATCGTGGAGTGGTCGACGTGTTCAAACCCGTGCATCCCGATGGTAACTACTGGCGAGACGATTTGTTCCAGTTCTCCTTGGGTGATGTATTCAGGTTTTTCTGTATAATGGTCTCTCTTGCTTACACCGTCCAAATATTTGGCATTGAGGAACAAGGTGATGGGGATGTTTTCGGTCTCGAGGTATGGCAGGATGGAGAGCACGGTTCGCATCCCGTCGTCGCAGGTGAGCACAGCATACCTCTTTGAGCGGAACAGGTCGGTCTTCAGTTTATGGTGGGCTTCCGGCAGCGTGATGAAGGTGTAGCGGCGTTTGAGGGCGGCTATGCGCTCTTTGAAGTCCGCCGTCGAGCTCCAGTCCCCTCTCAGGCATTGGGAGGGGTCAAAACTGTCCGAGACGGCATGGAACACAAACACTTCAATGGGGCAAACACCAAAATGGTTCGCAAGGCGTTTGAGCCTTTTCGTTATTTTCTTGATGTAGCGATTGGGGTTCACGGCAGGGGGATTGATGTCAAACAAAGCAGTCGCCGTCCCCACCCTGTGAAATGGGGTCTGCGGGCAGGGCGAATTGTGAGGGGTACGAGAATGAAATCTGGTCGATGCGGTATTTGGAGAACACCCTGTTGTGCAACAGGTAGTCGCTCAGGTTGGGGTCGCGGGTGGTGAAACAGGGGTTGCCAAGGTGCAGGATATGCTCCAAAATGGAATTAAAGACCTCACCGCTGTATTCCCCGTCATAGTAAAGATACTTGATGGACAAGTCCTGTTCTGAGTTTCGGATGATGTAGTAGCCGACCATCTCCCCGCCGACCATCACCTTTACGCCTTTCATCCAGTAGAGGGCATCGCAGTCGCCGAAAGTGTTCGCGTCGGAGGTTCTGTCGCACAAGGGGGTGCGGTGCTTGAAGGGGTATTGGAGTATCCAATTGAGCGTCTCCCGGGTACGGGAGATAAGGTCCTTCGATGCGTGCGGGGTTATATAATGGTAGGTGGTTTGGTCAATGAAGTCCTGATACTGGATGGTGTATCTTGATTTTTGGATTTTTTCTTTGAGCAGGGGGTTGATGTTGCGCAGCAGGGTCTTGGCTCCCTCCCGGTAGGACACCATCTTGCCGACGGGTCCTTGAGGGTAGACCCGGGTGCCGAACCGATACTCTTTAAGGTAGGTCAGGCGGTGTCCCAGGTTGTTGAAGATGGCCACAGTCTCCGGGGCTCCCATCGTGTCGAGGCAGTTCTCCGTCCCAAACTGTTCGCCGAGCGTCCGCATCAGCACTAACGGGAACCCTTTTCCTCTGTGCGCGGGCTCGCACCACAGGGTGCTGAACCACCAGTATTTGTTCCCGTGTATGAGTTCGGGGAAGGCAGCGGTGTAGGCTATGGCTTCACCCCCCGTAAAGACCGCAGCCACCAACGGGTCGTCTGGGGTGGTGTAGGGGTTGTTAATCAGAGCCCGCGCCCTTGTCGTAGAGATGATTTTCGCGTCGAGCCCTGCAGCGGACTTGCCACTGTCGAGCCATTGGCTCACCTCTGCCGCGGTGAAGGTTTTGATTTCTATGTCGCTGTAATCAATCATTCGCTGCAAGATGCTGCATGGTGATGTCTATGATGGCTCCCATGGTTTGCATTTTGATGATTTCGAGTATCTTGAACTTGATGTTGAAGGTGGTTTCGATCTCGGTGAGCAGTTGGGTGTAGGTGAGTGAGGTCCAGGCAGCGAGTTGGTCGGGGCCGAGAGAGTCCGTGATTTGCAGGGTCGGGTCGCCGAATACCCGTTGTGCCACCGTCTGTATGGTCTGGCTGATGTCGTTACGTGAAAGGTTGTTCATTCTGAATGTGTTAAGCGGAGAACCTCCGCAGGTATTAATTATTTGAGGAGTGGATTTTTGCGTATGTTGCCGGTGTTGAGGAAGTGGACGAGGTCCATCATCTCATACCACCGCAGGGCGTGGTGCAGGGGACCGTATTCGAGCAGTTCGGTAGGGTGGTAGTCCGGGTGGGTGATGGCGAATTCAGAGGGCTGGTGCGTGCCGCTGAGGGTGGTGAGAATGACCTTGTGAGGCCATTGAATGCGGTTGAACGCGGCGGCTTGTTGCGGCGTGCAGTTGTCGCCATCCATCAGGATGACGATGTTGTCCCAGTTGACGCGCCCTTTGCGTTCCTCCCATTTTGCGGCAGCCTGCTCCTGTGTCTTGTAGTGTGAGAAATAGACAGTCACGGGGCCATAGTCCCCCTCGAGGGTGGCAACAGGGTAGTTCCATTGTGAAGGGATGAAGGTGAGGGGCAGGGAGAGGTAGTGGCGCAGGTGGTTGCAGAAGGTGAAAAATTGCTCATGGTCGCGGATGCCGCAATTGATGGTGGGGGAGAGGAATTTCAGCCCCAGATCGTGGTAGACGATGCCGCCGATGCAGGTGTTTGTGATGAGCGAGAAGTTGCGGTTGCGCAGCCGCATGCGACTCGCCAGCCTCAAGGTGTGCACGGCTATTTTCGTGAATGTTTTATTTCGTGAATGTGTTGATGTGTTAGTCAAGTTTGAATGTGTTAAGTGGAGCGTTATACGAATGCGTCGCCATCGCCTCCCTGCGCTGCGGCGTGGGGAGGGAGGGGAAACGAGGTCGGGAGTGAGTAGGAGATGGGGATGGTGGTTGCTTTGCTGAAGATGCCAAGGCGGACCACGTAGTCCGAGAGATCCTTGCTGCGGGTGGTAAAACTGTGTGCTTGAAGTTGGAGGATGTGCCCGATTATAGAGCCGAAGGCCGCCTCCTTGTGTTCCGGGCAGTAGTAGAGGTATTTGATGGAGAGCTCGCTGTCGGCCTGTCGGATGATGTAGAATGCAACAGGTTTGTTGTCTCGGATGATTTTCACTCCGCTTATCCAGTATCTGCCGACGTTGTCGGGAAATGGATTGGTGGATGCAGTGCGGTCCGCAAGTGGCGCCGTGTGCAGGAAGGGGTGCTGCATGATCCAGTCCAACATTTCCGCACTCCGTGGCAGCAGGTCTTTCCCCGAATGGGTGTGGATGAGTTGTGCGGTCTCAGGGTCGATGTTGTCGACGTATTGGATTGTGTAGTCTTTGGTCTCGGGTTGTGCTTTGAGGCGTTTGCGTCTGCTGAGCGGCTTCCAGCCGCGGTGCAGACTGTAGGAGGCAATTTGTTTCAGCGTGGGGTGCTTGAAGGTGGCAAGGGTGTGCTTGTATTGCGGGAAGTAGTGGGTCTGATGGCCGAAGTATTTGAAAATCTCAATGGTCTCGTCGGCGGCCCATGAGTCTAAGCAGCGGGCTGGTGTGTAGTGCTCCATCAGCGTCCCGACGGCTATGAGTGCGTAGCCTTTCCCTCGGTGGTCGGGGTGGCACCAGAGGGTGCTGAACCAGTAGTAGAGCTCCCCGCCCACACGGTCCGGGAAGAGGGCGGTGAAGGCCACGGTCTCCCCCTCTGCAATAACGGTGGCCACAACGGGGTCGTCGGGTTTGGCGTAGGGGTTGTGTACAATGGCTCGCGCACGTGTCCGGGTGATGACGGACTCGCTGAGCCCCGACCCGTCGTCGCCCTCAAGCCATTGGCCTATCTGGCCGACGGTGAATGTCCTAATCTCTACCAATTTTGTTTCTATTTAGATTCTATTTAGATTCTCCTTTGATTGTGGATGAGAAATAATGAGGAGATAAAGTAAAGGTGTTAATCCAATTGAAAGGTGAAAATCGAAAATTGAAACGGGATGCAGACATGGTTGTCACCTCTCCTTTTCAATTCGTGGCAGTAACGTGTTTTTCAGGGCCGTGCGGTCTATCTTTTCCGACTTGTTGGTAGGGAAGCTCTTCAGGAAGACTATCTTGGAGGGGAGCATGTAGTGCGGCAGCCTCTCTTGGAGGTATTGTTTCAAGGGGGTGGGGTCCGAGGTCCCGCTCTCCACGAAGAGGGCAATCTCCGTCAGGCCTGTAGGGTTTGAAAAGGCGATGGCCACCGTCCGGTATTGGCCGGAATAGAAGACCCGTGCATGGTATTCTATCTCGCCCAGTTCCACGCGGTAGCCCTGTATCTTGGCTTGCTGGTCAATGCGTCCGTAGTAAAGGATGTTGCCGTCCTCCAACTGTGAGCATAGGTCGCCTGTGCGGTAATAGCGGGTGCTGGGTCCGTCGAATTGCAGCTGGGTGAATGCCGCCTGGTTCCGCTCGGGGTTGTTCCAATAGCCTTGGGTGATTTGGCCGCCGGCAATGCAGAGTTCCCCCTTCTGCCCACGGGGCAGGGCATGGCCCTCCTCGTCAACGATTACTGCATGGACATTGGCAAGGGACTTCCCGATGGCTACCACACCGTTGGCGGAAAGGTTTTCGCCGTGGCGGCTCAGGTGGTAGCACGTGCAGTAGATGGTGCCCTCCGTGGGACCGTAGAAGTCATAGATTTCTGTGTTGGGCGCACAGGTAAACCAGTCTTCTATCAGGTCTATGGGGCAGGCTTCGGCCGTCAGGATTGTGGTGCGGAGGCTCTCTGTGCGCAGCTGGTCAAAATAGGGCCTGAGGTAGGTGAGCATGGATGGAGCCATGGCGGCGGAGGTGATGCCCTGCTCCATTAGCAGCGAGACGGCGTAGACGTACTTCACCTGCCCGTAAGGGATGGTGTAGACGCACGCGCCGCGCAGCAGGGCGGTCAGGAAGGCCTGGATGCTGACGTCGAAAGTGAGGTCGAACGCCTGTAGGCAACGGTCGTCGGGTCCCATGGCAAAGCCCGTCTGCCAGAATGAGTCGATGAAGGAGGCCAGGTTGAGCCTTGAGATGCACACGCCTTTCGGGGTTCCCGTGCTCCCTGACGTGAAGAGGATGTATGCCAAGGTGTTGTCCTCTACCTCGAGGGGTGGGAAGTCCTCCTCTGTTGTCGGCAAGTGCGTGGAGCAGAGGGTTTGCACCCCTTGGCCCCGTGCAGCGGCCACAAGCGAGTGGCCCTCGGCAGCGTGGAGCAGCAGCCCTGCGCCAGTCTGGTCTATAATGTTCAGGTTCCTCACATCAGGCTGTAGGGGGTGGAGGGGGACGTAAGCCAAGCCCTCCCACCACAGGGCGATGATGGAGGCGTAAGTGTCGATGTGGTCATTGACCAGCAGGGCCACCGTCTGCCCCATGGAGTGGAACTGGCGGACTGCCGCACGGATGGAGCGGACCCTTTCGGCAAGATGGCCGTAGGTGTAGAGCTGACCGCCGATGCAGAAGGCTGGCCGGCCGGCACTCCGTTGCATGGCCTCGCTGAGCGGGAGGATTATTTGTTGGGAGAATGTAATTGCTGGCATTTGCGTTGCTTGATGATGAAAAGTGCGAATTTGGCGGCGGCGTGCAGGTCGTGCGATGTGAGGAGATGTTCCCAAGTCATTCTGACGGCCTTTTTCTTGTCGTGTTGGGCATAGTAGGTGATGCAGGAAGACAGGGTGTTGAGGTAATTCCTTTCGGCCAACGGAGTGCGGTTGACTTGGTAGAACTCACGGTCTATGGTGTACGACGTTTCACAGTATTTGCCGTTGGAAATCATGCTGTTCACGCCCCCGGCGTGGTAGCGGTACACTCCGCCCACAAAGCTGAAGAGGCGGCCTTTGCCGACGGTGAGGAGGTGGTAGATTTCGTGCATGTCGCGGTAGTGCTTGTACTGCTTCTGCCACTGCGGCGTGAAGTTGCTGCGACGGAACACCATGGTGAGCGGCTGCGTAATCCACCGCTCAAAGAACATGTCAAGGCTGATGTCCACCGCCTCCTCGCCGTGGGCGAAATAGCGGCCGCAATAGTCGCCGCTCAACGCACCGGTGTAGGTGTTGAGGTGCTGGCAACGGTGGAAACAGACGGAGTAGTCAGGGTGTGCCTCCATGAAGTCCACCTGACGTTGTAGTTTGTTCGGGTCGGTCCAGTAGTCGTCGCCTTCGCAGTAGGCTATGTATTTTCCACGCGCACGCTTGTAGTTGAACTCTATGTCCATACGGCCACCGTAGCCTTGTTGGTATTTGTTCTGCGTCTCGTAGAGGGGGAACACGATGTCAGGGTACCGCTTTTCGTATTCCCGCAGGATGGCTTCCGTGTGGTCGGTGGAGGCGTCGTCGTGAATCAGGATTTCGAAGGGAAAGGAGGTCTGTTGCATCAGGAATCCGTCAAGGCATTGGCGGATAAACTGCTCGTGGTTGTAGGTGAGGCAGCAGATGCTAACAAGGGGTGTTCGGTCACTCATATTCGATGACGAAATGGTTGTCGACTTGTTCTTCCAACAGGGCCATGGCTTCAGGGCTGTCGGTACAGGCAATGTAGTAGCCTATGCGGTTGCCGCCGTCGGTGGGGCGTTGGATGCGGTCGCCCTCTTTGAAGTTGAGCTGCCAGTGGAGGATGGCTTTTTGAGCGTCGAGGAAGTCACGGCCTTTGATGCTTTTTACAATTCCGCCCTCTTCTGTGGTGTCGAAGAACTTGACCATGGCCACGCGGTTGTTCCGCAGGGTCTGCGGGTCGATGACGGTGGTGACGGGGTTGCCGACAAACATGTCGATGAGTATTCGGTAGTTGTCGATGCCGGTGAGGGCGGGAACGACATGGGAGGAGAGGAGTCCTCCACCTCCGCGGGCTCCTATTTCCAACAGGTAGAACTCGCCGTTTTCGTAGCGGTATTCGGCATGGGTGAATCCGAAGGGCAGCCCGGAGAGTTCTACAAACTGGTTGTTCACGGCCCGTAGGCGGTCATAGTCGTAGCGGGGGTTGGAGTAGGAGAAATAGAGGTAGTTGTCCAAGTTCTTGTTGTAGGAGAACTGCTGCTTTTCCGATATGGCGAGGCAGACGTGGCCTTGAGGCAGACGGATGCCGTCCACGGAGAATTCGGCTCCAGAGATGAATTGTTCGCAGATCACTGCGTGGCGGTGGTGGGAGAAGGAGATGGATTGGTCAAAGAGGGCTACCAGCTGCTCCTCACTTTGGATGGTGAATACGCCACGGCTGCTGTTGGCGTCGATGGGTTTGATGACTATCTTTGGAGCAGCGTCTGTATTCGTGGCCTTCAACCCGTTATAATACGCGACGGCCTCTGCGACGGTTTCGCATACCTTGTATTTTGGGCAGGGGAGCCCGTGGTCACGGCAGAAGTCGCGCATCAGCGATTTGTCAGTATAGAGGCGAGCCATCTCTTCGGTCTGGGTGGGAAGCCCCATCCGCGAGGAGACATAGGCAAGGGTTGGGGTCGCAATGTCGCATTCGTCTGACATGACGGCTTTGACGTTGAGCTTTTTTGCCGCGGCAAGCACGGCCTCGCAGTCCAGAATGTCGGAGTAGACAATCTCGTCGGCATATTTGAATGCAGGGGCGTCGGGGTATGGGTGAACTACGGCCACA
Organism: Bacteroidales bacterium; assembly: GCA_017479705.1. Classification (GTDB taxonomy): domain Bacteria; phylum Bacteroidota; class Bacteroidia; order Bacteroidales; family P3; genus Colimorpha. Next base: position 40,068 of record JAFVCA010000052.1, read on the forward strand.
CGGTATCCCAGCTCCTTGATTCGTTTAATCAAAGGAATCTGCCACACCGTCCCCGGCAGCACCATGATACAGTTGTCCATCTATCAGATTATTTTGTTTATTCTTTGCAGATTAATGGTATCCTCTGTGGTGAGGTTTTTCTTGAAAGTCCCGTCGCCGTTGGCGATTCCGAGGATGGTGTGTGCGTCGAGGTAGTTGTCCACAACGATGTCGCCCGGATGGCCGAGGTATCCCCCGCTGACGACGGGGATGCCCCCGACAGTTGTGCGCCCAAGGCGCGAGGAGATGAGTTGGGTGGTTTCCATGAGGTTGACTACGGTGCCGGAGATGCCGGCACGGTCGTCAGAACGATAAATGTGTGCGCCGTTTCCGCGCTGGTTCTCGATGAACGATTGCGAGAAATTCTGGGTTCCGATGTCGTAAATGTATTTGAAACGTATGGCGGAGAGTTGGTCCAGCCAAGGGGTGGTATGCTGGATTTCGCAGCCAATGAGCACGTCAAGGTTTGAGTAGGAGGTGCTGTCCACGAGGTGGATGTGTTCGGATTCTATGGTAATGGTTCCGTGGGCTATGGGGAATTGGGGATTGGGGTACTCCTCTTTCAGCAGACATACGTCTATGCCCTTGTTGATTAGTTCCAGCAGCATCTGTGTGGCCAAAGGGTTGCGGCCTGTGAGCAGACGGGTGCATTCAAAGAGGTTTTTTTCGCAGTTTGTTTTCTCTATCTCCATCATGAATGCGATGGCTGATGAGGTCCATGTGGCATAGTCGCTGTAGTAGGCTACGGACATTCCCTTGCTCTCCGCCAGCTGTTGGGCCGCGAGGCACAGCTGCCGGCTGTTGCTGCGCTTGTTGTCTGTGTCTATCATCACGGTGTCCACAATGCCCTCGGATTCCGCAATAATATAAGGGAGGTATTGCTCGTCGCCCAAAGCGACGAAGCCGATGATGTTGGTGATGCTTTCGCGCACGGAGGGGACGCGCGGGGTTGTGTCTTCCTCGCGGGTATGTTGAAGCAGGATGAGCACGGAGCGCTTGTTGGTGATTGTAACCAGGCGTTCCATCTCATGGATCATCTGTTTGAAACTGTCTTTAAAATCGGTCATAGCTGAAATTGGAATGCGTTAATGCGTCAGTGAATGCGTGAATGTGTGAGTTTTATAACCCGCGGTGGTGCGCCGCTTTCAATTTTTCAATTGTTTAAAAGGTTTTGTGTGAGTAGGCTGGAGTGAATTCAAACTTCATACCTTCTTTAAGGCGTTTGGCTGCAAACTCGAAAAGTTCCTCAGACGGGTTGATGACGTTGATTTTGCATACTTCGGCCATCAGTGAGTCGGGGTCGATGCCATATTTGTCAGAGACTTTTTCGAGCAGGGTGGTGAAGGAGTCGTGGAAGTTGACGATGCCGACATTGATTTCCCGCTTGGAACTGCCTTTGGGCATGAGGTTGCCGATAACTTCCTCAGCGGTGGTGGCTAAGGAGAGGGCGTTGCAGGTGGTAGGCATGAGGTGGGCTTTCTGGAGGATGGCTACGAGTGACTCTAATTGGGCGTTGCCGGCTCCGCGTCCCACGCCTTTCATGGTGCCGTCGACGAAGGTGGCTCCGGCCTCGACAGCGGCAAGGCTGTTGGCATTGGCGAGGAGGAGGTTGTTGTGGCCGTGGAATCCAACATGGATATCGTAGAACTCCTTTATGGCTTCAACGTATGCCGCCACCTGCCGAGGGAGCATGCCGCCAGCGGAGTCCACGATGTAGATGCAGTCGGCTCCGGCGTCGACTATTTTTTCAGCCATGAGGGTCAGCTGGTAGCGGCTGATGGCGTAGGTCTTCATGACGTTGCAGCTGACGAAGAGGCCTATGGATTTGGCGTTGCGGATGTGTTTGAGGGCGGAGTCGATGTCGTTGGCGTTGGCTCCAATGCGAAGGAATCCGCCGCCGTGGTCTTTGAACCATTTCATGTCGTCCTTTGTGCCATAGAAAAAGAACATGCCCAGAAGGGAGTCTCCCTTGCATGGTAGGCAGATGTCCATAAAGTCATTGTCGGTGAATGGGAAGTCGAACTTGTGGTAGGCCCCTAAGCCGAAGTTGTTGCCAATCTCAATGTAGGGAATGCCCGCGGCGGAGAGTGTGGAGACGATTTTCCGCAGCGCGTCGGGCGTCCATTTGTTTTTGGTGACGTATCCGCCGTCGCGTATGGTGCAGTCTAATATATTCATGAGGTTTTGGAAGAATGGGTTATTGCATGACGAGCCGATATAGTTTGTCCAAGGTCTTATCGTCTTTGTGTGAAGCACTCCTGATTTGTTTATACAGGAGGAGGATTCTTGCTATTCGAAACTTACTCCGAACTCCTTTTTGGCCGTTTGCATAGTATTTGGAGATGAACCCGTCAAATTGTTTGATATATTGAAGGGTTGTGTCTTGTAGGCGGATTTTGCGGAGGATGGATTCCTTTGCAATGTGCACGAGGTTGAGGTTGGGTTGTGCGAGAAGGAGGTTCTTGAATTTGGGGAACAACTGGGCATGGTGGAAGGGAAGCATGGCGTAGAGCAGTTCACGGTCCCACCCTTTGTCTGAATTGCTTATGCTTGTCCCGTATTGGACCCATACGTAGTCGGCTCTGTCTATAAAAACAACTTTGCCCAGCTGGAGGTGGTGGTATGTAATGACGGTGTCGTCATACCATTTGCCGTATTTTTCAGCGGGGTTTTCCTCAGCATTCCGCCGAATCATGTATGTGGGGTTGACACCGATCAAATCGTTCTGAATAATAGCGGAGTAGTCAAGGACTGCACCGTCTTTCAGGATTGGGTGACGAGGCCAGGCGTAGCCGGTCTCTAATGGCGAACGGTCTTTGACTTGCCAAACCCGTTGTTGGCACATGGCACATTCGGGGTGGCTCCTCAGGGCGTTTAACTGGGTCTGGTATATGTCGTCGCTCCGCAGGTAGTCGTCGGCGTCGATGTTTACAAAGAATTCCCCCTGCGCATGCTTGTACACGGTGGCTTTGTTCCATCCGCAGCGTTCGGAGCGCGTCAAGGGGTGGCATTCGTCCGAGTTGCAGAGGATGCCGTGTATTACGGGATGTTTTTTCTCGTATTCCTCAATAATCTCCCAAGTGCCGTCGTCTGAACGGTCGTCGGAGACGATGACTTCGTAGGGGACGTCGATTTGTTGTTTCAGAATACTGTCCAAGCATCGCGCAATGTAGTCGCGCTGGTTGTGAGAGATTACAAGTATGCTCAGAATTATATCCTGCCCGTGCATTGTTTCTATTGCCATTGGGATTGCAGAACGACTTTCGACGCTCTGTCGTATGGTGTGATGCGTTGGATGAATGTGGTGTTCTGGCTTACGGAGAAGCGTAGACAACTGAGTACCATGTCATACATGGTATAGGGGTTGCCCAGCCAGATGCTCGACATGTAGCAGCCGGGGGCGAGGTTGATGTTTTTTATCCGGCAGTGGACGGTCTTTTTCTCGCCTTTGCTGAGGTGTGGAATGTGGAATTCGTCGTCGTAGTTGGAGACGTGGGCTATTTGTTTGCCTAATTCGTCTGTGATGTCGAAACTGATGTCGACTATATCTGCTTCGCTTAGTGATTCTATGTCTACTTCTATGTCCAGACTGTCGCCCAGTGAGATGTTTTCTTTGCTCAGGCGGCAGTCGCGCACCCGCACGGCGCCGTTGCCGATGCGGTTGAAGTCGCCGACGGTTTTCATGCTGCCAAGGTAGTAGTCGACCACGTCTTCTACATTGCCACGCATTTCAACGTATCCGTTTTTGAGCAGTATGCCTGTCTTGCACAGTTGTCGGATGCTGGCCATGTTGTGGCTGACGAAGAGGACTGTGCGCCCTTCGCCCTGGCTGACGTTCTGCATTTTGCCGATGGCTTTCTTCTGGAATTCGGCATCGCCGACGGCGAGGACTTCGTCAACCACAAGGATTTCGGGTTCGAGGAAGGCTGCCACGGCAAATCCGAGACGGACGGTCATGCCGGAGCTGTAACGTTTGACGGGGGTGTCTATGTAGCGTTCGCAGCCGCTGAAGTCGACAATCTCGTCGAGTTTTCGGGTGATTTCAGCTTTGGTCATGCCGAGGATGGCTCCGTTGAGGTAGATGTTTTCGCGTCCCGTCATTTCGGGGTGGAAGCCAGTGCCGACTTCGAGGAGGGAGCCGATGCGTCCGCGGGCGCGGATAGTGCCTGTGGTGGGTCCGGTGACTTTGGAGAGGAGCTTGAGGAGGGTGCTCTTGCCCGCTCCGTTGCGGCCTATGATTCCCACCACGTCGCCCTGCTCAACTTTGAAGTCAATGTCCTTCAGTGCCCAGACGTATTCGCTGTCGGCTTTGGTGGCGCGGTCGTTGACGGAGCCGATTTTCAGGTAGGGGTCTTCTTTGCCCAATATGTTGATGGTCCACCAGCGTTGGATGTCGTGGCTAAGGGTTTTGGTGGAAACGAGGCCAAGCCGGTATTGCTTTGATACGTTGTTGAATTCGATTGCTGTTGCCATAATGGGTTATCTTTCGGCTCTGATGGGGTTTTGCAGAAAATCTTGGTAGGCCATGCGAAGGCCGTCGGCCAGTTCGGTTCGGTAGGTCCAGCCTAATTGCGCGGCTTTGCTGACGTCGAGGAGCTTGCGCGGGGTGCCGTTGGGTCGGGTGGTGTCCCAAAGGATGCGGCCTGTGTAGCCCACGGTTTCGGCCACTAATTGGGTGAGCTCTTTGATGGTGATTTCTTTGCCTGTACCGGCGTTGACGGTTTCGTCGCCTTCGTAGTGGTTCATGAGGAAGAGGCAGAGCTCTGCCAGGTCGTCCACGTAGAGGAACTCGCGCAGCGGTGTCCCGTCGCCCCAGCAGACGACTTCTGCCGCGCCAGTGGTTTTGGCTTCATGGAAGCGGCGGATGAGGGCGGGGAGCACGTGGCTGTGCACCGGGTGGTAGTTGTCGTTGGGGCCGTAGAGGTTGGTGGGCATGACGCTGATGTAGTGGGTGCCGTACTGGCGGTTGATGTATTGGCAGTAGCGAAGGCCAGAGATTTTGGCCAGGGCATAGGCCTCGTTGGTGGGTTCGAGGGAGGAGGTGAGGAGGCAGTCCTCGCGCATGGGCTGTGGTGCTAAACGGGGATAGATGCAGCTGGAGCCAAGAAAGAGCAGTTTCTTGCAGCCGTTCTGCCAGGCGGCGTGGATGACGTTCATTTCGAGCATCATGTTCTGGTACATGAAGTCGGCAGGTGCGGTGTTGTTGGCCACGATGCCACCCACTTTCGCCGCAGCGAGGAAGACGTACTTCGGTCGCTCTTGGGCAAAGAAGTTGTTGACGGCGGTTTGGTTGCAGAGGTCTAATTCGGCATGTGTGCGCAGCAGGAGGTTGTTGTAGCCTTTGCGTTGCAGTTCCCGCACAATGGCGGATCCCACCATGCCGCGGTGTCCGGCAACATATATTTTTGCGTCGAGGTTCATTTGACGATTCCTTTCTCCAAGTATTCGGCCAGATTGCAGCGCACTTTAGTGGCTGCATCGTCGGAGGCCACTTTGGCCATGTCGTTCTCCACCATGAGTTTGACCAGCTGTTCAAACGATGTCTTTTTGGGGTTCCAGCCCAGTTGCCGAGCGGCTTTTGCGGGGTTGCCCAACAGGTTGACCACGTCGGTGGGGCGGTAGAAGTCGGGACTGACGGCAACGAGTTCTTTGCCAATGAGGTCACTCGCAGCGGGCATAGAGGAGTCGACCGCTGTGCAGATGCCCCTTTCGTTGGGACCCTCTCCCTCCCAGCGCAGCTCTATCCCGGCATAGTGGAAAGCCAACTGGCAGAACTCGCGCACGGTGTGCTGCTCGCCGGTGGCTATGACGTAGTCGTCCGGGTGCGGGCATTGCAGTATCATCCACATGCACTCTACATAGTCCTTGGCATATCCCCAGTCGCGCAGCGAGGAGAGGTTGCCGAGGTACAGTTTCTGCTGCTTGCCCTGGCGGATGCGGGCTGCGGCAAGGGTAATCTTGCGCGTCACGAAAGTTTCGCCGCGCCGTTCGCTCTCATGGTTGAAAAGGATGCCGTTGCAACAATAGATGTTATAGGCGTCGCGGTATTCCTTGACAATCCAGTAGCCATAGAGTTTGGCCACGGCATAAGGACTGTAGGGGTGGAAAGGGGTCTCCTCATCCTGCGGCACCTGCTCCACACGCCCGTAAAGCTCGGAGGTGCTGGCCTGATAGATGCGGCAACGGTCGGCAATGCCGCATTGGCGCACGGCTTCGAGTATTCGCAACACCCCTGTGGCATCCACGTTGGCCGTGTATTCCGGAGCGTCGAAACTGACTTGCACATGGCTTTGGGCTGCAAGGTTGTAGACTTCATCCGGCATGACATTGCGCATAATCTGAATGATGCTCAGCGTGTCGCCCATGTCGCCGTAGTGCAGGTGGAAGTTCTTATGGCCTTCCAAATGAGCTATGCGCTCGCGATAGTCCACGGACGAGCGGCGTATGATACCGTGCACGTCATAGCCTTTCTCCAACAGAAATTCGGAGAGGTAGCTGCCGTCCTGCCCTGTGATGCCGGTAATCAGTGCTTTTTTCATGAGGGCTGGTTTTGAATGTGTTAATGTGTTAGTGCTTGAATACGCAGATTTCAATTTTCACTTTTCACTTTTCAATTTAATCGGTGCGCCGCTTTCACTTTTCACTTTTCAATTTCCCAGGTTATTTTAGACGGTGTCCATGAAGCTTTTCTGCGTCTTGTTGAAGATGACTATGCCAAAGCCAATAAGCGCGACCATGAAGAGGAAGCTGTAGGCCAACCATCCCCACCCGATGAACTCACCGGCCCCGAGGAATCCGTACTTGAAGGTTTCGAGGACTGGCGTTACGGGGTTGAGGCGCATGACGGTGTACATGTCTAATCCGGCCACCATCTTCCCTTTCACCAAGCTCAGCGGGTACACAATGGGTGTGGCGTACATCCACAGGTGAACAATGAATGAGAAGAGGATTTGCAGGTCGCGGTACTTAGTAGTCATGCTGGAGATGATGACGCCGAACCCCAATGCCAACCCTGCCATCATGACCACCAGCAAGGGGAACAGCAGGACATACAGGTTGACATGGGCTGCGCACCCCACAATGCTATAGATAAGGTATACTATCAGGAACAGCGACAGCTGGATGCCGAAGCGCAGCAGGTTGGAGGTGACGTTGGCCACGGGTACGATAAGACGGGGGAAATAGACCTTGCCGAACAGGCCGCTGTTGCTGACAAAGGTGTTGGAGGTTTTGTTCAGGCAGTCAGAGAAGTATTGCCACATGCAGGTGCCGGCCAGATAGAACAGGGGCTGCGGTATGCCGTCGGTACCGATGCCGGCAATGCCGCCAAACACCACCATGTACATCACGACGGTCATTACGGGCTGTATGATGAACCACAGCGGGCCCAGAACTGTTTGTTTGTATTGGGTGATGATGTCGCGTTTTACAAACAGCGTGGCCAAATCGCGGTAGTGCCACAACTCTTTGAAATCGACTGCCAACAACTTGTCTTTCGGTTTGATGACTGTTGTCCATTCTTGCGTCTCGTTCATGAACCTTTCAGAATAAAATCAGTGTGAATGTTTATGATGTATAAGGATGTTCCCAACTATGCCCCAGAAGTATTTCCAGTCGGTGCGCAGCGGGTGCTTCAGATAGGCTTCGACGTAGCGGCGTTCCGATTCCTGTATCTCTTCCAGTGTTTCGGGTTGTTTCTTCTCGTAGTAGAGCGGTGGCAGCAGTCCCGGCTTGGTCTGTATGCGCAGCTGCTGCATCTCCGGTGTGTAAAGGTCGAAGAATTGGCGGGACAGCGGCCGCACCCCCACCAGTTTCATCTCCCCCTTCAGCATGTTCACCACCATCGGCAACTCGTCCAACCACGTCTTGCGCAGTATCGCGCCGAGGGTGTTCACCCGATAGTCGTGATAGAATTTCCCCGTCTTGTCTAATCGGCGATGCTCGTACACATACTCTTGCAGGTACTCGCTGTAGGAGTACATGGTGCGGAACTTGTAGACCGTAATCATCTTGCCGTCCTTGCCCACGCGCTCCAGCTTGGCTATGGGCGACGAGCTCGGTGTCCCCTCGGTAATGGGGTCCTTCGCTTTGCGGGCAATGATGCGGAACTCGCCGTGGATGGTGCTTTCATACACCACTTCAAACCCCGCGTGATACATGCGCCCCAGTATCTCCACGCGGTGGAACGTGCGGTTGCGCCCTTTGGTCACGGCAAAGTAGATGCCTTTCAGGGCCTTGATTTTGGGGAACACGCGGTGCCAGACGTAGTGGAAACCGTAGTAGATGCGGTTGATGCCCCGCGGAAGCACGCGGTAAATCACCGCCTTCTTGACCGACGAGGTGCGGCAGTTGCACACCAGGTAGCCCCCATCGGAGAGGTGGTGGTTGGCGTTGGCCAGAAAAACGTCAAGCTCATAGATGGTATGCAAGGGGCGCATCACAAGGATGGCGTGGTACGGCTCCCCGTTTTTGCGGGTGGGGATGGGGTCGCCGCCGTTGTTGCGGATGTCCCAAAACAACGTTGTGGGCGCAAACTCGTTGCGGTGGTCTAAGCACCAGCGGTACACCTGTTTGATGGGCATACCCTCCACCTCCACGAACATCTTTCTCACGTCCTCGTCTTCAATCGATTCCGGGTCGATGGTGTCGCACCCTTCGCTCCCCACTTCGGTGAAGTTCTTTCCGGGGTAGTAGTACCGCTCCTTGAGGGGGTCTAAGGGGAACAAGGGTCGTCTCATGGTTTATAGTTCAATGCTGTAGTTGTTTATAACGGTTTGGGAGAGAAATCTCGATGTTGTTGCCGGAGCCGTCACGGGCTCCAGAAACTGCGGATGGATGTAGGTCGTGGCCAATGCCGCCACACCGCGGATGCTGACCACCAACCGGCGGTCCTTCTTTATCCTTACGATGTGCCCTTCCGCTCCTTTGAACGGGCCGTCGGTCACTCGCACCCGGTCGCCCCGGTGGTATTCCGGCCTGTCGTCGCCAAGATAGGTAAGCCCCTGTTTCCCTGCGCTGCACACAAACATGAAAATCTCCATTTCGTGGTTCGGAATAGGGGAGGGCTTGCGCGTCAAAGGGTCGCGGTAAATCCAGAGGCGGGAGAAGAAGTCCTGCTCAAAGTGGGCAAGGTAGTCGTCGGTTGTTTCCAAAAATACCAGTGAGGAGATTATCTCGGGGATGAAGTGCACGACGCTGTCCGTCGCCAGCCGCTCGCGTATGGGCTGCACTCGGTTGTATTGCACCTTTGCCGCGTACCATCTTTTCTCCGTCGGTGCTGTTTCCATATCTTTGTTTCGGATGCTTTTGTTTTGTCTATTTCCCCATTTTTCGGGGGACAATTTCTCCTCTCCCCCACAGGGATGTGTGAGGGCTCTGGAAGATTTGGGGCTATCATTCTGCCCTTTCAACGCTTGTCCCTATCCAAGGACACAGGGCGTAATCCACCAAAATTCTGCTTATTATAGATATAATAACCCAAAATTCTTATCTGCAAAGATACACTTTTTTTCTTGATTTAGGATTTTTTTGTCTGTTTTTCTGCGTTTTTTCGTTCCGTGCTCGCCGCACCGTTTCCCTTCCGTCGTCTCTTGCCGCTCTCTTCGCTCAGGTTTGGGAACTCGTTTGTCCTTTGTAGTTGGGATAAATGTTGAGTAAATGGTGGGTATATGAGCGCGAAGTGGCGAGGGTGGAGCGGGGATGCTGTCGACTCTTTTCGAGCCTTGTCATTGCCGTCCCCAGGAGCAGAAACAGCATCCGCCCCAGGTGTTCCCTGTGGCGGATGCTGTTCGGGCGGCGGCAGGGGGCGCCGCCAGCGCGGTATGGGTTACAGGCCGAGGGCTTTCAGGCCTTGGTTGTAGCGGATGTCGCGGGGGATGTTGTGGGTGCTGATCATGTTCAGGTCTTCCTGGAGGTCGGGACGGATTTTGCCGTTCTTGGCGGAGTAGCTGCGGGCAAACTCGATGTCGCCTTCGCCTTCCACTTGCAGGATCAGGGCTGCCCAGCTCTTCATGGCTGCCTCGGCCTTCTCCACATCGACCACATATTTGCCTTCGCCATTGCGAGTGAAGGCGCCGTTGTCTTGCAGGTAGTTGAAGCACATCATGTTGGCGATGCCGTGGGCCTCGGTGGCACCGAAGCGCACGCTGCGCAGGATGCCGGCAATGAAGGTGACGAAGGCGTCCTCCTTGGTGCAGTTGGTGATTTCGCCCATCTCAATGAGGCGGGTGGTGAGGAACAGGCCGCAGATGTCGGCTTTGGCCTCTTCCCAGGGACTGTACTGGCTGCCCAGGGCTTCGCGGAGGCTCTTGCCGTCGGTGACGGTCTCTTTGATGCCGAGGCCGTGGGCCACCTCATGGAAGCAGACGTTGCTGAAGAAGGCGTTGAAGTTGACGTTGTCCAGCTGGCTCTTGTCGACGAGCAGCTCGGCAATGGGCATGAGGATGGTCTCGAACTTGGCCTGCATGGCGTTCTTCAGTTGCAGACGGCGGGCACCTTTCTCCTTGTGGATGCGCTCGTCGTTGGGCAGGTTGATGGCAATGGTTTTCGAGCCCGCGTTGCAGTCGCCGGCGTAGTAGATGACGTCATACACGTTCAGGTCGCTTTCGGCACCGGCCATGGCGGGTTTATACTTCGGGTCGCAGGGCAGCTCGCTCTGCAGCTGGGGCAGCATCTTGACGAACTTGGCCAGGTCGTTGCTCCACTTCTCGTCCTTCACCAAGATGAAGGATTCGTAGCTGGTCTTGCTGCCATAGAGGGCGTCGTCGTAGTTCTCAATGGGGCCCACGACAAAGTCCAGTCGGCTCTGTTTCATGTCCATCCAGGCCAGGTCGCTGGCGTAGTAGTCGTCGGTCATGAGGGCTTTGCGGCGCTCGGTGAGGTACTTCTTCAGTCCGGCGTCTTCGGCCAGGTCGATGGCCACGCCCATCAGGCTGTCCACTTTGGCCAGACGGTCGGCATACTCCACGTGGTAGGGCACCACTTTGAGGGCGCCGTTGGCGTCGCGGCGGATGACGGTGTACTGGCTGCTCTTCTCCGGGTCGGCCAGGGCGTCATACTCCTCGGCGGTCATGTCGAGGGGGTAGAAATTGCAGCCTGCGGGGCGTTCGCCGTAGCCGGGGATGAAGGGGCGCTCCTCGCCCAGGCGGTCCCAGGCGCCGTACTGGATCATGGCAAAGGCCTTTACGGCGGGGTCGGTGATGGTGTCGAGGTTGGCACGGTTTTCGGGTCCGAAGTACTGGTCCCAATAGAGGTCGTCCATGATGTCGGCAATCTGGATGAAGACGGGGAGTAGCTGCTTTTCTTTTTCGGTCAGCACACTCAAATCGGTGGTCAAAGTGAACTCGGCATACTCGTCAACTTTCTGTTGAATTTCCGATTTTTCTTCCGTTTTGTTGCCCTTGCAACCCACTGCAGCGAGCATTGTGATGGTCATAATTGATAATGCTAATCTTTTCATTTTGAATTGTTTTAGTATAGCTTGATAAAAATTCTTTCAATGCAAATATACATTTTTTTTTGCTATTTCTAAAAAAAGGTGTACCTTTGCATCCGATTTCAGCCGAGAAAAAGACTCATAACTGACTGAAAAAATCAACCCACGGAAAGGTGCTCGAGTGGTTGAAGAGGCCCGCCTGGAAAGCGAGTAAGCGTTAAAAGCGCTTCAAGGGTTCGAATCCCTTCCTTTCCGCTGAAAGAAAGACGTTGCAGCTGCTGCAACGTCTTTCTTGTTGTAGGGTCTGCCTGATAGGAAAAATTGTAGTCTCCAGATTGCAAAATATTCGTATCTTCTATCACTGGCCAGACGTGCAATGGTCACGTGGGTGAGGCTATGGTAGCAGGTCTTCCTGATAAATCTGCATCCTTTATCGTGCAAAAATAGCAAAAAACTGCACCGTATAGTGTGCAGTTTTGATTATTATTCGTATCTTTGCATCGAAAAATAGTATTATGGAAACCCTTATAGATTCTTATAAAATATTGCTGCACAGGGTGGATACATCATTCATCCGTTATTTGCACGACCAGATTAATTGGAAGTCAAGGCTCATTTCTATTCTTGGTGCCAGAGGTGTAGGTAAGACTACGCTTCTTTTGCAACACATCAAGCTATACGATGACCCGGCACAGTCATTGTACGTACTGGCCGATGATTTTTATTTCGCAGAACACAGACTGTTCGATTTGGCAAAGGATTTTTATCAGCAAGGAGGCAAAAAACTTTATATTGATGAGATTCACAAATACAAGAATTGGTCTATTGAAGTAAAGAACATTTACGATAAGTTGCCCGATTTGCAAGTAGTATATACGGGTTCTTCTGTTTTGGAATTGGAACAAGGCGGTGCTGACCTGAGCCGTCGTAAGATTGAATATCTTATGACTGGACTTTCCTTGCGGGAGTATATCAACATTTCGCACAACCTAAATCTGCGTCCTTATAGCCTGACCGAAATACTGAATGGCGAGGTCGACTTCCCGATGGATTCATTGCGTCCCTTGCAACAGTTGTCCAATTATTTACAAGAAGGGTACTATCCTTTTTTCAAGGAAGACGACTATTCTATGCGATTGAATGGCATATTGAAGCAGACGGTAGAGTTCGACATACCCCAGTTTGCTGATTTCAATACTGCTTCGATACAAAAACTAAAAAAACTCCTCTTCATGCTTGCGCAGACAGTCCCTTTCAAGCCTAACTATTCAAAATTAGGGAGGGATCTTGATATTAGTCGCAATGCCCTGCCAACATATATGCATCTGCTGGAGAAAGCTGGGTTAGTTAGTCTCCTGCCGGAGAAGAGTGGTGGCATCAAGCTGTTGGAGAAGGTAGACAAGGTATATCTGCAAAACCCCAATATCGCTTATGCGATCTCCACCTCCACGCCAGACAAAGGTTCCATTCGAGAGAGCATCTTCTATGCATGGATGAGGGTGAAACATTATGTCACCGCATCACCTGTTGCGGACTTTGAGGCCGACGGATATACTTTTGAGATAGGTGGGAAAAACAAAACCCGCCGACAAGTGTCTACTATAGACCCGGCGAAAGCCTACGTGGTGAGGGACGACATCGAGCACGCCGCCCTCCACAACATCCCCCTCTGGATGTTCGGGTTCCTGTACTGACGATGTGTACCCTTCGGTCACACGACTCATATCAAAGTTGGAGGGGTCAGGACTTTTCAGGCTACTACAGTGCCGATGGTGCTAACGCCCCATAACTCGACACCAAGAAAAATTGAGGACAGTTACAATAATATTGCAACATATACGTTAAATGATTTGCGAATTATTTACATCTATAGGTTGAGATATTGTACAATATGGACAAGCAAATCATTAAAAGAATCATCACCGAGCGGCACCAAGAGGTTCGCGTACGGCAGTTGACATTGCGTAGCCATCATGTTTTCGAGAATAAGATGAACTATGTGTTGGTGGGCATTCGCCGTGCCGGCAAGTCGTGCCTCATGATACAGGATATGCAGCAGCAAATCGCACAAGGCCTTATCACATTGGAGGATTGCCTTTATGTCAACTTTGAGGATGAAAGAATACGGGATATGGAGGCTTCCGAATTAGGAATCTGGTTAGACTGCTATGCTGAGATGTTTGGTACTCGCAAACCATATATCTATTTGGACGAGATACAGATAATTGACGGCTGGGAGCATTATGTACGTAGGCTGGCCGACCAGCAATATAGGGTCATGGTGACCGGCAGTAACGCTAAGATGTTGAGTAGCGAGATTGCCACCACTTTGGGAGGTCGGTTTGTCATCAGAGAGGTGTGGCCCTTCTCTTTTGAAGAGTATTTGAATTATCATGACATCTCACTCGAAAGCAACTGGCTCTACACCCCCAATATATTGCACCAGGTGGCACACCTTATGGATTCATACTTCTCATACGGAGGATTTGCCGAGAACTTCAACCTGACAGACAAGCGAGAGTGGTTGAACAGCCTATATCAAAAAATACTTTTGGGCGACATCGTTGCCCGCAATGGAATCCGCAACACTCGCGTCATACGCCTTTTGGCCAAGAAGATTGCTGAATGTGTCACCCAGCCCGTTTCTCTGTCACGTCTGCAGAATATTGTGAAATCAACGGGCGATTCTGTAAGCCTTGCTTCGGTGAAAGACTACTTGCAGCATTTTGAGGACAGCTACCTTACTTTCTCGCTTTCCAACTTTGTCTCGCCCATTTCGGAGAAAGAGACCATCAAGAAACGCTATTTCACCGACAACGGACTGCTGAACAACTTCTTGTTTGGGGGAGAAGAGAAGTTGTTGGAGAACCTTTGTGCAATACATCTGCTCAGGCAATTATCCAATAGCGACGAGCCACGGGTTTATTACTATAACCGCAACATCGAAGTCGATTTCTATGTGCCAGAAATAGATTTGGCGGTTCAGGCCTCGTGGGATATGACGAGTTTCGAAACCCGTGAGCGAGAACTGGGGGCATTGGCCGCGCTGCATCGCATAAGACCCCTTCGGCAAGCCGTCATCGTGACACGCGACCAAGAAGAACATTGCCAGATGGGGACATTGCCTATAGAAGTAGTACCCATTTGGAAATGGCTGCTGCAATAGCCCTTACACTGCAAGCTGTCAAAGGGTGCCATTCATTATGGACTCCTACGGCGGTGGGATAGTAGCGTGTCTTCGACACGCTGGGTGTGGTCGACAGGAAACCCCACACTGCGCTCCCTGCGGTCGCTTAGTGTGGGGTTAATAGGATGCCGTGCCTCCGGCACGGTCAGACTGCAAAGGTATTCCGTTGGCAATTACCTTACTTCGATGTGGGTCTCACCCAAGTGAAGGTCACGCCGCTTGTGGGTAGGCTTGTGCCAGACTGCAATTCCGTCTGCACTGCCGCCGGGCAGGTAATGGTGCAGGCATGAGAATTGTAAGCGAGACCACTGCACATGCTGGACTTATTGGTAACACTGCTCATGTCAAAGTGAGAGAGGTCGAGGCTTGTCAGGCTGCTGCAATTGAAAAACATTCCACTCATATCCATCACATTCTCGGTGTTGAAGTTGGAGACATCAAGGCTCGTCAGGCTGCTGCACCCAACAAACATATTGTGCATACTCGTCACATTCGCGGTGTTGAAGTTGGAGGGGTCAAGGCTTGTCAGGCTGCTGCAACCATAAAACATATTGTTCATATCCGTCACATTCGCGGTGTTGAATGTAGAGAGGTCGAGGCTCGTCAGGCTGCTGCAACCACCAAACATGTTATTCATATCCGACACATTGGCGGTGTTGAAGTTGGAGAGGTCAAGGCTTGTCAGACTGCTGCACCATTCAAACATCCCGCCCATATACGTCACATTCCCAGTGTTGAAGTTGGAGACATCGAGGCTTGTCAGGCTGCTGCAATTGAAAAACATTCCACTCATAGCCGTCACATTCTCGGTGTTGAAGTTGGAGACATCAAGGCTCGTCAGGCTGCTGCAACCACCAAACAAGTATGTCATATTTGTAACATTCTCAGTGTTGAAGTTGGAGACATCAAGGCTCGTCTGGCTGCTACAGTAGAGAAACATATTGCCCATATTCCTCACATTCGCGGTGTTGAAGTTGGAGAGATCGAGGTTCGTCAGGTTGCTGCACCAGCCAAACATATAACTCATATCCGTCACATTCGCGGTGTTGAAGTTGGAGAGGTCGAGGCTTGTCAGGCTGCGGCATACGGCAAACATCTGCCTCATATCCGTCACATTCGCGGTGTTGAAGTTGGAGAGGTCGAGGCTTGTCAGGCTGCTGCAACTACCGAACATACTGCTCATATCCGTCACATTAGCGGTGTTGAAACCTTCACCAAAGTCAATCTGCTCTAATGAGGATTCAAATTGATATGTATTGTCATTGTATCTACCACGGAACATTACACTACTATATGGATTGGCATTAATCATGCTGGCACTGGTGGATACTCTCCAGGTGGTGCCGTCCAAGTTGCCATAGATGGGGACAGGGGAATTACTGGTGGAAAGCAGTGTGCCGGAGGAAACGCTGCTGTTGTATCCAAATACGACAGCGGTAGCATTGTCAGGGATGGCGGCATTGAAGGTCGATCCGTCCACCAGTTCGGCGGCGAGGATTTGGGTCAGTTGGTCTACGTTGAGGGTTACGGTGGTGTAGGTGTTGTGGCGCAGGGATACATTGCTTTTGGTTAGTTCGAAGTAGTAGCCGTTGGTGGTGGTGAGGGTGATGGTGACGTTATCGGTGGGGAAGGAGGGGACGTAGATGTCGAAGGCGGA
>JAFVCA010000053.1 GCA_017479705.1 Bacteroidales bacterium
TCAAAGTCCTCCAGTATCTCCTCGGGTATCACTATACCCAGTATCTGTTGTATCAGTTTGTCGTCCATCTTGCGTTTTTTCTCTCTCTAACGAATTGGTACCGCTTTTTAGTATTTCATCACATCACTTTTCAATTTACCCAATATACGGCAGATGGACAACACTACATTGCACAATGTCCTCGTCTATCCCAACCCAGCATCACATACCGTAACCGTTGAAGCCGACAGTATTCAGTCGGTGAATGTGTATTCGGTGCTGGGGCAGGAACTGTCCTGCCAGAAAAGCAGTAGAGGAAAACGCACGACGCTTGACATTGAACATCTGCCCGACGGGTTCTATATTCTGGCCATCAAGACTCCTCAGGGCATGGTTTATAAAAAGGTGACAAAGACGAAGTAGACGGTCTTCATGGAAATTAAGCGGAAAACCTCCGCAGGTATTAATCCAATTGAAAATTGAAATGGGACGGCCATGTCGGCAACCCGTTTCAATTTTCAATTTTCACCTTTCAATTGTTTTCACTTTTCAATTGTAAAAAAGGTTGTATATTTGCAGCGAAAAAAAAAGCCCTGCCTGTAATAAAAAGGGGGGCAAGTCCGTCTATTGTAACAGAAAGGCAACGGAAGCAAGCCAGATGAACGCCAAGGAGTACAACAAAATAGTAGAACAACACAGCGACAGCCTGTTTCGGTTCGCCCTGCGATACACTGCGGACGAGGAGGACAGCAACGACGCCGTGCAGGAAAGTTTTGTGGCCTTGTGGGAACATCGGGACGAGGTGAGCCCCGCGGGGGCGAAGGGATGGCTGATGCGGGTATTGTACCGCCTCTTGGTAGACCGCCACAGACGAGTGAAACGGTTAGACGGGCTGGAGGAAAGGGTGGAGGAAGGCTACAATCCCCACCACCAATACGAGTTGCACGACCAACTACAACAGATGCTCAAACAGCTGCCCGACATTCAGCGCACACTGCTGCTGCTTCGCGATCTGGAGGGATACAGCTACAAGGAGATGGCAGAGATGACGGGGCTATCGGAACAGCAGGTGATGACCTACCTGTACCGCGCCAGAGTGAAAGCAAGAAAATACCTATCAAACAATTAAAAAGCGGCGCACCGCCGCGGGTAATAAAAATCAGTGGAATTAAAAACCTTGGAAATTAATAATTAATAATTAAAAATCGACTCACACATTCACACGTTTACACATTCAATATTGACTCACACATTCTCAGACACATTCACGAATTAACACATTCAAAATGACAACCATGATAGACAAGAGCAACTACGAAGCCATGCTGGTGCAGTACCACGACGGGACCCTCGACCAACAGGCAATGCTGGAGGTTGAGCAGTTCCTTAGCCAGCACCCCGAAATAGCAGCCGAAGACAGCCTATATTACGACACCCGGCCTATTGTCGCACACCCCAAAGCCGAATACCAACACAAAAACCGCCTCAAAAGGCCGACAGCAGCGTGGCGCACGGCATGGAGATGGGCGGCTGCCGCCTGTTTGGCCGGTGTGATTGCGGGCGTTTGGTGGATATGGAGCAGCCCGACACCCAACGAGAGCCAAGTGGCACAAACGACGACTCCCTCTATTCAAAACGTAATCACCAACCCCACCACCCCACAGCCCGTCGCCGTCAAACCAAACGAAACGGCACAAAAACATGTCCCGACGGCCACCATGTCTGTTCTACAACAAGGGATGCCCCAAATGGCTTCAGGGGAAGCATTGCCCACTAACAGTCCACAGCCGCAACACAAAGTGGAAGAATGCCTCAGTGACAAGCTGGTAGTGTATGGATGCAACACCGCAACCACCAACCAGCTGGTACACTATGCCGACGACGAAAAGCCGTGCAACACTTTTGCCTGCCGATTAGCAGAGGCGGGGCAGCATCTCGGAATGTAAATGCGGAGAACCTCCGCAGGTATTAATTTTTAATTTTTATTGATACACACATTAACGAATTAACACATTCACAAACATATTTACACTTCAACACATTCAAACAAGAAGGCAATATGAAACACTTTTCCACAACTCTTGTCTCTGTAGCACTACTGCTAATCGCGGCGTGCTCAAAACCCTCGCCCTCCCCAAGTGATTCCTCTTTCCCCATCACCTGGGCTCCCGATGCCACAGCGGCACAACGCGAATCCATCCGACAGCTGGCGGAAGACCTTGTCACCGTCGAAAGCGGGACGTTCTACATGGGCGTACAAAGCATCTTCCCATCCATGCCGGGCTTTGACTCCACCACATGGTATGACCAAAGACCCGTCCATTTGGTCAACCTCAGTCCCTACATGATTGGCCGCTACGAGGTGACACGCAAACAATGGTTCGACATCATGGGCGACGGCACAGGCACGGACGGGCATTACACCATCCAAACAGCCACACTCCCCATGTCGGGAATTACTGCCGAAGGTGTGGATACCTTTTTGGCCCGCATCGAACGCCTGTCGGGTTTGCACTTTCGTCTCCCCACCGAGGCGGAATGGGAATATGCAGCCCGTGGCGGCGGCAAGGGGAGGGAGAGCGACCGCTTCAGCGGTGCCTATTTCAAAGAGGAGGTGGCGTGGACCAGCACCAATGCCGGGAATGAAGTCCACCCCGTTGGACAACTGGCGCCCAACGCTTTGGGCATCTACGACATGAGCGGAAATGTGGGCGAGCTGTGCAGTGACATCTATGCCCCCTACCCTGCCGAAACCCAGTTCGACCCCATCGGGCCGTCGCATTGGGAAGAGGACTTCCGCGTTGTGCGCGGCGGCAACTGCTACTCCAACGACCAGAACTGCCGGGTCTACTACCGCAGCCACGACTATCCCAAGCGCGAAATGTACTACACCGGCCTTCGCGTCGTGATGAGCCCCATCCCCCAACAACAATAAACACCATCCCCCATGAAAAAGTCAGCATCAACACTCCTCCTCCTTTTGGTCATCGGAACAGCCTTTGCGCAGCAGGAACCCGTCAGGATACTGAATCAGCTGCTGCGTCCTATTGACACCGTGCGGATTACGGTGGGTTGCCGAGTAACCGTCGTCACCGACACGGTAGACTATGTGCGCGTGTCGGTATATGCCGACAGTCCCTCCACCCAGCCCTCCAACCTTTTCTACTACGCCGACGGCACACTCACCGTCCTGCCCGAAGCCTACGGCTACGGCATCACCGTGGGCACTGCCACTACCCATGTGGCCGTGGACTACACACTACCGGACAGTGCCATTATCCGCACTCCTTCCAACACAGGTGGCAGCTCTCCGCAACCGCGCTCCTACGGTTTCTACGACCGCTACTTCAGCAAAATCCTGGCAGGATGGTCCAACTGGGGCGACACCCCTCTCAACGGCATCGGCGGCATCAATCCCCAACTCGCCGACGGGGCTTACAGCCTTAAACCCACTTTCGGCTCCTGGGGCATGGAACTGAACTATGCCATCGTCATGCACGAGAAGTGGAGCCTCGGCATCGGTGTAGGCGTGGGATTCGACATCTACCGATTCTCCTCACCATACGTCTATTACCACCACACCGAAAACGAGCAAAGCCTCCGCGTGCGCAATGTGACAAACCGTGGCGGGTGGGAATGCTCTTTGGACAACGTACATATCACGTTCCCCATTCAGCTAAACCTCTTTGCCCGTCCTACCCACACGGGGCCTTACTGCCAGATAGAGTTGATTCCCGGCATTTGGACGCCCACCTCAATCACACAATCGTACCAAAGCAACGAAAACGGAATCGCCACCTCCACCGAAACCAGCGACATTGTATGGGGTGGCCGACTATTGCGCTGCAATCTTCGTTTTTCCCTCAACTGGGGCATCCTCGGCGTTTACCTTGAGGGCAGTCTGCTGCCCATGCTCAGCAACATGGCGGTGCCCGGCGGCAAACCCCTCACCCTTTTCCCCGTCCATTACGGTTTTTCCATCGACTTTTCGCGAGCCGAACTGCATTAAACCAATCCATCACCATTAAAACTCATCAATATGAAATCATCCGTTCTTTTCCTCCTCCTGCTGGCCGCCACAACCATGGCAACAGCACAAACCTCATGGGTCATATCGCCCTCCGGCCACCGCCTCAACATCTCCTTCGACGAGGCGAACGCCTACATCATCGGGCAGGACACCACCCTGTCGGGAAGCATCATCCTGCCGAACAGTGCCCAGTATTGGGAATACCTCTCCTATCCCGACATCGATGAACCCTACGACTCAGTGCTTCACACCGTGCCCGTGACGGTTGTCATGGGCGGTGCCTTTGCCCATTGCAGCCGCATAACGGCCGTGGCAATTCCAGCCACGGTGACCCACATCGGCGACGGAGCCTTTGCCTACTGCTCCCGTTTGGACAGCCTCACGGTTGCCTCCCCCAACCCCATCTACACCTCCACCCTCGGGGCGGATGCCATCATCGAACCCCGCACCCAAACCCTTGTTTGCGGAACCCGCCGAACCGTCATTCCTCCCACCGTCAAGATTATCGGCCCCAAAGCCTTCCAAGGCATCAGCGGCCTCCAAGCCATCACGCTGCCGGACAGCCTTGAAAGCATTCAGCAATATGCCTTCGACGGCTGCCTCTCTCTCCGCGCACTGCGCATCCCCCAAAAAGTCAAACACATCGGGTACATGAGCCTTGCCCACTGCCCTGCCCTCACCGAACTGGTTGTAGACCCTGCCAACACCGTCTACGACAGCCGCGACAACTGCAACGCCGTCATCCTTTCCGCCTCCCACTGGCTCCAAGCCGCCTGCCCAGCAACGGTAATCCCCTATGGCATCAAACGCATTGATCAGAAAGCCTTTGTCGACATCACAAGCCTCACACACATCGACCTCCCCAACACCCTTTTCGAAATCACCGAGTTTGCGTTCGAGGGCTGCACGGGACTCACCTCCATCCACATTCCCTCCTCCGTTGTTTACATAGCGATATGGGGCAACCCTTTTGCCCGCTGCACCGGGCTGGAAACCATCACCGTCGACTCTGCCAACCGCCACTTCGACAGCCGCAGCAGCTGCAACGCCATTATAGAGAAAAACGACAAAATCCTCATCAGCGGGTGCCGGACCACCGTCATCCCCGACAACACCTTCCACATCGCCCCCTACGCCTTCCAAGGCATGACAGGCCTGCATCGCATTGTGTTGCCCCGCAACACCCTCTCCATCGGCGAGGGGGCCTTTGAGGGTTGCCTCGACGTCACCACCATCATCTCCGCCGACGAGGCTGCGCCCACCGTCTCCCCCAACACTTTCAAGGGCATAGACCCCAACATCCCCATCCATATCCATCGGGGAAGCCGCGAGTCCTACGGCCAAAAGTGGACCTATTTCCACAACTTCGTCGAGGACTATCCCGTAGGCATTGACGGCACGGCTCCCGCACCCAAGCCCTACACCCTCACGTGGGTCGACGGCCAACTGCTCCTCACCACCTCCACACCCTTGCCAATCAGTCTCTACGACCTGTCGGGGCACCTCCTGCTCCGCGCGCCAGCTACTGCAAGCAACCCTCTGAATCTTTCGTTTCAGAACGGTTCCCTGCCTAAAGTACTACTGTTGCAAGTGGGCAATCTTCCTGCCGAGAAAATCCTCCTGCCTTAACGGCCAATCTTTCATGCATTCCTTGTCCACGCCAAAGTGTAAGTGTGTACACTCGTTAATCGATTCACACACTTACACTTTACTCTATAAGAAAGCGATTAACACATCTTAATTTTTAATTTTCAGTTTTTCATTCCAAAAGTCGTATATTTGCATTTTGAATGGTACCGTTATGGCATCATTCAATTTCATAATTATCAACAAAATACAAACAAATGAAACACATCAGATTCCTTTCCTTAGGGCTTGCCGTCCTCCTGACGCTTGCTTTGGGTGCCTGTCAGCAAAAGACGGCCGAGGCCACCGACGCCACCCCTGCCGACAATGTTTATCAATTCTGCTTTGTCAACGGTGCGGGCGACACAGTCATAATGAATGACTATCAGGGCAAAGTGCTGCTCATTGTCAACACTGCCACCCAGTGCGGCTTCACCCCGCAGTATGCCGAACTTCAGGCCCTCTATGCCACCTACCACGACCGTGGTCTGGAGATTCTCGATTTCCCCTGCAACCAGTTTGGCGAACAGGCCCCTGGTTCCATCGAGGAGATTCACGCCTTCTGCACCGGCACCTACGGCACCACGTTCCCGCAGATGGCCAAAATCGACGTCAACGGCGAACAGGCCATCCCCCTCTACACCTGGCTGAAGAGCAAGGCCCCGTTTGGCGGCTTTGACACCACCGACCCGCGCGGAGCCTACCTCCACGCCGCCTTCAAGGCACAGGACAGCCTCTATGCCGAGAACCCTGACATCAAATGGAATTTCACCAAGTTCCTCATCGACCGCGAGGGCAATGTGGTCTGCCGCTTTGAGCCCACAGCCCCCACCACGGCCATCGTCGAAGCCCTCGAACCCCTCCTTTAAAGTGAAAGCCGAAAGGTGAAAATTGAATGTATAAATGCTTGAATGTGTGAATGTGTGAGTTTTATTACCCGTAGTGGTGCGCCGCTTTCAATTTTCATTTTTCAATTTTCAATTTGTCCAACATGCCCACACCCTACTCCGTCCGTCCTGCCACGCCTCCCGATCTGGAGCGCATCATGCAGCTCATAGACCATTCACGCAGCATTATGCGTGCCGTCGGCAACGCCTCGCAGTGGGTGGGATACCCCGGATCAGACCTGATAGGCAGCGACATGGAGCGCGGCATAGGCCACGTCATCCTGCAACAGGACCAAATCGTGGGCTACTTCGCCCTGCTGCTGGAACCCGAACCGACCTACACTTATATAGAGGACGGCCAGTGGATTGACGACACAACCCCTTACGGCACCCTGCACCGCTTGGCCTGTGCGCCAGGGGTGCAGGGCATTGCCCGCTGTGCTTTCTCCTTTGCCGAGGAGCACTGTGCCTCCGTCCGTGTGGACACACACCGCGACAACCCCATCATGCTGCATATCATTGCATCCCGCGGCTACACCCGTTGCGGGGTAGTCTACATGCGCGACGGCTCCCCGCGCGAGGCTTTCCAAAAGATGACCTACCCCATGGTGTCGCCGTCGCTGCGCAGCTATGTCGAAGCCGCGATACTGCCGCGCTACAACCACTTCGACGCAGCCCACCGCCCGGACCACATCCAAACCGTCATGGCGCAAAGCATGGAACTGAGAAACGCCCTGCAAAAGCAAGGCACCGCAAACCTCAACCCCGACATGGTCTATACCATTGCCGCCTACCACGACACCGGAATTGTGGAGGGGCGTGAGCGCCACCACCTTGTCTCCGGCCGCATCATCCGCAACGACCAGCATCTGCGCCAATGGTTCACCCCCGAAGAGATCGAAACCATGGCACAGGCCGCCGAGGACCACCGCGCCTCCTCCTCAGCCACACCCCGCAGCCTCTACGGCCAGATTGTGGCGGAAGCCGACCGCGACATCGAACCCGCGACCATCGTCCGCCGCACCATCCAGTACGGTCTCTCCCACTACCCCGGCCTGGGCCGCGAGGCTCAATGGCAGCGCACCCTCGAACACCTGCAAGAAAAGTATGCCGAAGGCGGGTATTTGAAACTCTTCATCCCCGTCTCGCGCAACGCTCGCCAACTCCAAAAGCTGCGCCAGCTGATAGCCGACACCGACCAGCTGCGCGCCCTTTTCAACACCATCGTTCAAAAAGCGGGAAAGTGAAAACCTTGAAAATTAATAATTAAAAATTAAAAATTAAAATGATTGTCCACAATTGCCACAAAAATGCCTCGAAGAGGCATAATCTTATTAACCCCACACAAGGGACGCAGTGTAGGGCGTCTGAAATTCATTTCTGTATGTGTCTCGGAGAGACGCCACAAGGAATATGAGGCTGAGTGCGGATAATCATTAAACATTAATACCAGCGGAAGTTTTCCGCTCACGGATTAACGAAATCAATCTTCCATGGAAACATTTCTCATCATCCTTGCCATCATTCTTGCCCTTGTGGGCATAGCGGGCTCCGTGGTACCGGGTCTGCCGGGGCCTCCCCTCAGCTGGGCTGCCGTATTAGTGCTCAGCTTCACATCCGTAGCCGATTTTTCGTCGACATTCCTCTTCATCACCGCGGGCATTGCTGCCGTCATCACGGTGCTGGACTACGTAGTGCCGTCGCTCAGCACCAAGAAATTCGGGGGCAGCAAAGCGGGCATCTGGGGCTGCAACATAGGCCTCGTCATCTCCATAGTGGGGCTCCCCTTCGGCCCTCAGGGGCTGCTGGGTGTGATTCTGTGGCCCTTTATCGGGGCGTTTGTCGGCGAATTGATTAGTGGCAAAGCGTCGCAGGAGGCTCTCCGCGCCGCCTGGGGTGCCTTTGTAGGCTTCCTCACCGGCACCGGCCTCAAGTTCGTCTATTCCCTCATCCTCGCCATCATCCTAATCCGCGACATCATCGTGTAAGCTATCACAAAGGGGGTCTCTCGCCCTTCCCCCACTCCTTTGGGGTCATATCACATTTTGTTATCCATTATTTCTCCCTTCTGCAATGGAAGAAGTGACCCGTACGGAAACATGAGCGAAACGGCAGCATGCGGAGGAAGTCCGTATGCACTACGAAGGTTTCACTTTCCAATTTCCGATTTTCAATTTCTTTGAATGCGCTAATTTACGAATCAATTTTTAATTATTGATTTTTAATCATTGATTCACCTCCACACATTCATTTGTGCAAGTAGCGGTGGACATGGTCGGAGGGGTTGACGGGGTTTTCCTCGGAGGTGGCCATATCGATAAAGCTCACATCAATGTGGATGGGCTTGTCGGCGTCGAGCTGGAAGGTGTTGGCTGAATACCATTCAATGATGCGCCCGTTGACGGTGCCTTCGACACCCACCACCACATAGTGAGCCAAATCGGAGGAGGTGAGTTCGTAAATCATACCTGGCTGGGCATATTTGAGTTCCTGGGTCTTGACCAAGTCGTAGCTGTAGTCGTACTCAAAGAGTGTGATGTTTGCAAGGGAGGTGGTCTGGTCGTGATATTCTACGGTGTAGCGCGATTCCTTATAGCAGGAGGTGAAAAGGAGGCACAGGGTGGCCGCCAAAATGAATAATGTTCTCTTCATGATCTTTCGGATTAATTATTGTCGTTACTAATGAAAAAATGTCGAATCGGAGTTCAGTCGCCGTTGATTTGGACAAAGGAGTGCACGGGGGCGATGGCGTTGAGGGCGTCGTGGTCGTAGAGGTCGGGGAACTCGACAAGGAAGATAAACTCTTTGACTTTGACTTTGTAGTTCTTGCCATTCAGATTTATCACCTCGCGGTTCAGGGCCTGGGCAATGCCGATGGCGGTGCCGCCAGTGGCTAACACGTCGTCGAAGAAGGTGATGTTGAAGGTGTCGCCCTCGGGGACGCCGGCGGCAATGTCGCTGAGGCGGTAGTAGACGTGGTCGCTGCCATATTCCTTCTGAATCTGGACATCGTGCAGGTCGCCTTCGCCGTAGGGGAGCTTGCCTTTCTTGCGGATGGGTATGACGTTTTGCACCAATGCCGAGGAGGTGAGCAGCGGTGAGGCGAAAAGGAATCCTCGGGCTTCGACGGTCGCGACATTGGGGCAATGGGTATGGGCGTCGATGTCGGCAATCAACTGCGAAAAGGCTTCCTTACTGTGGAGGAAGGGCAGAATGTCGATGAAATCGATGCCCTCCTTGGGGAAGTCGGGATAATGGTTGATGATGTCAAGATAGTTCATAGGATGCAATGAAATACAAATAAACAATTTGCAAAGATACAACTTTTTTTTGAGATTGCACGATTTTTGATTGTTCTATTACACAACTAACGGTATATCAAACATTAATTTGAAATCACAAAGAGACAATGTTTTGCAGATAGTGCCATGCACGGAGGTATTTGCGCGTGCGCGCCACGTCCCTGTCGGTCAGTTCCGGCAACCGACGGAGGTCCATATTGTCTTCAAGGTCGGCTATTTTCACCTCGCGTCCGATGGGGTTGGCCGCGGCACGGCGCACATAATCCCCATAGTCCTCGCCCTCACGGCGGGTGACGGCAAGAACGGCCTCGACAAGGAGTGGCGGGAAACCCAGTTGGAGGAGGTCGTCGGGCGTGAGGGCTGTGTCCTCTATGGTGTCGTGGAGTAGGGCCACAATCTTGGCCTCCATGGTGCGGCACCGCTCTGCCACACGGATGGGGTGCAGGATATAGGGAGCCCCGGCATGGTCCACCTGCCCCTCATGCGCACGGGTGGCAACGGCAAGGGCCTTGCCGTATAGTCCCGACAGACTATTGAATTCTGAAACAGGCGTCTCCATGATATAATCCCATTGGAAATTGAAAATAGAAAATTGAAAATTGAAACGAGATGACAACGTGGTCGACACATTTCAATTTTCAATTCGTGAATCAATTTTTAATTCTTAATCTTTGATTTTTAATTGTAAGGTTTTTACATAGCCCATATCAGGAGGCTGCCGCAGATGACGATGCCTGTCACCACGAGGTCTATGAGACAGAAGCCCATGATGTCTTTGGCGTCGAGCTTGGCAATGGCCAGCGCAGGGATGGCCCAGAAGGGCTGTATAAGGTTGGTCCAAGCGTCGCCCCAGGCAATGGCGGTGCCCGTAAGGCCGGGGTCGACACCCAGATCAGCACCAGCAGCAAACATGATGGGGGCCTGAATGGCCCAGTGGCCGCCGCCCGAAGGGACGAACATGTTGAGCACCGCAGCACAGAGGAAGGTGAGCAGCGGATAGGTGGTGGCGTTGGAGACGGAGATGCAGGCATTGGCCAGCACGGTGCCAAAGGAGATGCCGCTGGCACCCACGCCGGTGATGATGCCCATGATGCCCGCATAGAAGGGGAACTGGAGGATGATGCCCGCCGCACCCTTGGCGGCGGAGGTGAAGGCGTGGACATAGGCCAAGGGGGTGCCATGGAGCAGCACGCCGAGGAAGAGGAAGAGCATGATGACGCTGCCGAGGTCGAAAGAGCCGCCTCCCCAGCCCAGATGGTAGATAAGATAGGTGAAGCCAAGGGCTGCCACAATCCACGAAAGGAGGCGCGAATGCTCCATGCGCTGGGCGGGAGTGAGGGAGCCGGATTGCGGTTTGGGCGCAGGAGCCTCCTCCTCAAGAAGGGCGGGATCCACGGAGACAATGTCCTTTTTGGGATACATCAAGGAGTTGGTCACCACGATGGCTATCATGACCACCAGCACAATGACGATGTTGTGGGGGTCGAGGATGGTCTGCGAGATGGGTACAGGAGCGGTGAGCACCCCGTTGGTGGCCTTGGTGAGAGCCTCGCCGGGGGTTGCCATGGTCAGCGGGATGGAACCCGAAAGGCCGGCGTGCCACACCACAAAGCCGCTGTAGGCCGAGGCGATGAGCAGCCGATAGTCAATGGCGGGCATTTTGCGGGCAATCTCTTTGGCAAAGATGACACCGACAATGAGGCCGAAGCCCCAGTTGAGCCAACAGGCAAGGGCCGAGACGGCGGTGACGAGGGCAATGGCTGCGACGGGTGTCTTGGGGATGCCGGCCAAAAGGCTGATGCCCCGTTTGACAACAGGAGCCGCAGCCAGGGTGGAGCCACAGACCAGCACTAACGACATTTGCATGGCGAAAGCAAGGAGGTTCCACACTCCGCCGCCCCAGTGGTCAATAACTTCGAGGGGTGTTTGGTGGCAGATAGGCATGGCCAGCACGGCGGCCACAAGGGTGAGGATGATGGCAAAGATGAAGGGTTCAGGCAGCCAACGCTGCACCAATCGTACACAGAATTTAATCATAGAGCTTTTGGAAATGTGGGAATGCGTGAATGCGTGAATGTGTTAGTGCTTGAATACGCAGATTTTAGTTTTTAATTATTAATTTTTAACCATTAATTTCCACGGTTTCATCTGCTGCCCATAAGGAGCATGAGTTTGTTGTAGAAGTCGGTATTCTGCATGACACCACTGAAGTGGTTGGCACACGGGCCGTAGGCAAAGACGGGGACCATGACACCGGTGTGTCCGCCAGTGGACCAGGTGGGGCGGCTGGTGCCCTCTTCAATGCTGCCGCTGTTGAGGGTGAGGCCGCCGGTTTCATGGTCGGCAGTGACCACGACGAGGGTCTGACCGTCGCGCTCGGCAAAATCGAGCACGGCATTAAGCATGTCCTCAAAGTCGGCCATCTCGGCAGCCAGATAGAGGCTGTCGTTGTTGTGGCATGCCCAGTCGATTTGCGAACCCTCAATCATCAGCACGAAACCATTGTCGCAACGGTTGAGTGTCTCGATGGCTTTGAGGGCGGAGAGGGTGAGCATGCGACCACGATCCATGGCCTTGGGGGGATTGTCCGGCGTGAGGAGGCCGCAGATCCTGGGGCTGCGGCTTGAGGTCATGTCCATGATGGTGTAGACCATGTCGTAGCCACGGGCGCGGAGGGTGTCAATCGGGGAGAGACCGTCTTTGCGGTTTTCGGGGAGGAAGTGATTCAGGTCGCCGCCTATCATCACCTCAAAGGGACACTGAGCCATTTGAAGACTGATGCTGTCGAAAAGCTTACGGTCGGTGACATGGGCGTAGGTGGATGCGGGAGTGGCGTCGAGGACGCTGCTGGTGACCACAAATCCGGCAGCCTTGCCGAAAAAGCGTTTGGCATTGATGAGGAAGGAGTTGTAGTCGGTGCCATCAGGGCCTTTGGCGATGTGGCGGTTTTCCACCTTGTGACCCGTCATGAGGGCCGAGCCGCCAGCCCCGGAGTCGGTGGTATAGCGGTTGTAGGAATAGGTGCGGGAAAAGCCCGTAAAGGGGAAGCGCAGAAAGGCACTGCGGGCCGTGCGCTGGGCGACGATGGAGGTGTATACCTGTGCGGTGCCCATGCCGTCACCGACAATGAAGATGACGTTGCGCGGAGGCTCCGAAACCGGGGTGTTGAAACTGTGTTTAGCCCGCTGGGCTGTAGCCACAATGGGCAATAGGAAGAAAAGAATGACTATGACTTTTTTCATGTATTACTATATGCGTTGTGTATTGTTAGTTCGGCGTAGGGGATGTGGTGTGAATCCTACTTCTTGGTTGACTGCTCAATTTCCTCCATCAGATCCATCTCGGCATTCCCCGTCTCCCCTTCCCTGTTGGGCAGGATGACGGCAGCAAGGATGCCGACAATGGCGGCCACGGCAAGACCGGAGATGCCGATGCTACCGAAATGAAGGGCACCGCCCTCACAGCCGTAGCTGATGCCGACGGCAAGGGTGATGGTGAGAGCCGTGATGATGAGGTTGCGGCTGTCGGTGAGGTCGACGCGGTTCTCCACAAGGCTGCGGACACCCACAGAGGATATCATGCCATAGAGGATGAGTGACACGCCGCCGATGGTGGCAGTGGGCATGGCATAGATGAGGGCTGCAAACTTGGGCGAGAAGCTAAAGATGATGGCTATGACGGCAGCAATGCGGATGACACGGGGGTCGAAGACGCGGGTGAGGTTCAACACGCCTGTGTTCTCGCCGTAGGTGGTGTTGGCCGGAGCACCGAAGAGGGAGGCCAGGATGGTGGCGGCACCATCGCCCATGAGGGTGCGGTGCAGACCTGGGTCTTCAAGATAATTGCGGTTGCAGGTGGAGCTGATGGCACACATGTCGCCGATATGCTCAATCATGGTGGCAAGGGCTATGGGCATGATAGCCACGATGGCCGTGATGAGGAAACTCCAGTTGCCAGAGCCCAGAGCATACATGCCGGTGTTCTCCCAATAGAAAGGAACGCCCACCCAGGCAGCATCGTGGAGCGACTGCACCTTGTCCGGCTCCAGCTGCCCAAAGATGGCGGCCACCACGTAGGAGGCCAGCACACCCAGCAGGATGGGGATAATCTTGATCATTCCCTTGCCCCAAATGTTGCAGACGATGACAACAAGGATGGCAACGAGGGCAACCCACCAATTGGTGAGGATGCTGCTCACGGCCGTGCCAGCCAGGATGAGACCGATGGAAATAATGATAGGACCCGTAACAACGGGCGGAAAGAGTTTCATGACACGCTTCACGCCAAAGAGCTTGAAGGCGGCGGCAAGCACAAAATAGAGCAGACCGGCAGCTACAACGCCCACACAGGCGTAGGGCAAGGCCTGGGCTTGGGTCATGCCCATCTCGGTGCCCATGGCCACGACGGTGGCATAGCCGCCCAGAAAGGCGAAACTGGAGCCGAGGAAGGCAGGCACCTTCATCTTGGTGAACCAGTGGAACAGCAGCGTTCCCAAACCGGCAAACAAAAGGGTTGCCGACACCGACAACCCCGTGATAGTAGGCACCAAAATGGTGGCGCCAAACATTGCAAACATGTGCTGGAGGCCCAAAACGAGCATCCTGCCTTTGCCCAGCTGCCTTGCATCGTAGACAGCCTCATTGGTATTAATCTTTGCCATAATGATAATATTTAATGGGTGTTAGAATCCAACTTGCGGGGAATTACTTGGTGCCGAAGATGCGGTCGCCGGCATCACCCAGACCTGGCATGATGTAGCAGTCCTTGTTCAGCCCGTCGTCAAGCGAGGCGGTGTAAATGTCCACCTCCGGATGCTCCATCTGCACGCGCTTCACACCCTCCGGGGCGGAGACGAGGCACATCATGCGGATGTTTGAATAGCCGTCAGATTTGAGGCGCTTGATGGCGTCGCATGCGCTGCCGCCAGTGGCCAGCATGGGATCGGTCAGGATTACCATGCGGTCCTTCCCTTCGGGCATTTTGTAGTAGTAGAACACCGGCTCGTGAGTATTCTCGTCGCGGTACATGCCGATATGGCCCACCTTGGCTGCGGGGATGAGGGTGAGCAACCCCTCAACCATGCCGAGTCCGGCGCGCAGAATGGGCACCACCACCACCTTCTTGCCCGCCAGCTCGTGTGCCACCATGGGCTGCATGGGCGTCTCTATCTCCACATTCTTCAACGGGAAGTCGCGGGTAATCTCATAACCCATCAACATACCGATTTCCTTCAGCAGCTCGCGGAATTCGCGTGTGCCTGTTTCCTTCTTACGCATGATTGTCAGCTTATGCTGAATCATGGGATGGTTGATAATATGTAGTGCCATAATACTGTTTATTAGATTACTATTAGAAAAAACGACTTTTTTACTCCTTTTGTAAGAGCACTGCAAAGATACGGTGAATCCCTCAATTTACAAAATTTTTAACATCTTTTCTTTTCAACAGCATGTTGAAAAGTCTGGACCCTCCGTTGCCTATAGAACAAGCCGAGGTGGATCCGCGAATCCGCCTCGGCTCATGCCCCACACTGCAAAAAGCGTGGTGTTTCATGCCGCCCACTCAGCTGAGGGCCACAGGCAATCAATCATTCTTTACCAAGCGTACTGCCATACACGTTCCGCGACCTGAAGAAGCAAGGGAAATACGAGCATCGGTAAACAGTATCTTAAGTTTGACAAGTTATTTTGTTAATAAAAAGTGACATGAAGGCTTGCACAATTGACTAATTATTAGTAATTTTGCAGTGAAAAATCATAAAATGTACCCTCATGTCACGATGCAAAAATACGAATTTTTTCTCAGAGA
>JAFVCA010000008.1 GCA_017479705.1 Bacteroidales bacterium
GCCGCCAACGCCATGCTGAGCGGCACTGGCACAGCCACCGTCAACGGTGCCGACGACGACGGCATCACCCTCTCCTCCGATGCATCCCACGCCGTCTCCCTCCGCCTGTCGGGAGCCACCAACGTCACCCTTGCCGCCGGTGCCCAGTCCGCCTTCGACATCTACGTCCCCTCCTTCCCCACGGACAACGTCACCATCACCCTCACCACCACCAACGGCTACTACTTCGAACTCACCAAGAACAACGTAGCCCTGCGCCACAACACCTACACCATCGTCACCCTCAACGTAGACCAACTCACCCAAATCCTCGCCGCAGAGTTAGTAGACGGCCCGACATTTTGTGATGCTATCCCTTATAACGTTACAAAAGTGGTTTTCGAATACAACAGTTCGGTATCCTCTGGCACACTGCTTTCCACAAGCAACTCCCCAGTCCCCATCTATGGCAACATGGACGGCACCACCTGGAGAGTCTCCACCAGTGCCAGCATAATTAATGCTAACGCAGACTGCACAAACATGTTTTATGGAGCCTCCAAAAGAAATACGGCAAAATGGTGTGATGCCTTATCAATAAATTTCGGTGAAGGTTTTAATACCTCAAATGTAACAGATATGCATGGGATGTTTGCTGGCTGTTTCAGTCTCAAAGAACTTGATTTATCACACTTCATTACCTCAAATGTGACAAACATGACTGCGATGTTTCAGGGTTGCTATGATTTAAAAAACATAGACTTATCATCTTTCAACACAGAGAATGTAACGTCTATGTATGAGATGTTTTGGCTCTGTACCAGCCTGACAAGCCTTGACCTCTCCAACTTCAACACCGAGAATGTGACGAGTATGAACACGATGTTTTGGTGCTGCTGGAGCCTGACGAGCCTCGACCTCTCCCACTTTGACATGAGCAGCGTTACTGATAAGTCCTACATGTGTTATGCTCTCGCCACCACTTCTCGTGCTATCACCATCACCTGCCCGGCGGCAGTGCAGACGGCATTGGAAAGTGGCACAGAGCTGCCCACAAGCGGAGTTACCTTCACTTGGGTGAGACCCACATCGAAGTAAGGTAATTGCCAACGGAATACTTTTGCAGCCTGACCGTGCCGGAGGCACGGCATCCTATTAACCCCACACTAAGCGACCAAAGGGAGCGCAGTGTGGGGTTTCCTGTCGCCCCGTCCTGCGTGTCGAAGACACGCTACAATCATTATAATTCCAGTAACTTGCAGAGGTTGCTCTCCAGAAAGAGCAAAAAATGCGGATTTTGCTCTCCCGACAGAACAACCATTATTGAGTTTTGACATTAACATTGTAGATCAAATGATTACGGAAGCACACCCACACTGCACGGAAGCGGGGATGCTTCCATTCGGTCGCAATCCCATTCCCGTTTGTGTGGGCTATTGAGATTCAACCCATTCAAGGTTGTTGAAAAATCAGTCCACTACCAAAATAAATCTAAAAGTGGTTGCACCTTTTTCTTATGGTCGTCCTTTGCCCTGTTGTGCACTAAAAAAAGTGCAGTTTTTACCTCATTCTGCACTTTTTTTAGTGCATGTGGGAATTATTGTGTATCTTTGCAGTTGGAAAACAGTAAACAACAGAATGCTATGAACGAATTGATGCAGCGTGTTATGGCGCGGGCGAATGCCGCTGAGGCGGTGAACCTGGCGCGGTTTTTCAAGACCGGGCCGGGGCAGTATGGTGCCGGCGACCGCTTTCTGGGTGTCAAGGTGCCCGTGGTGCGGGCGGTGGTGAAGGAGTGCTGGCGCGGCGCGGACTTCGGCCAGTTGGAAGAGTGCCTCGCGTCGGAGTGGCACGAGGTGCGGTTAGCGGGCCTGTTGGCCCTCGTGCAGCGGTTCCACCACGCCAAAAAGGAACCCGCCGAGCAGCAGCGGTGCGTCGACTTCTACCTCGCCCACCTGCCGGCGGTGAACAACTGGGACCTCGTCGACCTCTCCTGCTATGAAATCCTCGGCACCTGGTACCTTACGCACGACGCCTCCCCGCTCTACGCCCTCGCCCGCGACGGCAAAACCATCTGGGAGCAACGCATCGGCATCGTCAGCACCATGATGTTCCTCCGCCACGGGCGGTTGGACGACACCTACGCCATTGCCGACATCCTGCTGCACCACCCGCACGACCTCATTCACAAGGCCGTGGGCTGGCTGCTGCGCGAAGCCGGCAAGCGGGACGAGGGCCGTCTGCGCCAATATCTCGCGCCGCGCATACAATCCATGCCGCGCACCACGCTGCGCTACGCCATAGAGCGCTTCTCCCCTGCCGACCGCGCGGCCTTCCTTGCCACGCCCCGAAAGTAGCCGCCCCTCGGCCCCTCACACTGCCGCAGCTGGAAAAATCTGCCCTAACCCTTCGCCCAATAATTCTTTTCATCGTCTCCCAAATTTCGCCTACATTTCTCCTTTCGCCGTTGGAGAAACGAAGAGAGCTGTGACCCGCAACGGGAAGGGAAGGATCGGGCAAAGGGGGAAGGAACAAATGTGGAACAGGAAACCGTCTAATTGGATTTTTTTATGTATCTTTGCAACTTGGTTTGTTCGAGATAAAATGTCAAACAAGTATACTCATCGCAGTGGCATTGTGAAGATTATCTTCTTGGCGGTCGGAGTGATATTCGTGCTCCGGCTGTCGATGTTGCAGCTGTTTGACAAAGAGTACAAAGAAAAGGCCAAGAGCCAGTCGCTGCGCAACATCACGCAGTATCCGGCGCGAGGCCTGATGTACGACCGCAACGGCAACCTGCTGGTATACAACGAGGCGGTGTACGACCTGATGGTCATTCCCCGCATGGTGAAGGACTTGGACACCGCGTTCTTCTGCCGCTCGGTGGGCATCACGCGGGAGGACTTCCTCGCCCGCATGGAGAAGGCCTACACCTATTCACCCTACTCGGCTTCGATATTCCTGAAGCAAATCTCCAAGGAAGATTTTGGCCGATGGGAGAACGTGTTATACAAATTCAAGGGCTTCTACATCTCCAAGCGCACGCTGAGGATTTACGACCGGCCCATCGCGGCCCACGTGCTGGGCTATGTGGGCGAGGTGAACGAGCATGACTTGGAGACCAACCCCTACTACAAGCGCGGCGACTATATTGGCAAGAGCGGGCTGGAGGCCTCGTATGAGGAACAGCTGCGCGGCGTGAAGGGCAAGAAAATCATGCAGGTGGACGTGCATAACCGCGAAATAGGCCCCTACTTGCACGGGCAGATGGACACCATGCCCATGGAGGGGATGAACCTCTACACCACCATCGACGCCGACCTGCAGGAGTATGCCGAGAAGGTGATGGCCAACAAGCGCGGCTGTATCGTGGCCATTGAACCGTCGACTGGCGAGGTGCTGACCCTCCTCTCCGCGCCCTGCTATGACCCCAATTTGCTGGTGGGCCGCATCCGGGGAGAAAACTTCAAAAAGCTGAACAGCGACATCTCCAAACCCCTCTTCAACCGTGCCTTGCAGGCACAATACCCTCCGGGCTCGATATTCAAGGTGGCACAGGCCATGATAGCCCTGCATCTGGGCGTGATAACGCCGCAGACGGGCTTTGTGTGCGACAAGGTGATCGGGTGCCACAACCATCCGAGCGCCCGCAGTGTGCAGGAGGCCATCAAGATGTCGTGCAACCCATACTTCTACTACACCTACCGGCGTGTCATCCAGCAGGGCAAATACAAGAACATCTACAAGGACAGCCAGTACGGCCTGACCGTGTGGCACGACTACATGACCCGCTTCGGCTTCGGCTACCGGCTGCCCATAGACCTGCCCAACGTGAAGAAAGGCAACATCCCGGACACGGCCTTCTACAACAAATGGTACGGCCGTGAGCGGTGGGCCTTCACAACCATCTACTCCAACAGCATCGGGCAGGGCGAAGTGGAGGTGGTGCCGCTGCAGATGGCCAACCTGGCATGCATTGTGGCCAACCGGGGCTACTTCTACACACCGCACTTGGTGCGGTTCTACGGCCCCGACTCCATCCGGCCGCCGGAGTTCTACGAGAAGCACGAAACGGGCATCGAGCGGGAATACTTCGACATTGCCGCACGGGGCATGTACGACGTGGTGCACGGAGCCGGAGGCACGGCCCACAAGGCCGACATCCCGGACATAGACGTGTGCGGCAAGACCGGCACCGCCGAGAACTACGGCAACGACCACTCCGTCTTCATAGCCTTCGCGCCCAAGGAGAACCCGAAGATTGCCGTGGCCGTGTATGTGGAGAACGCACAGGGCGGCGGCGGCACGTGGGCAGCCCCCATCGCCAGCCTGATTATTGAGAAGTACATCCGCGGCGAAGTGAAGCGCAAGGATGTGGAGAAATATTACACCGAAATCAACCCCTGCCAGAAGCTGCCGCTGACGCGCAGGATCAAGAAACCCCGCAAGAGATAATGAATGCCAACCGACTGCCCGCAACCGAAAAGAAACACTACGACTGGGTGCCTATACTGCTGTATGTAGGCATCGTCCTGTTTGGCTGGCTGAACATCTATGCCGCTTGCTACGACGAGTACCACGCGCAGGTGTTTGACTTTTCGCGCCAGCATGGCAAGCAACTGCTGTGGATGGGCATCGCCTTCGTGATGGCCGTGTGCGTGCTGCTGATACACCCGCGGGTGTTCTCCAACGGGTCGTACATCATCTATGGCGTTGTGCTGCTGCTGCTTGTGGCCACACTATTTATTGGCACCGTCACCAACGGCGGCCAGTCATGGATCAATTTCGGGGCATTCAAGTTGCAGCCATCGGAGTTTGCCAAGTTCGCCACCGCACTGGCACTGGCCAAGTATATCAGTGCCATCGACATAGACCTCACGCTGCCGCGCACGCGCCTCACCTTGGCACTGATCGTTCTGGTGCCCGCGGGCCTCATCTTTTTGCAGCACGACACGGGTTCCGCCCTCGTCTTCCTGGCCTTCCTGCTCCCCTTCTTCCGCGAGGGCCTGTCGCACTACATCCTGCTCATAGGCCTGTTGGCCATCGTGCTGTTCATATCCGCCTTGCTCATCAACAAGTTCCTGCTCATGGGCATCCTGCTGGCCATTTGCCTGTTGTACCTCTTCGTGTGGCTCTCCAAGCGCACGTCGAAAAACTATTGGCACACCGCCATCTTCTTTGTGGTGTGCAGCCTCTTCACCCTCTCGGTGGACTTCACCTTCGACAACGTGCTGGAAACCCACCAGCGCAACCGCATCTACGTGCTGTTAGGCAAGGTTGAAGACCCCCGCGGCGTGGGCTATAACGTCAACCAGGCAAAGATAGCCATCGGCTCCGGAGGGTTAGTGGGCAAGGGGTTCCTCAACGGAACCATCACCAAAGCGGACTTCGTCCCCGAGCAGGAGACGGACTTCATCTTCTGCACCGTTGGCGAGGAATGGGGTTTTGTGGGCAGCCTGCTGCTCATTGCCGCCTACGTGTGGCTGCTGGTCCACCTGATAACCATGGCGGAGCGACAACGCTCCGTCTTCTCGCGTTTCTATGGATACTGCGTTGCCTCCATCCTCTTCTTCCACTTTGCGGTAAACATCGGCATGGTGCTGGGGTTGGTACCCGTCATCGGCATCCCACTGCCATTCTTCAGCTACGGAGGCTCGTCCCTCATAGCCTTCACACTGCTGCTGTTCATCTTCATCCGCCAAGACGCCGACCGCAACGCACTGATATAGGAGGAATTAAAAATTAATAATTAATAATTAAAAATTGACTCGCATATTCACGAATTAAAACATTCACGAATTAACACCCAATACCACCACACAAACATGGCTAACAATACTGACAAACAACGTGTATGCTCCTTCTGTGGCCGACGGGAGTCGCAGGTCAACCTGCTTTTCTCCAGTTCGGGAGGCAGCTGCATTTGCGACCAATGCGTGACGAATGCCTACGACATAATAAGAGAGAACATGGAGCAAGAGGCCGCCACCGCAAGCCCCTTGGCCAAGATGGAGCGCATACCCTCGCCCGCTGAAATCAAGACCCATTTAGACCAATATGTCATAGGGCAGGAGGATGCCAAGCGCACCCTCTCCGTGGCCGTCTACAACCACTACAAGCGCATCAAATATGCCGACCAGAAGCACGAGGCCGACGATGTAGAGATAGAGAAGTCGAACATCATCATTGTCGGCGAGACGGGCACAGGCAAGACCCTCCTGGCACGCACTATTGCGCGCGTGCTGCAAGTCCCCTTCTGCATAGCCGACGCCACCACACTGACCGAAGCGGGCTACGTGGGCGACGACGTGGAGAACGTCCTTGTGCGGCTGCTCCAGGCGGCGGACTACGACGTGGCCGCCGCGGAACGCGGCATAGTCTTCATCGACGAGATAGACAAGATAGCCCGCAAGAGCGACAACCCCTCCATCACGCGCGACGTGTCCGGCGAGGGCGTGCAGCAGGCCATGCTCAAACTGCTTGAGGGGGCTGTGGTCAACGTGCCCCCGCAGGGCGGACGCAAGCATCCGGAGCAGCCCATGATACAGGTCAACACCCGGAACATCCTCTTCATAGCCGGCGGCGCATTCGACGGCATAGAGCGCTCCATCGCCTCCCGCCTCAAATCCAACGTCATCGGCTACAACGCCACCGAGACACGCCGCGAGCTGGACCGCCACAACCTGCTCCGGTACATCCTGCCCATGGACCTCAAACACTACGGTCTCATCCCCGAGCTGGTGGGCCGCTTCCCCATGCTCACCCATCTGCAGCCCCTCGATGCCGACGCACTGATGCGCATCCTCACCGAGCCCCGCAATGCATTGGTGAAACAGTACCAAGCCCTCTTCAAAATGGACAATGTGGAACTCCTATTTGACGACGATGCCCTGAAAGCAGTGGTGGAAACCGCCGTGCATTATAAGCTGGGGGCCCGCGGCCTCCGCTCCATCATGGAGAGCATCATGACGGACTACATGTACACCCTGCCCCAGATGGAGGCCGGCAGCACCCTCCGCATCACCCTCCAGATGGCTCTGGAACACATCAACAAAGCCAATATCAACACATCATTATTACAATAAAAAACACACACTCATGAAAAAAGTAATCGCATTAGCCCTCCTCCTCGTCCTCGTTGCCGGGGGTGTGCTGGCGCAGAAACGCGGCAGCAACAAGAACAGCCGCAAAGTTCCCTCCTCAATGGTCAACGGCAATGCCCCCACAAACATAGCCAATGCCACCACCGATGTCCGCCAACTGCCCGCACCCGTCGAGGGGCTTGACGCCCCCCTGGTCCACGCTCTACAGCAGCGCCGCACCATCCGCACCATCCGTGAGGAAGAGCTGCCCATCGGTCTCGTCTCGTCACTCCTGTGGAGTGCCTACGGCATCAACCGCCCTGAAGAGGGTCGCCGTGTGGCTCCCTCGGCAGTCAATGTGCAGGAATTTGACATCTACCTCTTCGACCGTCAGGGCGTCTATCTATACAATGCCGAGAAGAATACCCTCAGCATGGTAACAGAAGGCGACCACCGCGCCGAGATCAGCAAGCAGAAACACTTTGCCCAAGCCCCCGTGTCGATAGTCCTGGTGGCCAATTATGACCGCATGAAGGTGTTCAAGGAGGAGGATGTGCGCGACTTCTACGCTGCCGTCGACTGCGGCTACATCAGCCAGAACATCTACCTCTTCTGCTCCTCAGCCAAGCTGGCCACAGTGGCTTGCGGAGCCATAGAGCGCGAACTCCTCAACAGCCTCCTCGGCATCAAGAACGGCAAAGCCCTCATCGCCCATCCCGTGGGATTCCCGGAGGAATAATAGCGGAATTGAAAAATGAAAAGTGAAATAGGTGTACAAGCAGATTTCATTTTTCACTTTGTTTCCAATTTACACATTGCTATAGTGTAAAGTATGACTGATTTTTTGCAGATAGGCTCAATGTCGCGTGTCTTCGACACGCTGAGATGTGGAGACATTTCTGACCCCACACTGCGGGATAGAGGGTTGCTCCCTTTCGGTCGCGACCCCTATCCCTTGTGTGGGGTTAATAGGATTCAACCTCTTCGAGGTTGTCAAAATCAGTCATATACGAAAATAGAGCCTTACACATTCAACATTTTCAATCTTCAATCATAATAAGGTGAAACTGCGACTTACCAAACAATTCAGCTTTGAGATGGCACATGCCTTGCCCCTATACGAAGGCAAGTGCCACAACATCCACGGCCACTCCTACAAACTGTTTGTCACCGTAGAGGGCACAGCCGCACTGCCGGATATGCACTCCAGCATCGGTGCCACCCGTGGTGGCGTTCCCGTCGGCATGGTAATAGATTTCAGCCAGATAAAACGCATCGTCGAAGAGAGCATCATCTCCCGCTTTGACCACGCACTGGTGCTGCCTGATATGGACGCGACGGACAGCACGCGGAGTGACAGCCTTGGCGGCTATCCCGCCAACCTGATGCGCGTCCCCTTCCAACCCACAACTGAAAATCTGCTGCTGCATTTCGCCTCCTTGCTTGAAGGCAAGCTGCCGGACGGCACACGGCTCTATTCCCTCAAACTCTTCGAGACCGAGAGCTCCTGTGCCGAATTGGTGTTCTAATAATTACTGATGTAGAGGAGCAGGCCGTCGTAAAAAGTGCGGTACTGATAAAGCGGGCAGGAGGTCAGGCTCCCGTCCAACGGAAATCCATCGCCGAAGGTGCTGAACTTGGACCCACATCCCGGACACGAGAGCACAAGATTACCGTAGGCCTCGTCCATCTCTAACAGTTCATGGTCGTGAGGGCAGGTGCGCTCGTAGGCCACAAACTCATCCCACGCCGTGCGGATGACCGCAATGCCCTGGTACCCGCCATAGATATATTCATAGCTGCTCATCGTGTTCAGCCCCGGATAGAGGGGCGAATTGGGGTCAATCTGACAAGTGGCATCCCCCACAGGGACATTACAAAAATACTCCTTTCCGCAGCCGCACAGGGCGGAAACGGAAAGGAGCATCACAATTGCCACAACGGCTTTACTGCTTTTGGCCATAGTCGCCATACAGCGTTTTGAGCAACACGATGCCAATCGCCTCCAAGCTTTTCTTGTCCACGTGCTCCATGTTGTCGCCCATGGTGTGCCAATACTTGAAGAAACTGCATCCTGGGGTGTTCTGCACAATGTCGATCATAGGCGTGTTGGACAGGCGGTTCACATAATAGTGGTCGTCGAGGATGGGATCTGTCTCCACATTTTGGAACATCTTGCCATAGCCCACGGCATCGGCGACACTCCAAATCTTGTTCAAGATGCCCGAAGCATACTGCCGGCTGAACTCCTCCTTTGTGTAGCGGGGAGTCTCCGTGCCCACCATGTCCAACAGCACACCGAACGTGGCATTGTAGAAGGGCACATGAGGGTTGCGGCTCCAGTATTGAGAGCCCTTGCACCAGCTGTCGGCGGAGTAGTCGTTGGCCCATTCGGGAGTGCCTTGATCCTCCACGTCGAAGAAGATGATGTCCACAGGCACCGAGAGGCGGTCTGTGGCCAGAGACCTTGCCAACTCCATCAACACACCCACACCGCTGGCACCGTCGTTGGCACCGTCGAAGGGCTTGCGGTGGTTGTCGGGGTTGGGGTCGTGGTCAGCCCACATACGGCTGTCCCAGTGGGCACCCAGCAGCACCCTGCCGGTGGCCGTTGAGCCTGGACGGGCATTGATGGTGGCAATGATATTCTTGCCGTGCACCTCGCTGCCGTTCCACAACGTGGCGGGAAAATCCTGCACCACGACAGTGTCGCACCAGCGGCGCATCTGCCTTGCCAGATAGTCGGCACAACGACGCTGCCCCTCGCTGCCGGGCGTGCGGTAACCAAAAGCCACCTGCGCGGCGACAAAGCTGTAGGCACTGTCGGCATCGAAATGCGGCGTGGCCACACTGCTGTAATTGATTGTATTGGACGCGGACGGCACTTTCTTGTCGGCTCCGCCATGGCACGCCGCCAGCAGCAACAATGCCATGCAAACTACTGTAACCTTAACCTTGTTCAATTCTTGGCTTTGTATTATTAATTCGAGAACTCGACAAGGTGAAAAGAGAAAACATGATTGCCATCTTTTCAATTTTCACCTTTCACTCTTCACTTAAAAAGTTACTTCAAACGCTCGGCATACTCGCAAGTGCGGGTATCGACCTTGATGCGCTCGCCCTCTTTGATGAACAGGGGCACGCGCACCTGCACGCCAGGTTCCACGGTGGCATCCTTCATGGCGTTGGTGGCGGTGTTGCCGGCAAAACCGGGCTCAGTGTAGGTCACCACAGTCTCAATAAACGGGGGAAGCTCACAAATCAGCGGGGTCTCCGTGTCGGCAGCCACAGTGATTTCAACATACTGACCATCCTTCAGGAACTGAGGAGCATTGATGATATTCTCAGGGATGTAAATCTGCTCGTAAGTCTCGGTGTGCATAAAGACATGCATGTCACCCTCTTTGTAGAGATAGGTGTACGGACGACGCTCCACACGCACCACGTCGATCTTGGCACCGCTGGGGAAGGTGTTCTCCAGCATACGGCCAGTCTTCACGCTGCGCATCTTGGTGCGCACAAAAGCGGCACCCTTGCCGGGTTTCACATGCAGGAACTCGACGATGGTGTAAATGTCATTGTTGAAATTAATGCAAAGTCCATTTTTAATATCAGTGGTTGTTGCCATTGGATAATAGAGTTTTATTGATTATTAATTTTATTGATTATATTCGATTCTCGACACGGGCTATTCCGCCTTGCCCTCGGCCTTTTTGCGGGCCTCGGCATAGAGCTGCGTGAGTCTGCGCAGGTCGTTTTTCAGCTCGTCATTCTCGGCATCGGCGGCCTGACGGCGTGTGCGTTCCATCATCAGGCGCGAAAACACAGCCACCACCAAGATGCACAACGTGAGGTTCAGCGCCCCAGCCCCACGGCTGCGAAGCACAAAATAAACCACCGTGGCAGCAATAATCAGGATATACGAAATCCACTCGTAAATGCGTAGCGTTCTTTGATAATTCATAGTCACTATGCAGCAAACAGCTGCGATGTTGTTTGTTGTTATTAACTCATATTACCGTGAACATCTGCAAGATACAGGCCCTATACCCCGCGGAAGCCACATAATTTCCAATCTGCAAAGATACAAAAAAACTATCAATTATAAATTAAAAATTTGCGTTTCTTATCGCAACCTATCCTCTGGCCCGGAATTGTTCCCGTTTCGGTGCAACCGACAACACGCTTCAACCAAGTGGCAACATCGGTCGCAAAAACAGGGCACAGAGTATTAAAAAAATTGAAAAGTTTGTTTATCTGAATATTTTTGTGTTATTTTGTAATGCGAAAAAGAGTCCGCAAGGCGGCTCTTCATTTATATTAAACATTGAATATTAAACAATTATACAAATACTGCTGTACTATGAAAAAGTGTGCAAAGACCTTCTTGTCACTCGTGCTTGTAGTGGGATTGCTGGGAGTATTCGGAGGGTTGACCTCTTGCAGTTCCTCCCGTTCCGCCACCATGTATCCTACCAAGAAATACAAATCGAGCAAAGTCGTCAAGTCGAACATCTCGGTGAGAGGCACCAATAAGAAGAATGGCTCTACCTATCGCTCCTATTAAGTACCTGTTGGTGGCGCTGCTGGTGCTGGTCCCCATAGCGGGCAGTGCCCAGGGGTTTGAAATCAGTGGTGAAAGCAGCCTCACGGGTTCCTTCACGTTGACCATCTTTGATGGCGAT
The DNA here is from genome assembly GCA_017479705.1 of Bacteroidales bacterium. Taxonomy (GTDB): domain Bacteria; phylum Bacteroidota; class Bacteroidia; order Bacteroidales; family P3; genus Colimorpha. Next base: position 11,747 of record JAFVCA010000008.1, read on the forward strand.
TCCACATCCCGTGATCTCACCGCCAAAGCCAACAAAGGGAGGTTCTTCTTCTCCGGCTCCGTGCAAGCCCCGGTGGTGGCGGCCATCCAGCACAGTGCCATGCAGCGTCCGCTCTATTTCTACCTCGAAAACTCGTCAGTCACCATCAACGTCAACGCCACCCGTCCCGAGGCTTCGGTCATCAAAGGGTCGCGCAGCAACAGCGAGTACCGCTATTTGATGGAGCGTTACCGCGCGGCAGCGGACCCCAACGGGTTCCTGCGTCAGTATGTGCGCGAAAACCCCAACTCCATCTATGCCCCGTTCATTCTTTATGAGCAGATGCCCTCGTTGGACGAGACCGTTGTGCGGCAACTCGTGGCCCAGATCACGGGCGATGCCCGCAAGGTGTACCACTATGCCATGCTGCGCCGCTGGATGCGACAGACCCCCGCGGTGGCCGAAGGGAGCGAGATGCCCGATTTTGCCTTCCTCGATTCCAAGAAGAACCGCCGCACCTTCGCCGAGGTCCACGACACCACGGGCTACACCCTGCTTTTCTTTACCGCCGGATGGTGCGACCTCTGCTCACGGCAGCGGGGTCAGGTGCAAAACCTGATGGAAGGGAAAAACACCCGCATGGTCCTCATCAATATCGACGACAACCCCAACGGCTGGGACGCCCAATACCTCAAACAGCTTGCCGTGGACCACATCCCCTTCATCATACTGGTGGACCCGAGGGGCCTCGTAGTGGGGCGCGACCTGCGCGTATGGGAGCTGGAACGGATTGCCAAGCGCATACCTAATGCAATTGAAAGGTGAAAATTGAAACGAGCGGAGAACCTCCGTCGGTATTAGTTTTTAATTATTAATTTGAAGTGGATTCTTTTCTATACCCATTGAAATTCCTCCCGCTTTTCAAGCAGAAAGTGTGGGGAGGCAACAGAATTAAAGATCTCGGCTTCGACTACGACCCGCTGCCCAACTGTGGCGAGCTGTGGGCTCTCTCAGGCGTGGAGGGGAACGAGTCCGTCGTGGAGAATGGCTTCCTTGCCGAAAACCACATCAACGAACTGATTGAAATCTATATGGGCGAACTGATTGGCGAGAAGAACTTCGACCGCTTCGGCACCGAATTTCCCCTGCTTGTGAAGCTGATTGATGCCACGGACCGCCTCTCCATCCAGGTGCACCCGGACGATGCACTGGCGCAACGCCGGGGCATGGAGAACGGCAAGACGGAGATGTGGTACATCCTCGCTGCCGGCGAGGAGTCGGAGATTGTGGACGGCTTCGAGCAGCAGGTGACGCCCGAAGAGTACAAGCAGTTTCTTGCCGCTGGACGGGTCGAAAGCCTACTCCACATAGAGCGTCCCTACCCGGGCGACACCTTCTTCATCCCTGCCGGCCGCGTCCATGCCATCGGCAAGGACATCCTCTTGGCCGAGATACAGCAGAGCAGCGACTGCACCTACCGCATCTACGACTACAACCGACCCGACGCCGATGGCCAACTACGACAACTGCACACAGAGGAGGCCCTCGACGCCATAGATTTCAGCCCCACCGCCGACGGCAAGACCCACTACACCTACCGTCCCAACGCCACCACTCCCCTCGCCCAGTGCCCCTATTTCACAACCAACCTGTTGGCTATCGACAAGCCCCTGCGCAAAGACTTCTCCTCGCTCGATTCCTTTGTCCTCTATCTCTGTGTTGAAGGCATTGCCGCTGTCAATTCGATGAATACCGTCGTGCCCCTCCATGCGGGTGAGTGCGTACTTGTGCCCGCTGTGGCGGACAGCGTCGAACTCTTTGCCAAAGGCCAGGCCCGGCTGCTCGAAGTCTATATCGACCCCGACCAGTGGAAAGGGGAGTCGCGCAACCACTCACACGATAACGATTGGTTAGCCGAATTGAAGTCTGTTTGAAATTGAAAATTGAAATGCGGCAACCACGTCCGCTCCCCGTTTCAGTTTTCAATTTTCACATTTCAACTGGATTAATACCTGCGGAGGTTCTCCGCTCAATTTTCACCTTTCAATAGAATTATATCCGCGGCGGCACGTTGCCGAAGTTGCGCCCCTCCAACATGGGGACAAAGTTTGCGGGGCCAAGAACCTCATCCTGCCATTGGTCGGATGTTTCGCCCAACTTGGTGATGCGGTGCATGGCCTGGTTGCCTTCGGGGCCTATGGGGATGACAATCAACCCGCCAGTTTTCAGCATCTGCATCAAGCCCATGGGCAACTCCGCTGCCCCACAAGTGACGAGAATGCGGTCATACTGGTACCCCTTCATCTCCGGCAGCCCGTTGAAGCAGTCGCCTAAAAAGCACCGTGCCGAATAGCGCAATGTGCTGAGCAGGGCTTTGGTCTTGCGGAAAAGCACGCTCTGCCGTTCGACAGTGAAGACCCTTGCGCCCATCTCACACAGCACCGCTGTCTGATAGCCGCTCCCCGTACCCACCTCAAGCACCGTCATGAGGGGTTCCAGCCTCAACAGCTGCGTCTGCCAAGCCACCGTATAAGGCTTGGAGAGAGTCTGATTACAATCTATCCGGATGGCGCAGTCTATGTCGTACAGCAGCGTATCCAGCAGCGTGTCGGGGCAGAACCACTGCCGGGGCAGCTTTTGCATCGCTGCCAGCAGACGCGCGTCCGTGATGCCGCGTTGCCGCAGCTGTTCCACCATTCGGCGGCGCCAAGCTTGATATTTAGGAGGGTCAGGAAGCAATTTTGAACGTGTTAAGTCGTGAATGTGTTTTTGAATGCTTGAATGTGTGAATGTGTTAGTGCTTGTATACGCAAATTTCAATTTTCAATTTTTCCCGTCCAGCCTTGGGCGCGGAGTTCGATGGTGCTGTTCTGTGGCGTCACCATCACTGCGGGAGTCCCCGCCTCGGTGATATGTCCGATGATGTGTATCTCGCGGTTATCCTTGATTTTTTCATAGTCCTTCTGCCCGATGGTGAACAGCAGCTCGTAGTCCTCGCCACCATTGAGGGCATTGCTTACGGGCAGCATGTTCTGGCTCATCTCGGAGCAGACGCGGGTGGTCTGATAGTCTATCGGCAGCCGTTCTTCGTATATCTGGCAACCGCACTTGGATTGTTTACAGATGTGCAGCAGCTCGCTTGCCAATCCATCGCTGACATCAATCATCGCGGTGGGGACAATCTCCTTCTCAGCCAGCAGTTGGACAATGTCCGTGCGGGGTTCGGGCTTCAGGAAACGTTCCAGGACGTAGTCGTAACTGTCCAAGTCAGGTTTGAAATTGGGGTCGGCCTGATAAGTCACCTTTTCGCGTTCCAGAACCAGCAGACCGCTGTAGGCACTGCCCAGGTCACCGCTGACGCAGATGAGGTCATGCAGTTTCGCTCCGCTGCGGTAGGTAATCTTGTCGCTCTCCACCTCGCCGATGGCGGTGACGGAGATAACCATGCCGATGCGGCTGGTAGCGGTGTCGCCACCCACCAAGTCCACGTCGTAACGCTCACAGCACAGGCGGATGCCCGCATAGAGTTCCTCCAAGGCCTCCACGGAGAAACGGTTGCTCACCGCCACGCTCACCAGCACCTGCCGCGGGGTGGCGTTCATCGCGCAAATGTCACTCAGATTGATGGCCACAGCCTTGTAACCCAAATGGCGCAGGGGCGTGTAAGTCATGTCAAAGTGGATGCCCTCCACCAGCATGTCCGTCGTCACCACAGTCTTCTTTTTGCCTGTTCCCAACACAGCGCAGTCGTCGCCCACGCCTTTGACGGTGCTCTTGTTCACGCGGGGGAAGCCGTCCGTAAGCCGTTCTATCAAGGCGAATTCACCCAGCGACTCCAGCTCGGTGCGCCCCTCCTGATACTCCAGTCTCTCCATAGTTTGCGATTTAATGATTCAAACTGCAAAGATACGAAAAAAAATCCAATTATCGTCTTTTTGCCCTTGTTGGGTCAAATATATGCTTTCTGCATAGGTTCTTTTTGTATGCTATTTATATTCTTGATGAGAATAAAAATAGAAAACAAATAGAAAAAATGTAGAAAATAGATAGTGTGTAAGTGACTGAGGGCGTTGCGAGTGTCATTTGTTGAGGCGCGAGGTGTTTGCGGTGTGGCGAAATTGTTGTATCTTTGCAGCTTTAATATGAATGCTTATGGGTAACGGTGTTTTTGCGGGGCGGCGGAGAGTGACCGCTGGGCGGAGAGCCGCCGTCGGTATTAAAGGGGGCGTGGTTTGTGCTGCGTTGCTGGCATTTGGAATCAGCGGCGCGGCGGCGCAGACGTTCAGTTTCACCGCCCCGAGCGGGCATGTGCTGCGGGCCACGGTTGTGGACGGGGTGGCGGAGGTGTCAAGCCAGGCAGGGGTTGCGGTGAGCGGACGCTTGGTGATTCCCGACACGGTGCGGAACGGGAACAGGGCCTACAGGGTGGAGAGGATAGGGTCGTTCAGCACTACGACGGTGGACACGGCGGTGCTGCCCAACACGGTGAGGGTGATTACGAACAGGGCGTTCAGCAGTTGCGCACGGTTGGCGCAGGTGACGATGGGGGACTCGGTGCAAAGCATTGGGTCGTATGCCTTTTATCGCTGCGGGACGTTGCAGGGCGTGGCGCTGCCGACGACGGTGGAGACGATAGGCGAGTATGCTTTTGCGGAGTGCGGAGGTCTGGCGGACACGCTGACGATTCCCGATGCCACGCTGACGGTGGGGCGCGATGCTTTCAGCCAGTGCCGCCGGCTGCGGGCGGTGCACATAGGCGACGGGCTGCGGGTGGTGCCGGATGAGTGTTTTGCCTATTGCGACTCGCTGCGACGGGTGGACATGGGTCCAGGGGTGGACACGTTGAAGACGGGTGCTTTTTTCGGTTGCTTGAGCTTGACGGAAATCGTGTTGCCAGCAGGGTTGGCGACGGTGGGCATTGGCGTGTTTGAGAGGTGTACGGCTTTGCAGAGGGTGGCAATGCCGGACAGTGTGCGGGAGATAGGTGCATACGCCTTCAGCCAGTGCAGCAGTCTGGAACAGGTGACGATGGGATTAGGCTTGAGGTTGATTGGCCGCAAAGTGTTCAACCGCTGTCTGAGCTTGGACAGTGTCTGCTTCCTGTCGGCAGTGCCACCCGCTTTGGAGGTGGAGGCCTTTGAGAACATGGCGGAGGGCACGGTGTTCTACGTGCCATGCGGGTCGGCAAGCGTATATGCAAATGCGTGGGGATTGGATGTCCCCTTGGTGGAGCCGGAGGCGGATGTGACCTTGCTGGTGGAGGTGGACGACCCTGCGCACGGAAGTGCTGCGGCAACGGATGGGGTGCGGTGCGACTCGACAGCGGTGGTGGTGGCAACGGCCGCCAGGGGCTACCGGTTTGAGGCATGGAGCAATGGGCGCACAGCAAATCCCGACACGCTGCGGCTGACGGGCGACTCGACGGTGATGGCACACTTTGCGGCGGAGGAGTACAGGGTGCGGGTGGCGGTGAACAACGGCGAGTGGGGCACGGCCACGGGAGAAGGCATCTATGAGTATGGCACGGAGACCGAGCTGGCGGCCACGGCATTTGCGGGTTTCCTGTTCCTGCAGTGGGACGACGGGGTGGCGGAGAATCCGCGGCGGGTGAGGGTGGAGAGCGACACGCTGTTCACCGCTCTGTTCGGCCGCGGGGAGGGCGTGGAGGACCCCATCGCTGAAACGGGCGCAAGAGTACAGGCCACATGGAGAGGGAACGGTGTAACCCTGACGATTGTGAACGCCGAGGGGCAACAGGTGACGGTGTTGGACCGATTGGGCCGACGGGTGGCCACGGTGCCTCACGCCTCGGCGCGACAGAGGATTGCCGTCCCGATGGGCAATGTCTTTATAGTCCGTGTGGGAACGGGAAAGCCTGTTGTTATCAGTCTTCCAGCAGCAGGGCGCTGACACACCAGTGGCTGAACGAACCGGCTTGGGGCTCACCTTGGGGGATGGCCACGGTGAGGGTGTGGCGGCCGCGCGACAGCTTGGGAAAGGTGAAGTAGACGGGCTGTGTGGCGGTGCCGGGGCACCAGCCGGAGCGCGAGAAATCGCTGCTGGACATGCCGTTCCAGAAGTTGCCACTGACGGGATTCCATTCGCGGTAGCGGCCGCAATCACTGCGCCAAGGGGTGTAGGTGAAGAGGGGTTGGCCGTCGATGAGGATGGTGTGCGTCTTGGGATTGAACTCGTCGCCCCCGTCCCAGCCGCCGTGGCCGGTGGCAATGTAGCGGAGGCGGTAACGAACGGTGGTGTCGTAGATTCCAAAGTAGACTTTGAGGCTGTCGGTACCGAAGAGTTTGCCGTAGTTCTGCCCAGCCATCTCCAATACGTTGCAGGTGTTGAAGAGTGAGCGAGGGCGGTTGTATGAGGGGTCTGGCAGGGTGGGGTCGGTGTCGCCGGGGTAGGACTTGATGTCGAGGGTGACGGTGTGGCCGCCCTTGTCATAGTTGCCAATCCAGATGCCAATCCACACTTCGCCCTGTAGCAGGGAGGCGAGGTCGGTTACCTCCTGTTTGTAATAGGTCTCATCCTGCCAGTCGAGGCCGTCAATCTGCACGCGGTCGTTGAACTGGCCCACACCGAAGGGGGTGAAGAAGCGCATCAGTTCCACGGGGGGCTCGTAGACGAAGGAGGAGATGCGGTATTGATGCAGGTGGCTGATGCCGGGGAGGATGCCCTGGTAGCGTTCGCCATCACGGCCAATAAAACAAGGAAGGCTGTCGGGATGGTTGTTGATGCCATCGAAAAAATTGGGCAGGAGGTTGTTTTGTGCTCCGGGAATGACGAAGACGGAGCCTGTGCGGTCGTAGGCGTCGCCATTGCTGCGCTGGTGCAGTTCGAGGAAAGTCTGGTAGTGTGCGGGCAGTTTGGGCAGCCGGATGCGTTTGAGAGCCAGGGTGCCGCCCGCATAGTGGAGCACGCTGTCGAAAGGTGTGTTTTGCCTGTAGTCGCCTTCAATATGGTCGTTTTTTCCGCACCAGCAGAGCTGCACGCTGTCGAACACGCGGGTGGCGATGACCATCCGTTGGCGTTTGAGGTTGGAAAGCTCTCGGCCCGAGACGAGCGGGATGCGGTCGTCCAAGCAGAATTTGCTGCTGTGGGTCTTCTCGGTGCGTACCAACTGCATGCGGCACTGGCCGTTGCGCCAAAAGCTGACCAAAAGGCCGGGGAATCGACCATAGTAGGGAACGGGCGAGAGGCTGCGGGACTGCTTGCTCCGGGTGTTGGAGCCTCCGTGCCAGATGGTTTTAAAGGGCTGCACATAGAACTCCAGCTTGTTGCTGTTGATGGAGCAGGAGTAGCGGGTGAGACCGCCCACGTAGTCGGTGTCGAACTGGATGTCCTTACGGCTGTAGGGAGCCACGGTGCGGTAGTATTCCCAGTTGCCATCGTCGAAGAGGGCTGTAAGGTAGGTGATGGTGTCGGTATTTTCGTCGACGAAGAGGTCTTCGGTGGAATAGCCTTTGATGTAGGAGCCTTTTGCATTGGCCACATGGTTGTGGTATTCGCCGGGCAGACGGTCGCCGGACATGACAAGGTATTGCCAACTGCCGTGGATTTCAATCTGGGTGTACTGGGTGTCGATGTGCTCGCCGTACTCGTATGTGGCGTAGACGAAATGGTTGGCGTTTTTTGCCACTTTGACGGGTTGGGTCTGGGCGGTGAGGGTGGCATAGGCTGCTACGAGGAGCAGGAGGGCTATAGGTCTCTTTTTCATGGTGGTATTCATTTAATCGGTTGATGTGGTGTCGTCGGCCTGTTCGTCGGGGAGGTCTATGACTTTGAAACGTGACTGGCGCTGATGCCAGCGGTCGAGGGCCAGCTGGCGCAGGTCGGCCACGTCGTCGCGCTCGTCCATGATTTCTAATCCCACGATAGTCTCAATGATGTCTTCGAGGGTGATGATGCCTTGGAAGCTGCCGTATTCATCAATGACGCAGGCGATGTGGCGTTTGTTGCGGAGCATGGAGTCCCAGATTTCGGACACGGGCATCTCCTCCCGGTACATGACAATGTCACGCTTTATCTCGCCGAGAGTCATGTTGAACTTGTCTTCGGTGAGGAGCTCCAAGGCCTCACTGCGCAGCACGTAGCCGGTGATGTACTCGTCGCTGTCGCTGTAGACGGGTATGCGGGAGAAATGGCTGTAGGTTTTGTCGCGATAGAAATCCTTGAGAGTCATCTGCTCCGGGGCGATGGCGGCGACGGTGGTGGGGGTCATGACGTCCTCGGCTTTCACGTCGTCGAGCTTGATGACGTTCTGTATGATTTTGTTCTCGTCCTCGTCAATGACTTCTTCGTCCTCGGCCATATCGGCCATGGCGGCCACCTCTTCGCGGCTTACGGCGGCCTCCTCCTCATCGTCAGTGGCAATGGTCTTGGAGAGTTTCTCCACAATCCACACGATGGGGAACAGCAGGATGATGATGAGGCGCAGTGTACGGGTGGTGAAACCCATCAACTTTTTCCAATAGCGGGTGCCTATGGTCTTGGGGATAATCTCGGAGAAGACGAGTATGAGGATTGTGGTAATGGCGGAGACAAGGCCGAACCACTGGCTGCCGAACACCTCGGTGGCTTGCGCTCCAACCCCGGCGGCACCGATGGTGTTGGCAATGGTGTTGAGCGACAGGATGGCGGCAATGGGGCGCGCGTTGTCGGTCTTGTATCGCTTGAAGCGAGTGGCGGGCTTGTAGCCTTCATCTTCCCGCATGTTGACGTAGGACAGCGGGGTGGACATGAGCGTGGCTTCCAGTATCGAACAGATGAACGATATGGTCATCGCGCCCAAAAGAAATATCAGCAGGAGAGTCATTTTGAATTTAAAATTGAAAATTGAAATTTGAAAACTTTACGAATTGAAAACCTTGAAAATTAAAAATTAATAATTAAATTATACCTGCGGAGGTTCTCCGCTAATACCTGCGGAGGTTCTCCGCTCAATTTTCACTTTTACATTTCAATTGAATTAACACATTTATTTTCATTGGATTGTTATTTCGTCAATCATAAGCCAGGCGGGTTCGCCGCTGTACGGGTGCCAAAGGGGCAACGCTTGCTGGCAGTGTACTCGCAGCCGGACGTAGCGCACCCCGCGTGCTTCGGCGGGGTGGAAGAGGCCCCGGCGTGGGGCAAAGGTGCGCCGCAGCATGAGGCGGCGGCTCTCCTTGCTCTCGTTCACTATGGGGCGCACGGGTTCAAGCGGCTGCCAAGGGGAGTAGCGCTTGCCGTCCTGAGACCACTGAATCTCCACGCGCAGCGGACGCACCACCCAGTCGGCGGGGCTGTGGCAGAAGCCCGCCGAGATGCGGTCGAGGGTGTGGGGGCCATCCAGCACAATGTCGAAGTCAATGCTGTCCCGACCGCTGAAACCTGTCCAGCCGTCGCCATAATTGCCGGCAATGCCCAAACGCCCGTCGTGCAGCGTGTAGGGGAAACCATGGCTGTAGGTTGGGTTGGGTTGATTGACAGGTTGCGTGCTGTCGCCGTATGCTTTCACGGTGACGCTTTCTATATGGTTGGGGTGCCCTTTGGGCATGCTTTTCTTCATCTCCGGCGGAGTGTCAAAATAATATCCGCAGTAACGCCACAGGTTCACGCTGTCCGTCAGCATGGAGGGAACCATGGCCAAACGGAATTGGGAGACGCTGTCGCCACTGATGCGGAAGCGTTCACGCACTCCGGGGCCGCAGGTGGCGGTTCCCAGACCAGCTTGCCGGGCATCGATGTTGACCACATAATGGTTGGAGGGTGTAAGATCCTTGATGCGGCGGGCTGCCGTCATGACGCTGTCGCTATAGCGCCGAAGGCCGAAGCCTATGCGCCCTGTGTCCGCCGAGCAGAAGGAGAGCCTGCGGTTGTTGAGGGCTAACGAGACCCAGTAGGCCGAGCGGTTGCCGCTCTCCTGAGGCACCACGTGCAACTCGCCACACACGTCGGCGGCTGCGGAACGGTTCAATCCCTGCCATTGTGCTTGGTTGCGGTCGGGGTAGGTTTCGTAGAAGTTGCCCCACCATTCCACCTGGTTGCAGGTTGTGTCCACGCCCACCTGCACCCCCAATCGGGGCAACGTGCGATAGCTTCCGCGGGGTTGCAGGGTGTAGCACAATTGCAAACGTCCTTGGGCATCGGCTTCCACAATCTGGCGCAACAGCATGGAATGACCCTCAGGGGTAGTGAGTTCGAACAGCATGTCCACTTCGGCCATACGGTCGGGCTCGCCTATAGGGGTCACCTCGCAGCTCACAGGGCTTGCCTGCAGGTGGTCCAGCCCCTCCCAGGCGCGGGCTCCGTAGGGGTCCACGAGGTCGTTGAGCGTGGGCGGACGCCAGAAGTTCCACCGCAGCGGAGCCTTCAGCATCTCCACACCGCGATACTTATAGCTGGTCATGTAGCCGTTGTCCGTATTGATGGTCAGCGAGAAGAGGTCTTCTCGGCCCAACGCCACCTGGTGCTGCTCTTTGTTCAGTCCCCAGAAGAAATCTCGCATCGATGCCTCGCCCAGCTCTATGGAGTCCGTCGGGCTGTCGATACTCTTCACCTCAAACTCGTCATGACTGTTCTCGCTCAGTATCCACGATGTCCCGGCATCGTATGGGTCGTCCACCTCGTAGCTGTCGCCCGTGAAGTTGAAGCGCACAAAGAAACGCTCTCCCGGCAGGGGTTGCACCTCCGGCATACGGAACGGCAGCCTACAGCTCTCGCCCGCCGGCAGGGAGGGGTAGATTGTATCGCAATAGATGCTGTCCCGCAGTGACGAGAAGAGGCGACACTCGCATACAAAGTCACTCGCATCGCGGAAGTTGAAACAATTGTGCAGCATATAGTATTCCTCTCCAGTGCTGTCCCTGTGCTGTGTCACCTTGAGGCACTGGTACACCTTCTGCAACTCGTTGGCATGGGCATGCGGGATGCGAAGGCTGCCCACCACACCGTTGGCACAGAAGGCGTCGTCGTCCTCCACGCCGGGCAGCGAACCCAGGTCGCCACCCACGGCATACCACCGCTGCTGGCTCCCGCCGGTGCTGTCCATCACAAAACTTTGGTCCACCCAGTCCCACACAAAGCCGCCTTGCAGCGGAGGGTATTTCTCAATGGTGTCCCAATAGTCCTTCAGGCCACCCATGCTGTTGCCCATAGCATGGCAATATTCCGCCATGATATAAGGGCGGCGGTGATTGTCCTGTAAATCCTCGTCGGGGTCGGGCGAAGAGGGCGTTTTTTCCGTGCGGAGAAAAGCGTCATCTACCTTTCGCCACTCGCTGCAATAGTCGGACAGGTAGTCTACCGATGGGTACATCACCTCCACCACATCCGTGTTCCAGTCCAGCTCCGCGCGCTCGTATGTCACAGGTCGTGTATCGTCAAGGCGTTTCAGGTAACGGTAGGTATGCTCCGTGGCCACCCCGTTGCCACACTCGTTTCCCAACGACCACGCTATCACCGAGGCGTGGTTGCGGTCGCGGTGGTACATGTTGTTCACCCTGTACTGCATCGGCCAGCTCCATTCCTTCTTCTTGGCCAGACTGTTCTCGCCGTAGCCCTGCGCGTGCGACTCCACGTTGGCCTCGTCCCACACATACAGACCGTAGCGGTCGCATAGTTCGTACCAATATTCGTCGTTGGGGTAATGACTGGTCCGCACAGCATTTATGTTCATGTGCTTCATCAGCATGATGTCAAACTCCATCTCCGCGCGTGTCACATATTGCCCGGTGTAAGGGCTGTGCTCATGGCGGTTCACCCCTTTAATGGTAATCGGCACCCCGTTCACGCACAGCTGCTGAGTGCTGAGGATCGGGTAGCCCAACGCTACAGCGGGGTCGCCATCCCCATACTCCATGCTGGCACCCCGATACTCCACATCCCTTATCTCCACATTGCGGAAACCAACCTTGCAACCTATTGTCTCCGTGGTCACGCCACCGGCATTCTGCAGCCGCACAATGAGAGTATAGAGGTAAGGGGTTTCCGCTGTCCACGGGTGCACTTTGGCCACCCGGCAGCCCTCCCCCTCAAAACGGGTTGTCCAGTCGTGCGGTTCCATGCGCCTCTGCATGGTCCACACGCGAGTACCGCTGCTGTCACGCAGCTCCGCCTCCACCACCATGTGTCCCGCAAGCCGTCCGGACAGGTCCACGCCGAGGTCTATCAGTCCGTCGCTGTTGCGCTCGTCCAGCCGCGCCACCAATTTGTAGTCGCTGATGTGGACACGGGGGGTCGAATAAATATAAACGTCGCGTGTGATACCGCTCATGCGCCACATATCCTGGCACTCCAAGTAGCTCCCGTCGCAGAAACGCATCACCATCACCGCCACCCGGTTCTTGCCGGGGCGCACACTCTGCGTGATGTCCCACTCAGCGGGGCTTTTCGAGTCCTCCGAATAGCCGTATTTCTTCCCGTTCACGTAAAGGTACATGGCCGAACGCACCGCTCCGAAGCGTATCACCACCCTCCTGCCCCACCAGCTGTCCGGCAAGTCGAAATCGTGCACATAGCATCCTGTGGGATTGAACTCCGTCGGGGCATACGGCGGTGTGGAAGGGAACTCATTGCGCATATTCGTGTACACCGGCGTGCCGAAGCCCTGCAACTCTATGTTGCCCGGCACATCTATCTCATCCCATGCCGTGGCATCGAAATCCCGCTCATAGAACCCCTTCGGGCATGCGTAGGGATTCTCCACAAGGCGGAACCGCCATCTGCCGTTCAGCGAACGGTAGTATGGCGAACGCTGGTAGCCCAGCACCGCCACATCCTGCTCATCCGCGTAAGGTATCACATTCGCATGCGGCGGCACCTTCCCCACACTCCACGTCCCCACGTCGTTCCACTCATCCTGGGCAGAACAAACACCCCCGCAGTGCAACAATACACCGAGGGTCAGCAACATACAAGCATAATGTACCTTTCTCATGTATATAAATAAATTGCAAAGATAGTAAAAAAAAATGGAATATTGAAAACGAAACTTCGAATGTGAGAATCTTATTTGAATGTGTTAATCCAATTGAAAGGTGAAAATAGAGCGGGGAACCTCCGCAGGTATTATTTTTAATTATTTTTCCTGTTTCACTTTTTTTTTGTACCTTTGCCGCTGCAAAAGCACCCGGCAGGAAGCAGCACGCCTCCGCCTAATCTATACTGCACCAGTTATTAACAAACAGAACTTAATGGCCACACTGACCCTTGTACATAAACGACGATTCTATGAGGCGCGACTTCCGCATCTCGTCTTTATCGACGACCTCTATGCCGGCACCATGCGGGACGACACCTATCAGCTGCAACTACCCGCCGGACGCTACAAAGTGCGCATACAATTCGGCGGACGCATACCCTTGGGGCGCAGTCGGCACAGCATAGACCTCTCCGTCAGTTCCACCATCCCTGATGCGGAAATCCGCCAGGCGTCAACACTCACCTTCCACGACCGCGAACGCCTCTGGAACCTCCTGTTCGACGTGGACCTCGTCCTCTGGCTCGTCTCCCTCTTCATCCCTCTCCCACGGCTCTACAAACTCCTCTCCGACCTCTTCTTCGTCGTCTGGCTTGTGCGGCTCCTCATCATCCGCAAGCAATATTACAAAGTGAAATTTGAATGTGTTAATGCTTGAATGTGTGAATCGTTTTAATTATTAATTTTTAATTTACCCGCGGCGGTGCGCCGCTTTCAGTTTTCAATTCGTAAAGTTTTTAATTTTCAATTAATTCTAAACTCTTTAGTCATGAAAGGATTGGTGATGCGAACCACTGGCAGCTGGTACAAAGTGCTGCCCGAAGGCGGAGCAGACAACGCCACCGTGGACTGCCGCTTGCGGGGCAACTACCGTCTGCGCGGCAACAAACAGACCAACCCCGTGGCCGTGGGCGACTGGGTGGACTACACCCTCTACGACGACGGCACAGGCGTCATAGCCCAAGTGGACGACCGACGCAACTACATCGTCCGCCGGGCCACCAAGCTCAGCAAGCAGACCCACGTCATTGCCGCCAACGTGGACCGCCTCTGCATCGTCGCCGCCTTGGCCTTCCCGCGCACCTCCACCGGCTTCATAGACCGCCTCCTCGTCACCGCCGAAGCCTACCACATCCCCGTCGCCATCATCATCAACAAAATCGACCTCCACGACCCTGCCGACGAAACCCTCTTTGCCCGGTTCAAGGCCATATACCAGGATGCCGGCTACCCCGTCCACGGCGTCAGTGCCCTGCGGGGCGACGGCCTCGAAGCCCTCCGCTCCTCCATGCGCGGGCAGACCACCCTCTTCTGCGGCCATTCGGGCGTGGGCAAGTCAGCCCTCCTCAACGCCCTCGTCCCCGGTCTGCAACTGCGGGTGGGCGAAGTCAGCGACTGGAGCCTCAAAGGCAAACACACCACCACCTTCGCCGAGATGATCGTCGTCGATTCCGCGGGCGGCATCAGCCAACACCCCGCCGCGGGCGCAGCCCCCACGCTGCTCATTGACACCCCTGGCATCAAAGAGTTCGGCATGGTCGACTTCAAGCCCGAAGAACTGTCGCACTTCTTCCCCGAAATGCGTACCCTGCTGCCGCAATGCCATTTTGCCAACTGCACCCACCGTCACGAGCCGCGCTGCGCCGTGAAAGAAGCCGTGGAATCCGGAACCATCAGCACAGAACGCTACACCAACTACCTCAACATCATCGACCAGATAGAGGAAAGCGAGACGAATTGAAAATTGAGCGGAGAACCTCCGCAGGTATTAATTTTTAATTATTAATTTTTAATTTTCAAGGTTTTCAATTTTCATCTTTCAATTTACAAGGCATTCTCAACCGCCTTCTCCACCGTCGACATTGCATTGCCCGGCTCGAAACGCCTCTTCACCTCACCGTTGCGGTCCACAAGGAACTTGGTGAAATTCCACTGAATATCGCCCGGCTTCTTGCTCTTCAACCACACATAGAGCGGCGACGCCTGAAGCCCGTTCACGTTCACCTTCGCAAACTGCGGGAACGTGATGCCGTAGCGGCTCGTGCAGTAATTGTGGATGTCGTCATAGCTGCCCGGAGCCTGCGACCCGAACTGGTTGCAGGGAAAGTCAAGAATCACGAATCCGCTATCCTGATACTTCTCGTATATGCGCTCCAAATCAGTGTACTGAGGGGTATAGCCACACTGCGTGGCCGTGTTCACCACCAGCAGCACCTTGCCGCGGTACTGCGCGAGGGAGACGCTGTCGCCGTTGCCGTCAAGAACCTTGAACTGGTAAATATTGTCCGCTGGCTCCTCCGGCACCGTCGTGTCAGTCACCACCGTGTCAACCACAGGCTGCTCCTGTGTCCGGGGTTTCTCCTTTTTGCAAGCCGCGACACAAAACATCCCCGCCACAGCGAGAACAAAACCAAGATAAAAGACCTTCTTCATAATAATTAATGTATTGTTTAAATGTGTGTTATAAATAATGATGTCGTTGCATAATATTGGCAAAGATACAACTTTTTTTCGATTAAGCATTTTGTTGCCCACGTGCCGTGTAATGGACCCCCTCTTCATGCATAGTATACACATGTCTTGTAAAGATAGAAAACTCGTCATTTGTGATAAGAAAAGGCAAGAGATACTTTAGTTTGGGCAAGGAATTCCGTACCGCAATATGTTGTTTTATAACTGACAATAAAAAAAAACTTTATTCTTTTGAAATAAAAACCTTTTTTTTCAAGAAAAAAGCGTATTTTTGCAATTGCAAATCAAAAGGAAGATTTGTATTGAGAAAGCGCATTTTCTCTTTGTTTCGTCGATGTGAACTTGGACACTTCACAAAGTAATTAAGTCGAAATGAAGGAAAGTGAATAATCGCTTGGTATGATATCAGTAGTATATTCTCTGATATTTCCAAGTGGAGTTTATTCAAATTCCATATCTACTTAATTACAACAGGGAGTCCAAGCCCTCACATCGAGGATATGAAGATAAAAGGATGACTCCACTTTCTTGTTATTGTATAATAATAGCCTGAGTCAGCTATTGCACAAATATAATGTAATATGAAGAAAAACTACCACTTGCAAAAGCTGCTGAGAACAACTTTATTTGTTGTAATGGTGTTTCTGTTGTTCCCAAATCAATCCATGTCACAAAATAGCCGTGAGTATATCCGTAGTGCCATCAGGGAAAAAGGGCAATGTAGAAATGTGGCCATAACTCGATATGGGGGAGACCTCATGCTCTATGGAAAAAATGGATATGCGTACAAAGGCATACCATACGATTTGGCATCCAAAATTGACCAGCTTCACGACGAGAGTAAGTTTATTGATGATATCCAACTGACAGAAGGAGGTAGATGGTTGATTTTGATTGGAAATAACGGTGCGTCATGGAATAACATCCCATATGGTCTTGAACAGAAACTGCGAGAATACAATAGTCGAGATGAGGTTATTACCTCAATAGCAATGAATGATGATGGAGATTGGGTTGTGGTTGGAACCACAATATTTGCAACATCCTCTTCTGCAATAACTCAGTGGCTTAAAGAAGGAATGGATTCCTATGGACAATTATGGACCGTACATATGACAGATGATGCTATTGTTGCCGTATATGAGCGTGGATTTAAATATTATGGGGAAGTCCCATATTCATTGAAAAGTGCATTGAAAGAGGTAACATTCAATGTGTATAGGCTAAAGTTTGCTGGTACAGCATGGTTTATTGCTGACAAATCTGGTAATTACCGGTATAACATGTAAAAAACACAGCATAATGCATTTTTCCTCGATACGCCACTTGGCTCTGATTATGGTATTTTGTGGGTGTACAAATTATGTATACTCACAAAACACCATAGTGGATAATCCTTACGTAGAGTCACAATATGTCAGCATGTATGGAAAAACCTCGGTGAGTAGGATAGCCTTTGACGGTAAATATGTTTATGCGTATATTCATTATCGCCCTATTTCAGATGCTTCGGATATAACTATATCGGTTAGTTCAAAGATGACTATGACGGCAGACGCGCATTCTCCACAGAGAATCAAAGCACTGGAAGCAGATGTTGGTGGAGAGAGAATCAGAATGGATCTGGATGTGTCGTATGAATTGTGGAGTAATGAAGGGATTGATTTTGTGTTGACTTTTCCTTGTCCCTATTCGAAGGTGTCAAAGATTTCGATTTCTGAGAATATTGAAGGAGGCTTTTATTGGCGCAATATATCATTAAAGAAGAGTCAACAAAAGCGAGCTAAGACAAAGAATGAGACCGCTCAAGAAGGAGGGAATACTATTCCGTGGAACCGAGAAAGGTACAACGATAATGAGTCCTCTCCAGATGATATTTTCCGCAATAGAAATCCTCGCCAGAAACGTAACGACTATTTCGTTGTTAATGCTTCGGGCAGCGGGTTCGCCGTGGGGGGGAATGGTATTATAGCGACATGTTACCATGTGGTGGAAAATGCGAGAAGGATAAGGGTTCGTGGTATTAATGGTGATTTTGATACACCACTTTATGCAGATGTGATAGCTACAGATCGAGGGAATGACCTTGCAATACTTAAAGTGTCTGACCCCGATTTTTCACAGATACAAGATATCCCATATAGCATAATTTCAATGGTCGCTGATGTTGGGGAATCTGCAATTGTTCTTGGCTATCCGTTACGGGCCGTAATGGGAGATGAAATTAAACTCACAAATGGCCTTGTTAGTGCCCGTTCTGGCTATCTGGGTGATACATCAAAATATCAAATATCTGCCGTAGTACAATCTGGTAATAGTGGTTGTCCGGTTTTTAACCGTGACGGCAATGTAATAGGTGTTGTGAATGCACGGTTGATGGTAGAGGGCGCAGCATATGCAATTAAAGGGAAGTATTTGAATGAACTCTTGAAAAGAACAGGTGTTTCCCCGGTACAAAATGTGCATAAAGAAAAAGACCGAAGTATTACGGAGATAGTCAAGGATGTTAAGTCTTTTGTATATATTATAGAAGTAGAATAAATTATAGACACATGAGAATGAAAATAAAAATTTTTATTGTCGCGGTTGTTGTTTTTTGGGTAGAGATTGTTTCTCCAGTCAGTGCTCAAACAGGTAATGGAACAAGCATGGCACCGATTATCAGAGATGCTGTTGATTACATTAATTACATTGAAGACGATCTCAACCAAGAAATTGTCCGCATTGAATTCGACATCTTGCAATCGTCAAAGTCGACAATTAGGACATTGTCTTCGGGGTATAGATATGGTATCGTTGCTTTTGGAGATTACCGTATGGCGGATATTGATGTTAAGGTGTATCAGAAATTAGGTTCGTCGTGGGTGTTAAAGGAATATGACACCGATACTGATAAATCAGCAATGGTTGTTGTTCAGCCGTCATATACGGGAGAATATAAGATAGAAATATCATGTTACAAATTTCATAACGGATATACGGGAGGTCACTATGGTTTGATTATCTTTCATGAATGAGATGGAATCCGCAGCATCTATCGTGTAATTGAGTGTGAGCGGAAAGGATTGTCCACTTATGCTAAATTAGGAGCAAGTGGCATCAGACCCGAAGCGGGCATTAAACATAACAACGACAACACAAGCACCTAATATACATTCGGTTGCTCTTTTCAATTTCTAATGGCTGCCATTGGAGATGCTGGTGCTTATAGAATGGTCTTCTTGTTGTTCTTGGGGGGGGTGTTTGTTTCTTCGGGCCATCATATTCGCACGACCGTTTCTTTGGGGATGGCCCGTACTTCAGGATGCGACATTTATCCCACCGGGAGAGGGATCAATATTTTATAAGTATACGGAATACGACTTACAAGGAGTGGCGGGGCATTGGTGGTAGGGACTATTTGCGGCGGGGCATCTGCGATGTTCTTCCTTTTCGGATGCGCTTTTGCCTACAGGCTGACTGCAACTCACCCTATGTACAGTGCTACTACCGGGAAAACAGCGTTTTGTTTGTCGGCGACATTTCGCACAGCAGACTTTGGGAGCTGGTCACTGAGGCATGAAGTACAATAGTATATTATTGATTATTACCAATTTACTATCATTCAAAATCGATCAATAGAGAATCGGAAATTCCTACGGAGTATAGAGACATGCGGAATCTTTTGGTGGCAGGAGTGGCTGAAAAAAGCACTTGGTTGTGGCCAAAGGTTAAAAGGGCGTTGTTTTTTGGGAGAGGGTATAATATTATTGTTTTTTTTGCGTTATGGGGTGTTGTGTTCCGGGAGGACGGCGGACAGCCGGGAGTGGCAGAATGGGTGACGGAACGCAGCATGACGAAACTCTAAAACTGGTAATAAGGAAGTATGAAACAATATCTTGACTTGGTGGAGTATGTGTTGGAGCACGGGGTGGCGAAGGATGACCGCACGGGGACGGGCACGATCAGTGTGTTCGGCTACCAGATGCGGTTCCATTTAGACGACGGTTTCCCGCTGCTGACGACGAAGAAGCTGCACTTGCGCTCTATCATATATGAGTTGTTGTGGTTTCTGCGGGGCGACACGAATGTGAAGTTTCTGCATGACCACGGGGTGAGCATTTGGGACGAGTGGGCAGGACCCGACGGGGAGCTGGGACCCATCTACGGGCACCAGTGGCGCTCGTGGGGCACGGCGGACGGACGGCAGGTGGACCAGATAAGCAGCCTGATTGAGGAGATAAAAAGCAATCCCGATTCGCGACGCCTGTTGGTGTCGGCCTGGAATGTGGGCGAGTTGGAGCAGATGCATCTGCCGCCATGCCACATCCTGTTCCAGTTCTACGTGTCGGACGGGCGGCTGAGCTGCCAGCTCTACCAGCGTTCGGCCGACATATTCCTCGGCGTGCCGTTCAATATTGCCTCCTACGCGCTGTTCACCATGATGGTGGCACAGGCCTGCGGGCTGAAGTATGGCGACTTTGTGCACACGCTGGGCGACGCTCATATTTACAGGAACCACGTGGAGCAGTGCCGCCTACAGCTGACGCGCGAGCCAAGGCCGTTGCCCCGCATGGAGTTGAACCCTGCAAAGAGGAGCATATTCGATTTCGACTACGACGACTTCAAGCTGGTGGGCTACGACCCCCACCCGCATATCAAGGGCGAGGTGAGTGTGTGAGGCGGCGCGCCACAGCGGGTGCTAATTAAAGTACGAAAAAAATTGAGAAGTGAATAAAGACACATATTGCATCATTATGGCAGGAGGGTTTGGAAGCCGCTTCTGGCCAATATGCCGGGACAGCAGTCCCAAACAGTTTATCGACATCCTCGGCAACGGGCGTTCGATGCTGCAGACGACGTTTGCCCGCTTTGAGCAGGTCTGTCCGCGGGAGAACATCATCATTGTGACGCACAGGATGTATGTGGAACAGGTCAGGGAGCAGATTCCGGGGCTGAAGCCTTACCAGGTGCTGGGCGAGCCCACACGGCGCAACACGGCTCCGTGTGTGGCATACGCGGCGGCAGTGATCGGCGAGTTGAACCCGAAGGCAAACATCATCGTCACCCCGTCGGACCACGCTATTTTTGGCGAGGACGATTTTGTGCACGATGTGGATCAGGCGGCGAAGGTGGCTGCAAAGGGTGGCTGCATTGTGACGGTGGGCGTGCGACCCACTACGCCGAATGCGCAGTATGGCTACATCCAGTTCAGCGAGGAGCCCGCGGCTGAGGGCGCACAGAACTTGCACCGGGTGATTACGTTCACCGAGAAACCCCCGGTGGAGATGGCGCGCCAGTTTATTGCGACGGGCGAGTTTTTCTGGAATACGGGTGTGTATGTGTGGAGTCTTGCCACTCTCCGCAACGCTTACGAACGCTACTTGCCGGGGGTGGCAAAGAGTTTCTTTGAGCTGGGAGCCGCCTCTACGCCCGCGGAGGTGGAGGAAGTGTATTCGCTGAGCGAGTCTATCTCGGTGGATTTCGGCATCATGGAGCATGCGGAGGATGTGTATGTGCTGGAGGCCTCGTTCGGGTGGTCGGATATTGAGTCGTGGGAGAGCCTTTACGACACGGCACGGCTCGACGCCTCGGGCAACGGGGTGGTGACAGGACGCGCCTTCCTCTATGACGTGAAGAACACGCTGGTGCATGTGCCGCAGGACAGGACGGTGGTGCTGCAAGGGCTGGAGGGCTATGTGGTGGCCGCTGACGAGGACACGATTCTGGTGTGCCCGCGCGGCTACGAAGACCGCATTGCCAAATTTGCATCGGACGTGGAGCTTTTCAACCTGAAGGAGCAGGACAAGAAGAAAAATACAACAAACAACTGATTTAAACATCATAGAAAAATTAAAAATAATAATAAACACAAATTGAAAAGTGAGAGCTGAGAGGATGTGCAAACAATAATTTCAATTTTCAGTTTTCAATAATAACGTATTCAAACATGAAACGAACAGAGATTAAGCAACTTTTTGCACCCGCAGGCCAGCAGCTGGTCGGCACGGACGTTGTGGTCAAAGGATGGGTGCGCACTAAACGCGGCAACAAGAATGTCGCTTTCATAGCTCTCAATGACGGTTCGACCATCAACAACATACAGGTGGTGGTGGATCCCACAGCTTTTGACGCCGAACTGCTGCGCCGCATCACAACGGGTGCCTGTATCGGAGTGCAGGGCCAGCTGGTGGCCTCGCAAGGAGCAGGACAGAGCGTGGAGGTGCAGGCCCGCAACATCGAAATCTACGGCGAGGCGGACCCCGACAGCTACCCGCTGCAAAAGAAAGGCCACTCGATGGAGTTTCTGCGCGAGATAGGCCATCTGCGCCCCCGCACGAATACGTTCGGAGCCGTGTGCCGCATCCGGCACCACATGGCCTACGCCATCCACACGTTTTTCCACGAGCGCGGTTTCTTCTATTTCCACACACCACTGATTACGGCAAGCGACTGCGAGGGCGCCGGCGAGATGTTCCAGGTGACCACCCTCGACCTGAAGAACCCGCCGCGCCTTGAGGACGGCAGCATCGACTATAGCCAGGATTTCTTCGGCAAGCAGACGGCCCTCACCGTCAGCGGACAGCTGGAGGGCGAACTGGGCGCCACGGCTTTGGGCAAGATCTACACCTTCGGTCCTACCTTCCGCGCGGAGAACAGCAACACCCCGCGCCACTTGGCCGAGTTCTGGATGATTGAGCCGGAGATGGCTTTCTACGACATCGACGACCTCACCGCTTTGGAGGAGGAGTTTATCAAATACTGCGTCACCTGGGCATTAGAGCACTGCCAGGACGACCTCCAGTTCCTCAACAATATGATTGACAAAGGTCTCATCGAGCGCCTGAAGAGCGTGGTGAGCACGGACTTTGTCCGTCTGCCTTACACCGAGGGTATCCGCATACTGGAGGAGGCTGTAAAGAACGGCCACAAGTTCGAGTTCCCCGTCTACTGGGGTGTGGACCTTGCCAGTGAGCACGAACGCTACCTTGTGGAGGAACACTTCAAGAAACCCGTCATCATGATTGACTACCCGAAGGAAATCAAGGCTTTCTACATGAAACAGAACGAGGACGGCAAGACGGTGCAGGGCACGGATGTGCTCTTCCCGCAGATTGGCGAGATTATCGGCGGCTCCGTCCGCGAGGAGAACTACGACAAGCTGATGAACTCCATCACTGAGCGCAACATCCCGATGAAGGACATGTGGTGGTACTTGGACACCCGCCGCTATGGCACCTGCCCCCACGCCGGTTTCGGCCTCGGCTTCGAGAGACTGATGCTCTTCGTCACCGGCATGGCCAACATCCGCGACGTGATCCCCTTCCCCCGCACACCCAACACGGCGGAATTCTAAAGAGAGCGACTTCCATTCCACCTCCGAGGGGGCGGAATATGAATAACACTGTACAAGCGCGGCGATTATCTGGAACAACAGGATGCGTCCCGGTAAAGATTCAAGTCAAAAAACAGAATCCTCCAGAAGTAAATGCCGCCAACTGAAAGGTGAAAAGTGAAAGGTCTTTTACTTTTCACCTTTCACTTTTGAGGGAACGAGGAGGATGAGGGCTGAGAGAATCAGGCCGTAGTAAATAGGGTCGGCGGGGAGGCTGAGGAAACGCGCCAAGAGCATGGCGGCAGTGCCCGACACCATGGTGGGGACAACACGGCGGGACGGGATGCGCCCCGGCAGGAAGAGGGCGAAACTCAACGGGAGGAGCAGCGCCACGGCACGCAGACCGAGGGAGAGGAAGCCGAGGTCGTTGATGAAGGTGCCGCGGACGGAGAGTGCCACAACGACGGCAAGAGCCAGTAGCCCGACGATGGCAAGACGGGTCTGCACAAGGGTGGAGGCTCCTGTGGAACGGACGGTGCGGGGCAGACGGTTTCCAACCCGACGAGCGGCGCGGAGCTGGCGCAGGTTGGCGAAAACGTCGCGCACCAGAATGGTGGCAGCCCCAAGGGTGAGGCCACTGCCACAGCCAAGGATGTTGACAAGCATGGCACCGAGGGCGATGCCGCCAATCCATGCGGGCAGGTGGTTCAGCACAAAGGCGGGGAAGGCCTGGAGGGAACTCTCTATCACCCCAATGCCGTCAGGCAGTTGCTGACCAGCGGCGCGGAGGGCGGAGAATTCGGCAGCGGTGACGTAATGGCCGCGCATATACATCCCTACGAGGGTACAGGCGGCACCGATGACGGGTATGAGGCAGGCACAATAAACGGCGCCACGGCGAGCCTTGGGCGTTGAGGCAGCGGACCAGATGCCCTGGGCGTAGGTCTGGGTGGTGACAACACCGAGCATGAGCGACAGGCAGCCACCAATGTCCTTCAGGGGACCGCGTGCCACAAGGTTGCCGTAGCGGCGGTGGATGCTCTCAGCATCGGTGATGTCATTGATATTAGCCACAATGGAATCGGCATAAATGCTGTCGATGCTTGCTTGGATGCCCGTAAGGCCGTGGCCGAGATGCCACACCGCAGCCCCTGCGGCAAGGGAGGTGACGTAGAGGAGCACCAGCTTGATGATGCCGCCGGCACCGGCACTGCGTATGCCGCCAAAGAGGACGAAGAGCATGATGAGCACCGCGCTGATGACGGCGGCCCATGTGAGGGGAATATGGAAGAGGCTGGTGACCATGGCCGAGGAGGAGAGTACCTGCGACATGATGCTGATGAAGATGCCGATGAGGAAGAGGATGGACCCGACGGTCTCGGCCCGGCGGCCATACTGACGCGAAACGATTTCGAGAAGCGTGGTGCAGCCGCTTTCGCGCAACGGACGGGCGTAGAGCAAGGCCAACACCAACGCACCGAGGGCGGCGCCGAGAGTGAACCAGATGGCGGAGATGCCAAAGCTGAAAGCCAGCTGGGCGGTGCCGATGGTGGACTGGCCACCGACCAGGGTGCCGAGAATGGCTCCGCAAACCATCCAGGAGCCCGAACGCCCTCCGGTAGTGAAGCTTTTTGCATCCTTCACCTTGCGGCCGGAAAGGATGCTCACCGCCAGCAAAAGGCCGACGGTGAGGAGGATGCCGATGATATGTACAGATGTTAGCATAGATTGCAGTCAAAAAAAACGGCTGCAAAGATACGTTTTTTTTTTGACATGACAACACATTGGACCCGACTTTAACGTCGTGACTGCCCTATCCGCGAACAATGTGTTCTGTTGCCCCTACTTGACAATAATCTCGTCGGTGAAGAGCCAAGGGTTGTTGCCAGTGGCGCGATGCCAGGAGGGGATGGTGGGTAGCGGGATGGCCTCGACACGCACATATCTGGCGCGGCGGCGGAAGGTAGGCGTAGCAATGGTCTTGATTTCGGGGACGGCAAGACGTGCCGGGTCATCGGGATGTTGTGTGCCGACAAGATGCCACCGCTTGCCATCGTTGGAGACATAGAAGTTGACGGTCTGCGGGAGGAAAATCCAAGAAAGCGGGAAATAGAAAAAGTCGAGACGGATTTCGTGAATGGTCTTGCGGCTGCCGAGGTCGACGACAGCGTCGAGGGTGTCGCCATAAAAGCCAAGCCACGAATGGCGGTAGTCGAGTATGCCTGACCGGCCGTCGGTCAGCCCCTGTGCACCACCGGCAAAGTATTGGCTGCCGGGCTGATGGCGGAGGGCGACGGGACAATGGCGCGCCAGGTTGGGCTGGGTGGTCTTGGCAAGGAAGTTGTCGATGTCGGCACGATACTCTTGGAGGGTATAGCCCATCTCATGGAGGATGTTGATGCCGAGGCGGTTTCCGTCCGCGATAAAGCGGTCGGCACGGGGGACGAAAGTGCTGTCTAAAGGCAGATAGCCAGCCATGGTGAGCTCGAGGACGGCGTAGTCGATTGAGAGTTCGAGATAGCGGATGCGGTCGCGAACCACTTGGTCGGTGAAGAGACCGTATGGGTAGTGGTATATATTGGTGGTGGGGGTGTAGTGGCTGAGGCTGTCATAGGCAGCGACGATGAGGGCTTGGTATTTGGCAATCTGGACTGGAGCAAGATAGCCCGTGGCGGCATCGACAGGGTAGCCGTAGATGTCTAACCGCTGGCCCGAAGCGATGAGTGAGCGGTGCATCTCGCGATAGAGATTCTCGACAGGCTGAGCTGCCAAGCCATAGTAGTGGAGACAGAAATCATGGAGCAGCGAGTCGGGGTCTGCGTTGACGTTCCAGAGCAATTTGGCAAGGAGGTATTCGCGCAGTTCCATCCATGAGGTCACATTGTTGGCACCAGTTCCTTGTTCGAACATAAGGCGAACGCCATGGTCGTGGAAGTATTTGAGGTTGGGTTGCAGGACGTGGAGATTGGGGAAGGGGTTCCACATGTTGCGGAACTGCACCACATAATCCCACACATAGAGGTTGTCGGTCAGTGCCGCCCAATCCTCCATATCTTTGCGAAATGAGGCCTCGGCGGTAGCTGTGGCGATGGCCTCTTGACGGCCACATTCAATAGAGCAGAACATGATGTTCACATTGCTGTCGGGTTTCTCGATATGACCATTGACAATTTGGGGAGCACGGCGGGTGAACTGGTAGGCGAGGGTGGAGATAGTCTTGTCGGGGAAACGCCTTGCCACCTGATTGATGAAGTGGATGAGTGTACCGCTGGGACCACCGTAGAGTGAGTCGGCATGGCGGCAGCGAGGACACTGACAGACGTTGTAGTTGTCATTGTTGGACACCGACCAAACCTGTGCATCTGGCTGGTCTGCCATCATCTTGGCAAGGTTGGCACAGAGTGTGTCGAGTACCTCGGGGTTGGAGAGGCAGAGCTGCCCGTCGCGCACCCGTTGGCCCCCGGTTTCTGTGAACCATTCGGGATGGCGGTCAAAGTAGCGTTGCGGGGGGATGAGTTTTTGAAATGTGTGGACATACATCTCTTCTGCCCAGCGGATAGGGCCTGAGGCCTGATGGTTCCAGATGTACTGGCCCTCGGAGTCGACACGGAGGCGGCGGTGGAGGGCATGCCAGTCGGCATAGTCCTGACTGTGATGAGGCGTGTAGTACCATATCTCGCGATAGGCGAAGGAGGGGTTGCTGACCTCGTCGACAACGGGGAGGCCGGGGTGTATGTCGGGGGCAACGTCAGGTATCTGGCAGTGTGTCATGCGGAAGCCCTTCAACTCCAACAGGCGGCAGGCTCCATAGTAGACTGCTTTGTCTTCGTGGCCATAGATGATGGCACTGTGGCCGTCGGAATAGAGGCAAAAGCCGTCATCAAGCAACTCCCGTGTGCGGGTGAGCGTGGTATGCGCCCTGTGGGTGTTGCCCACAAAGACAGCTATTGGCATGGAGCTATAGTTCTGGTTTGTAGGTGAATAGATAGAATCAGCATAGGCAGACTCCGGCATTACGACGAAACCTTCAAGGTACTCAGCCAGTAGGCGGGCGGCGCGGAGTTCGATGCTGTCAGCATTTTCAGGGACAAAGATATGCCCTACGGCAGTAGAAGGCATTGACTCGTGGATGTGATAAACATCATGCTGCCAACGGGTCCAATTCTGCCCCGAAGCTGTAACAATGCCCACCGCTACAAGCACCATGAGGGATACTATTTTCAAACAGGTAGACCTCATTGTACTTGTATCGGAGGCAGGTTAAAGAAGTCCATAAAGAATGGATTGTATATCAGTTTGTGCTATCGTGTCGGGAACACCGCCCGGACGGACATCCCTTCGTATCGGAAAACGTTGCGTACACTCGAATAGGAGACCGAAGCAAACTCGAAACACTTGGCTGCGAGGGTGGCATCCATAACAGCAAAAACCTCATGGCTCGAATTGGCAAGCTCCATTTCGGTGTCGCCAAGGGCGTTGGTCCAGTAACAACCCAGTTCACCGAATTGTTCTAACCAGCCATCGCAGCTGTAGCCGGCAGCGGGGAGGAAGATGCTGTTGCCATTAGGGCCTGTGAGGCGGATGCCCTTAACCCCTACAAAGTCTTCCCCGTCTTCAACAACCCACTTTTTGGTGGTATTGTTGAACAGCTCTATCCATTCGTCGGGTGTGGGGATGCGGGCTCCCTTGTCCAAGCCGACTGTGGCAGCATCGTCTTCAGGCTGGAGGGTGGTAAGATTGTCGGCAAGGCCGTTTTTGCCGTATTGCGAATTGGTGCAGTATTTCAAGAGCTTGCCATAGTCTCCGGGACCGGACGCGTATATGGAAGGCACGTCGGGTTTACGGTCTCCCTCGGTGAACCGATAGGTCATCCAAGTGAATCTTCCTTCCCTGAAGGCGGTGTCGCCCCAAGCATAGAGATAGTTGGTTTCTCCGGCTGTGGTGCCACCCATGTTGTATTTTGCCCACAACAGGCCGCTGGGAAGTCCCAAATCAACCCACATGTCGGGGTTTTGAGGCGTCTTGCTGGCTTCGGCTTTCTCTTTCAGCCACTGCAAAGCCCCCAGGCCGAGGAGTGCTAACACCAATAGCACACACAGAACCTTGCCGATGAATGATAAGACTTTTTTCATAACGTTTGATTATTATATTATTACATTGAGAAATAAGAGACATTCACACATGCAAAGATAAGCATTTTTTCTGTGGTATGGCAAAAAAATATTAATGTTCCCGAAAAAAGTTGTATCTTTGCACTCGGTTTAGCACAGAAAACTAAGCCTAAAGTATAGAAGCGTTATACTTCTTCTTGTGACTGAAAACCTGAGAAATTTTCAACGAGATACAAGAGAGTGTAATGATTCGCACGATTTGCGTGGATTGTTTATTACATCTTTATCTCAGGTATTTTCTCAGGACCTTCAGTCAAAGACGTGGTATACAGCACCACGCTTCTTTTATATATTACTACTCCCCCTCGGTGCTGGAGGGAATAACTAAAGGTTGCGCCCGACACAAACATAGGGACATTATCATGAAAAAGGCATTATTTGCAATGGTTGCACTCCTGCTGACAGCAACAGGCCAGATTGTGGCCCAAGACATTATTACCTTAAAAGATGGGACAGACATCAAAGCCAAGATATTAGAAATAACCCCAACCGAACTAAAGTATAAAAAATACAACAATTTAGAGGGTCCAACAATAACAATCTTGAAATCACAGGTCTTAATTGTGCGCTATGAGAATGGCGAAAACGAAGTGTTCAATGACTCCCAAAAGAATACTAACAATAACGATATACACAATAGTTCCTACATTCATGATTATATGAAATACTCTGAATACAAGAACCTATATGACAAAAATAAATACATACGTCAAATCGGCGATCCTTACAGCCCCAGTGGATGCGGATGGGCATCATTCTTCATTCCAGGATTAGGCCAAGCTATTGCTGATGAATGGGGACGTGCTGCATGGATATTTATAGTGAATGTTGGATTAGGTGCCGTTTCTGTAAGAGCAGCATACAATTACGCCTATTATGGTGACAATACCTCTACATTATTACTTGTGGCATCCTCTTTTGGAAGACTCGTATTTGATATATGGAGTATTGTTGATGCGGTCAACGTTGCCAAGATAAAAAATATGCACAGTCAGGAACTACGCGCTCGGCAAACATCGTCTCTCAATATATCAATGACTCCTTACCTCGGATTTGCATCCTGCAAGGATAATAGCAAACAGCCTGTTACAGGCTTATCTTTTAATCTTTCATTCTAACAGGAGATTCTCCTTCAACCACTTTTCTTTCAATAGAGCAAAGAGTGTTTTGATGCTAATGATTAACTTATCATCCTGCACTATTAAATAACGGATGCCTCGTTTTGAAGTTGTGATTTTCTGCGAAAATCCAAAGTACCGGTTTGGATTTTCGCAGAAAATCCAAAGTGGAGAATCTATCAATCCATTAGAAATCAGCTTACAGAATAATTATTGCCCATTTTGCCATTCTAGGACTATCTCGTCGACGAGGTAGGCATCACTCATATTGTGCAGGTGGTACATTTTCTGAGACAGATAGCTGTATGTGGAAGTGTTGTAGAATATGTCTAAGGCCCGTTGCGGACTGATGCTCAACCGCTCGGACAGCAGCATGATGATGCGGGCATACTTCATTTGCAAAAGTGTCTCGTTTATCAATCCGTTGGTTACTTGATGGGAGGAAAACATCAAAGACCCACAACCGTTATGAATCTGACCTATGAATTGGGGGTGCCCTTTTTGAGATACGACAGGCACTCATCTACAATATACTTCTTACTTTGAGTATGCAGTGTCTCATAGCTGGGGAAGAGGAACTAATCTATCCCCTCCTTTTCGTTGAACACACGATAGACAGCTGACCCAAGAACGCCCAGCCGAATAGCAGTGTTTTCGATACAGAAAACAGCAAACTCCATCACTCTATCAGCATCAGTCATAATGTCATATAATAAGGCCACCTGACACAGTATGCCAAGTGGCCTTAGATTATTGGGTAATATAATTACTTCGCATCGCGGCCGGCGCGGATGGCCTTGATGTTGGTCTCGACGACGGCATCGCCCTTGCGGCCGAAGATGGCCTTGATAGCTTTCTCCAATTCGTCGAACTCAATCTCAAGGTAGGGAGCGGCGGCACCCAGCAGCACCATGTTGCCGCGGGCGTTGAGTTCCTTGGCAATGGCGTTGGCGTTGAAGCTGACGCATTTTTTCAGCTTGCCCAGCTCGGCATTGACCTTCTCCATGTCGGGATAGTTCTTGATGTTGATGAAGGGGTCACTGTTGGTGATGACCACGCCGTCGGGGGCCAAGAAAGGCAGATAGCGCAGAGCCTCCATGGGCTCGGAGCTGAGGATGATGTCGGCCTTGCCTTCGGGAATCACATCGGCGAAGATGGGGTCGCTGCTGATGCGGAGGTGGCTGAAAACGCTGCCGCCACGCTGCGACATGCCGTGGATTTCGCTCTGTTTGACGTTCATGCCCAGATTGAGGGCTGCGTCGCTGATGATTTTGGCTACGGAGACAATACCGTCACCGCCTACGCCACAAAGTATGATGTCTTTTTTCATCGTTGTGTTCTATTTTTTGTGTCCGAGTAATCGGAGCAATCAGAGTATTCCAAAAACTCCGATTACTCAGACTATTCTAACTATTTATTTGTTCTTAGCTGCAATGCGCTTTTTGTTCTCAACAATGCAGACACGCTGCGGGATGATGACGCTGACGCCGTCGTAGGCAATCTCCTCTTCCAGAATCTTGACAAACTCGTCATGGTTCTTGGGCAGGGGAACGATATGGCGGATGTGGTCGGGGTCAACACCGAGGCCCTTGCAGATGTTGAAGAGCTTCATGTTGGCGCTGGAGGGCTGGCCGCCAGTCATGGCGGTGATGTCGT
Source organism: Bacteroidales bacterium (assembly GCA_017479705.1). Taxonomy (GTDB): domain Bacteria; phylum Bacteroidota; class Bacteroidia; order Bacteroidales; family P3; genus Colimorpha. Next base: position 42,425 of record JAFVCA010000008.1, read on the forward strand.
TGTCGAGAATCATGACAATGACGTTGGCCTTCTCGTTGATGCAGTCCAGGAGACCGGTCATGCCGCTGTGGCCAAAGGTGCCATCGCCGATAACAGCCACGGAGGGGAAGATACCCATCTCGGCAGCACCCTTTGCCATGGTGATGGAAGCACCCATGCAGACGGTGGTGTTGAGGGCACCCATGTTGAAGCCGAGGGTGTAGCAACCGATGTCGCCGAACACGCGACCGTGCTCGTATTTCTTCATCACATCAATGAGGGCCTGATAGCTGTCGATGTGGGGGCAACCCTGACAGAGGGCGGGAGGACGGTTGGTGACCACCTCAGGCACTGCGGGACCGTTGGTCACGGTCATGCCGAGGGCCTTGGCCACCTTCTCAGCGTTCAGCTCGCCGTCGCGACGGATAACCTCATCGAGGCGGCCGTGTACGGGCTTGCCTTTGCCTAAGCAACCTTTTATCTGCTCCTCGACGAAGGGCTGGCCGTCTTCGAGCACCAGAATCTCGTCGCACTCGTCATACAGCTTGCTCAGCATGGCGGTGGGCAGGGGGTACTGGGTGATTTTCACCACGGGATAGGGGCATTTGCCGCCGGGGAAATTCTCTAACAGGTAGTTGTAAGCGATACCCGTTGTGACGATACCGCGGCTCTTGTCGGTGCCGGGGATGTACTGGTTGTAGCCGCTCTTCTCCGAGCTCTCTTCAAACTTGGGCTGTTTGTCAATCAGGTCGCGATACAGGCGCTTGGCGTTGACAGGCAGCAGCACAAAGCTCTTGGGGTCGGTGGGGTAGCTGATGGGGTTCTGGGGCAGGGGCTCGCGGCGTTCAACACCGGCGCGGCTGTGGGCCAGACGGGTGGGGATGCGCATGAGGATGGGGGTACCCATCTTCTCGCTCAACTCGTAGCCAAAAAAGACCATGTCGTAGGCTTCCTGCTGGTTGCTGGGCTCCAGCATGGGAATCATGGCCCAGTGGCCGTAGAAACGGCTGTCCTGCTCGTCCTGCGAGGAGAACATGCTGGGGTCGTCGGCCACAACGATGATGACGCCCTTGGTGCCGATGATGGAGGCATTCATGAAGGGGTCGCCGCACACGTTCAGACCCACATGCTTCATGCAGGTCATGGCACGCTTGCCGGCGTAGGCCACGCCGATGGAGGCCTCCAAAGCGGTCTTCTCGTTGGCGCACCAGTTGGCGCGCACGCCCTTCTGGGCTGCCTCTTTGGACTTGATTACATATTCGGTGATCTGCGTGGAGGGGGTGCCGGGATAACTATTGATGGCACTGCCGCCAGCATCAATAAAAGCTTGAGCAATTGCTTCGTCGCCTAAAAGGAGTAACTTCGACATATCCAATATTTTAATTATTAATATATTACTTTCTTGATTTTGCAAAAATAAAGAAAATAATCGACATAACCAAATTTATTTTCTTCCTCACTCGACAAACATCTGAAATATAGCCACTAATCTCACTCTGTCCGAAGTCGCCATGGTGTTTCATCCCCACTTGGACGATTCACTTGGCAAGGTAGAACAAAACAGGGATTGGCCTTTAATGCCTTTTGCCTTGTTCACTTATCGAATCCAGCCATTTAAGCAGATTCTCCAGCACCGCGCCGTCGGGAGCCTGACCGAGGTTGGCGTATTCGTCCACCGCACCCGTTTGGCACACCTGTCCCAGATGGTTAATGTCCTTCAACTGCACAATGCTGCATTTCACCCTGTTTTTCTTACACACACGCTTTATTGCCGACAGGTTTGCCTCCGCCAGCACCTGGCAGTCCTTCTCGCCGCCTATTGCCAAGAGCGGACATCGCATCTTGGCGATATAGTCGGCAGGATTCAATGTCAGGAAGGTCTGCATCCACGGCGTCACCATGGCCAGTGCCCAGCCGTAGCATTCCGTATTCGTCAGTCCACACTGCTGCTTCTGTTCCTTGGTGAGGCCAGCGGCGTGCTGTTTGAACAGCGGGCGGAACGCCATGTTCAACGTCTTCACAGTATCCACCCCTTGTCCTATGGAAAGCGTGTCGCACACTGCAAACAAATCCCTCATACAGGCCAGCCGCCGCTCCACAAGGCTGTCCGCCAGCCCTCGCAGACGGAATGCCGCCTCGTTCTGTTGCAGCAACACCGTTTTCCCGTCCATACCTGCTCCGCCCAGCATTGCCACCCCGGCCACCTCGGCACGTCGTGCCGCCACTATGGCAGCCACCGTGGCACCCTCGCTGTGCCCGAAGAGGAAGATACGCTGAGGGTCGAAAAGCTCTGGTTTCATCAATAGGTAATCCAACTGGTGCTCCACATCCTGTGCAAAGTCGAGCGTGGTGGCATGGACCATATCGCCTGTCGATTCCCCGACGCCCCTGTCATCGCACCGCAGCACGGCATAGCCCCGTGCCGACAGGTATTCTGCTATCACCTTGAAGGGCTTGTGCCCCATCAATTCCTCGTCGCGGTTCTGGGCACCCGAACCTGTGATGAGAATCACGGCAGGCACCTGTCCCTCCACCCCGTAGGGCAAGGTCAATGTTCCTGCAATGCGCATTGTGTCGCGCGTTGTCTCGCTCACGATATTGAACACAAATTCCTGTTCCGTGAAGGTCTGCGCATGCAGTCCTCCCGCAGCCAGCAGCCATGCCAGCACCATGAGCCTGCGCCTCATCTCCATCGGAGGGTCTCTATCAAGTGGTCTATGTCATCCTGTATATACTCCAGCACCGGGGCGAGCGAGTCGTTGTTGGGCGTGCAGTCTATGTACAGGGCTCCGCGCACAAAATGGCTGCTGCTGTCCGTGGCCCAGAACTGGTAGGTGCTGGCCACATTCTGCCCTTTCAGGTGGTATGTGGTGCCGGAAACCCGGTGCGCCTTGTCCATAAAACGGTTCTCGTCAATGCCCGACGAGTAGGAGAAATGCCCCTCCACAAACTTGTACGACGTGTCCACCTGCGCCCGCAGGTCTCGCACCCCGTTCATCCGCTTGTAGGTCATAAACACATAGCCCTTATATTTCGGGTAGGTGATGGTGAACCACTTCTCGCCCGGCACGTCCTTCTTCCACTCCACATTGGCCAGGGCACTCTTCTCGAAGGTGAAGGGCAGCACGGCCGTGTCGCACACGGCATAGCGATGTGGCGGCAAATCTATGCGCAGATAAGCCTGTGGCTTGGGTGATTCTCCGCTGTCGCCACACGCCGCCATCATCGCCACCCCAAGGCAGCAAACCATCCATTTCAGGCGGCGCACCGCCGTCGGTATTCGAATTGTCTTTTTCATCATATTTTCTGTTCTTTCATTATCCGCCGGGAGAGCCGTCCCTTACGTTCACCGTAATATAAAATGCTGTCGGCACTGTCCGCGGTGCATCATCAGCACCCCGACGTCATACATATCTATACTCACATTGTACTTCTCGTTGCCCTGCTGCGCCCGCCATCGCAACTCGCGGGCGTGGCACCTGTGCGGGCGGCACATCACCTTCACCGTCTCCAACCCGTCGCCGCGGAGTCCTGCCGCATCAGTGTCGGCATGTTTCAGCACGGCCTCATCCTCGTCGTAGCACACCACCCGGAGCCCATAGTGGTCCCTCAGTTTGTACACCAACTCATGGTATGCCCTGTCCTTTCGCGGGGCAGAAGCCACCATGGCAGCCTCTTTCTCCGCCAACCCTTCGCACATCCTGCCCCTTAGGGCTTTCCCCACACTGGCAAACAGCACCTTGCGGTACATCTCAAACACAAACGGCGAATGTACCCCATACTGTGTATCTGCCACCATCCAATATTTCAGTCGCGTCATATTCGGGCTGCAAAGATACAACTTTTTTTCCAATGTGTTGGTTCAAGATTTAACTCTTTGGAAAAAAAGTTGTATCTTTGCACAAGAAAAAAAAATCTCAACTATGGATAACAACCTGAAAAAGAAGATTGACGACCTGGTTGCCGAAATCTCGGCCATCAACGACCTTACCCACAAAGTCTCCATCCTTGAATACATGGAGCAGCAGTCCTCCTACATGCTCTGGCAACTGCAGGACGAAATCCACATCGACTACGACTCGCAGAACGTCTAAACCTTCCCGACCGTGAAAAAGTTCCTTTCCTCCCTCCTCTTCGCGGTCTCGCTGCTGACCCTCGGCGGCTGCTCCGGCGGCTATTCCTTCACCGGTGCCTCCATCCCCGCCGAGGCCAAAACCATCTCCATCACTCAGTTCCCCAACTACGCCTCCACCGTCAACCCGCAGCTGAGCCAGAAACTCTACGACGGCTTGCAGCAGATGTTCTCCTCGCAAACCAGTCTGGGTGTCACCTCCGACGACGGCGACCTCCAAATAACCGGCGAAATCACCGACTACAGCACCCGCGCCTCCTCCATTGGCAGCGACGACAACGTGGCCACCAACCGTTTCACCATCACCATCAAGGTCTCCTTCACCAACCGCTTTGACCCCAAGGCCGATTTCGAGCAGTCGTTCTCCCGCTTCAAGGACTATGCCGCCACGCGCGACTTCTCCTCCGTCGAGCAGTCCCTCACCGACGAAATCGTCAACGAACTATGCGAAGACATCTTCAACAAGAGCGTCGTGAACTGGTAGCCGGATGGCTTCTGGCAGCCTTTGCCACCCTCGTCTACCTCCTCACGCTCGAACCCTCCGTCAGCTTTTGGGACAGCGGCGAGTTCATCTCCGTCTCCTATCTCCTCCAGGTGGGACATCCTCCCGGAGCCCCTTTCTACCAACTGCTGGCCCACCTCTTCTGCTGCCTTGCGCCCTCGCCCGCGCAGGTGGCTCTCTGCTGCAATGCCCTCTCGGCCTTTGCCGCGGGTCTCACCGTCATGTTCCTCTTCCGCACCCTCCGCATGCTGCCCCTGCACGGCAAACCCCTGCCCCTCTCCGCCGCCGCTGTCGGAGCCCTCTGCTACCTCTTCTGCGACACGGCATGGTTCTCCGCCGTCGAGAGCGAGGTCTACAGCCTTGCCATGCTCATTGCCTCCGTCATCCTGTGGGCCATGCTGCGCTGGTACCGCAGCCCCGACCCGCGCCAGGCCGGGCGTTGGCTCCTCCTCATAGCCCTGCTCCTCGGCCTCGGCGTCTGCACCCACCTCCTCACCCTCCTCACCACCCCCGTGCTGCTCCTGCTCTTCCTCTTCAAGTGGCACGACGTGCGCCGCGCGCCCTCGCGCCCGCGTCTCCTCCCCACTGCCCTCCTCCTGCCGCTGCTGCTCTTCTTTGCCATCGGCCTCTCGCCCTACCTCATCATCCCCATCCGCGCCGCCGCCGGAACACCCATCAACGAGGGCCATCCCGCCACCGCGGCCGCTTTCAAGTCTTACCTGACGCGCGACCAGTATGAGAAAGCGCCCCTCTATCCCCGCCTGTGGCGGCACCACGCCAACGATGCCCTCTATGCCTCCGACTGGAGCGGCGGCGACACCACCCTCTCGGGCAACCTGCGCTACTACGGTTCATACCAACTCACCTATATGTACCTGCGCTACCTGATGTGGAACTTCTCCGGCCGCTACAACGACCGCCAAGGCTACGGCTCGCCCCAGAACGGCCAATTCATCACCGGCATCCCACCCATCGACCGCCTTCTGGTCTGCACCGGAGCCCGCCCACCGGCCAGCCTCCACACCCGCACCCACAACACCTACTTCCTCATCCCCCTCCTCCTCGGCCTGGTGGGCCTCACCGTCCTTTCGTCGCGCAGCCGCACCTTCTGGGCGGTCTTCACCCTCTTCCTCATGGGTGGCGTCATCCTCTCCATCTACCTCAACCACCCCACCTACGAACCCCGTGAGCGCGACTACGCCTACATCCTCAGCTTCTATGCCTTCTGCATCTTCATAGCCTTCGGTGCCGCCTGGGCTATCGGCTGGCTGCGCCGCCTCTTGGGCCGTCTGCGGCTGCATCCCCGCTTGCGTGCCCTCCTCTCCTTCATCCCCCTCCTGGCCGTACCCGCCCTGATGGCGTTCCAGAACTGGGACGACCACGACCGCAGCCACCGCTACGTGGCACGCGATGCCGCGGCCAACATCCTCCACTCCTGCGACCGCCATCCGCAGGGCACCGTCCTCTTCACCTATGGCGACAACGACACCTTCCCCCTCTGGTACCTCCACTACGTCGAAGGCTTCCGCCCCGACATCCGCGTGGAGAACATCGGCCTCCTCGGCAGCACCCGCTTCGCAGCCCTCTTTGACGAGAGCCTTGCCCTCGGCCGCCCCATCTACTTCACCCACTACGCCCACGACCACCTTGGCCACTACTACCCCCACCGGCTGCAGTTAGAGGGCAACGCCTACCGCCTCATGCCGCACCCCTGCGACAGCGTGGCCGTCGAACCCTTCCTCCGCCACCTCGACAGCATGGCCTGGCACCCCGTGGAAAAGGTCTACATCGACGAGACCGGCCGCAAATTCATTGAGCAATACTGGAAAGACGTGCTGCTCCTCGCCGACAACCTCGCCACCCTTGGCAGGACCGCCGATGCCCGCCGCGTGCTCGACAAGACCCTGGCCCAACTCCCCCTCGCCACCCTGCAAGACGTGCAACTTATGTACAGCATCGGCCAGGCCTACCTCCTTGCCGCCGACACCGTCACCCACCAGCACCTCACCTCCCAGCTCCGCACCATCCTTGCCGAGCAGTTAGACTACTTCCACACCATCTCCCCGCGCCAGCAAGCCGCCATGCCCTACACCCTCCGCCCACGCGAGGAACTCATGCAACTGCTCCAACAACCCTCCTCGCCCCAACGCTGAAAAACTGCACCCGCCACACAATAAAACACCCGCACGCCACGTTATCCACTTAACAATTTCAGAATAACAACATATTAAAAATAGTATCAATCATGAAAAAAAGCTTCTTTATCATCACCGTTCTCGCCACGATGCTCTTTTGCGGATGCGAGAAAGACCCTGTCAACAATCCCGGAGACAACAACACCCCCGCCACGATTGACATAACCCCCTATCTGGGCACCTACCTCATGTCACGCCACACCGACCTTGTCCTCTCCGTGGCCACCTTCAACATCCCCATCGACCGAGACTTAGATGTAGAGACCATCACCGTCAAGAAAGACCCCCAGCAGAACTACGGCATCATCATGACCAGCTCTGACGGCATGTACCTCCGTGGCACCGTGGACACCGCCGGCCTCCACTTGCAGAACGACACTTTCGCCATCAACATCGACACCCTCGGCGTCAAGGCCTCGCTCCAAGCCACCCTCACCCACCCCGTCATCGCTCCCCCTGTCAACGGCGTTATGGACTGGACCAGCGTGGCCAGCGGCACCGCCACCGCCACCGTGCCCATCCTCGGACAACTCACCGGCACCATCACCGGCAATATGCACTACCGCAACGTACTGCGATAGCATCAACGGAAATAACAACAAAAAGAAAAGCAGACTTTCCAGTCTGCTTTTCTTTTTCAGGGTGGGAGGTGGGGCTCGAACCCACGACCTCCAGATCCACAATCTGGCGCTCTAACCAGCTGAACTACGCCCACCGTATTGATTCGGAAATCGGCTGCAAAATTACTACTTTTTTCTGACATGACAAAATTTTATTTCAAAAAAAGTCGTATCTTTGCCTTATGATATCCAAGAACAAACTAAAGGAACTCGCTGTATACAAGCAACAAAAGCACTGCGAAAGCGACGCAGTTTTTATTGTCGAAGGGGTGAAAATGTGTGGCGAAGCACTCGCCGCAAAAGCCCCCATCAGGGTGGTCTGTGCAACAAATTTGTGGCTCTCGCAGCACCCCGAGCTGCCAAAAAACGCAGAAGTATATGAAGTAGACGAACTTGCGCTCTCCCGCCTCAGCCACATGCCCACACCCAACGAGGTGTGGATGCTCCTCGACCGCCAACTGCCGCCCGCAGCCCAAAGCATCCACGGCCTCACCCTGGCCCTCGACCACCTCCAAGACCCCGGCAACCTGGGCACCATCATCCGCACCGCCGACTGGTTCGGCGTGCACCGCATCGTTTGCAGCAACGGCACCGTCTCCTGCTTCAACCCCAAAGTGGTGCAAAGCACCATGGGCAGCCTCTTCCGCACCGAGGTGCTCTATGCCGACCTCCCGGCCTACCTCTCCTCCTGCGGCCTTCCCGTCGTGGGCGCGCTCCTGGACGGGCAGAACCTCTGGGGTTCCCCCTCGCCCCTGCCGCCCCTCGCCGGCGGTGCCGTGCTCGTGGTCGGCAACGAAGGCCGCGGCCTCACCCCGCAAGTCAGGTCCTGCGTCACCCACCCCGTCACCATCCCAAACATCGGCGGCACTGCCGAATCCCTCAACGCCGCCGTGGCCTGCGCCATCCTCATGGCGCAAATGCTCCAAAAGACCTAACCCCGCCGCCCCGCACCCCCCTCGTCCCCAAAACACCACTTCAACGCTCCTTCTATATTCATTCAATATTGAAGGAACGTTGAACGAGGGTCGAAGAGCCGTTCCAGCAACCTGAATACCTGACCCTTACACCCCGCCCACCGCCACCCCCATACAAACGCGCAACGAGCTGCAAACAGCTCCCAACCCCAAGAAGGCCAACACAACCCATCACAACCACAAAGTTTCGTAGCTTTCTCCAAACTACAGACACTGGGTTATGCGGGTGGAACCCCTTATCTCATATCCCAAACCCACGCTTTATATGTTAGGCTCTATTTTAACATGTAACTGATTTTCAAACAGCCTCGAAGAGGCTGAATCTCAATAACCCCACACAAGGAACGCAGTGTGGGGTCAACGAAATCCCCGATTCTCAGCGTCTCGGAGAGACGCTACATTGATTCTATAGGTAAAAAATCTGTCATACTCTATACTAGAGCGATATGTAAAAAGTCTCCACATCAAAAAAAATGTGTATCTTTGCACTCATAAATCAATACACACAACGGCATGTAAACAATAGTAAAAACAAGACATAAATAACTGAGCTTGACGCTCTTGTTCTCACTTGGAGAAGTCTGGAAAACTAATCGAACCGAGAATAAGATTGCAGAGAGTTCACGTCCATGGGGCGTGGATTTTCGTGATACTTATTTGGTTCAAAGGTTATTCCAGACACCTTCCAGGTAAATAAGCAGTTTCGACGAAAGACTCACGCCTTTCTTCATGCCCCTTATTCAGAGAATATCGGCTTTCCGGCTCAGGCAGGGAAGCCGAAAACTGTTTGTATAGAGTAGGCACAAACAAATCCAAAACACAACAAACAAAATGACAGACAACAGGAAACGGGAGTATAATGCTCCTATGGTCGAAGTGCTTGCAGCCCGCGTGGAGCGCGGTTTCCAGGCCAGCGGCGAGTTGCTCCCCACGGGCAGCAATGAGAACTTGGTCAGCAGCGGCGAAGTGCACGGCGGCAGCGACTTCGACTAAACGGCGCACCTCCGCAGGTAATTAAAGCGGCGCACCACCGCAGGTACTGGAAAACGCGTCCCCGCCACTAACCACTCCCGGCGGCTCGCCGCCGCGTGGATTATTGTCGGTTGACCCTGTTTCCACAGTACGCAAGAAACAAATCACAATCAAAAAAGAAACAAACAAGAAACAAAATGAAAAGAACATTAGTAAGTTTATTGAGTCTGATGACTCTGTCAAGTCTATTCACCCTGACCTCCTGCCAGAAGGAGACCGCGGGCGACGGCACACAGTTCCGCGCCACGATGGAAAGCCGCGACGGCAAGACCGTCCTCAACGGCACAGCCCTCAACTGGGTTGAGGGCGACCAAGTGGCCATCTACGGCACTGCGGGCTGCGGCATCTACTCCGCCACCCCGCAGACACCTGCCACCGTCGCCACTCTCGACAACGTGAGCGGCACCACGGGCGACGGTCCCTTCCGCGCCTTCTACCCCTCCACGCTGACCACGGACGGCGTGAGCATCACTCTGCCCGCCACCCAGACTACCGTCGACGGGTCGTTGGTGGACTTCCCGATGTATGCCGAAAGTGCTACCAACCAGCTGTCGTTCCGCAACCTCTGCGGCGTGCTGAAACTGCATCTCACCAAGGCCAACACCAACATCACCACCATCAGCGTCACAGCCAATGCCCCGATAAACGGTAACTTCACCATCTCCAACATGAACGGAGAGCCCGTCCTGTACTATGCCGAAGGCGGCACGAACACCGTCACCCTCACCTGCACCACGGCGCAGGCCATTGACAACGGACGGGACTTCTACATCACCCTGCCCGCCACCTTCGACTCGCTGAAGAGCATCGAGCTGAACACTGACGACGGCCGTTACTGCATCAAGCCCGTCAAAGAGGGTGTCTGCATCAGCGTGCAGCGCAACACGGTGACCGAAATCGAGTTGGGTGAGAACGATTTGAACTTCGTAGAGCCCCTGCCTCAGGGAGCATTGCCCGGTCTCTTTACCATCAACGCCAATGGCGGGCAGGTGCGGTTCTCTCAAGGCAACTTGCAGTACCAGGCCAGCACAGATACTTGGCGTTTTGCCGAGCACCAGTATGACATGGTGGGCAATGCCAACAGCAATATCAGCGCCACCTACAGCGGATGGATAGACCTTTTCGGATGGGGAACGGGCAACAATCCCACGCTTGCTTCCACCAATAACAGCGACTATGGCACTTTTGTGGACTGGGGTGTGAACGCCGTCAGCAACGGAGGCGGAGAGCCCAACACGTGGCGCACACTGACCAACAGCGAGTGGTACTACCTGCGTTACACCCGTGCCGGGGCCGGCAGCAAGTATGCAGCGGCCACAGTCAACGGGGTCCACGGGCTGGTGTACCTTCCCGACAGTTGGACACTGCCGGAGGGCTGCACGTTCAGCGCTGGAACGAATGGCTGGACAGCCAACAGCTACACGCTTTCGCAGTGGGCCGAGATGGAGGCTTCCGGAGCCGTCTTCCTGCCTGCGGCGGGCTGCCGCTGGGGCACAGGCGTCTACAGTGTGGGCTACTACGGCTACTATTGGTCGTCCACGCCCTACAACACGAACGGCGCGTACTACATGCGCTTCAACGACTACAGCGCGGGCATGCTCAACGGCAATCGCGGCGACGGTCGATCGGTACGCTTGGTCCGGGATAACAATTAAAATGTTAAAATATTAATCATTGTTTCGGGCTGCTGCGCCGCCCGCGTCAACAATGAATCAAGAAGAGCGCACCTCTGAAGCAGGGGGTGCGCTCTTTGCACAGCAGCGTTGCAGGTGTAACCGGGATTTAGGGCTGCTCCGCGGGGCTGACGAAGGTGACAGCGTGGGGGAGGTTCTCGATGTGGTAGCGGGAGGCGTGGAGCATCTCGCCGTCGATGACGAGCCAGAAGGGTTTGGGGCTTTCGATGTCGACGGTGGTGGCTTGGCGGTAGCGCATGAGACGCTGGACGTCGGGGCGGTTGATGTGGGTGCCGCGGCTGTAGTCGTCGATGAGGGAGGCGAACTTGACGAGCGACATGCGGCGGAAGAGGTTGACTTCGAGGAGGCCGTCGTCGTTGATGGAGCGGGGGGCGCACATGTATTTGCCACCGTTATAGCGGCCGTTGCCGAGGGTGCAGAGGAGCATCTTGCCATCGAAGAAGGGCTGGCCGTCGACAGTCATGCGGACGTAGTTGCTGCGGGAGGTGAAGATGCTTTTGACGATGCCGGTGGTGTAGGAGTGGCGGCCACCGATGATGGGGGTGCGGCGCACGTCGTTGCCCGTTTTGCAGACCATGGCATCGAAGCCGAAGTTGCAGATGTTGATGCTGTAGCGCGGGAGGTCAGTGCCGGGGAGAGTGATGCGCATGACGTCGACAGGATGCGGGATGCCCTCGATGAGACGGGGGAGGTTGGTGAAGTCGGCCAGGGTGCCGTAGTACTTGATGTAGTCGTTGCCGCTGCCGCAGGGGAAGCAAGAGACCTGCGCGTTGGGGTGGCCGATGGCCCCGGCGACGACCTCGTTGAGGGTGCCGTCGCCGCCACAGGCGTAGAGGCGGACGGGGTCCGAGGGGTGTTCGGAACACCAACGGTCGGCAAAGCGGGTGGCGTCGGCCGGGGCTGTGGTGATGTGGGTGGTGTGGTCGAAACCGGGATGGGCTTCGGCGTAGCGGGCTATCTGCCGCTGGATGTCGGCGGAGGAGTCTTCGCGGCCGGCGTTGGGGTTGATGATGAATATGTGTTTCATGTTTCGGCGTGCAAAGATACGGATAAAAATCCAAAAATTAGAAATTCCTAATAAAAAATTAAAAACAATGGGAAAAAGAGCCTTCTTCTTTGCCCGTGCGGGAATGCGCCGTAACGGTGTAAGCGGTTGTGATTTCGGGTTGATTTATAGCATTTAAAAGATGAATGCGGAAAAGAGGGGTAAAATAAATTTTGCAAATCAAAAAAAATAAGTATTTTTGCACCTGCAATCAATAAAATACATTACTATGTACAGAATCCAATCACACCCTATCTTAGACATCCCGCAAAGCGAGACAGTAGAATTCATCTATGATGGAAAAACAATCAAGGCCCAGAAGGGCTATACCATTGCGGCAGCCCTGCATCAGGCGGGCTATCCCGTACACAGCCACAGCATTGACGGCCGAAACCGCAGCCTGAACTGCGGCATAGGCAAGTGTGGCGCTTGCGAGATGCTTGTAGACGGGCAGGTGCGGCGCATCTGCATCACCCCCGTGGACGGTGTGAAGGAGGTGCGCTCGGTGACGGCACACGAGGACGAGCTGCCCGACATGCGTGAGCATCAGCCCCGCGAGGTGAAGGTGTACAAGACGCAGGTGGCCATTATCGGTGCGGGCCCTGCGGGACTGGCATGCCGCGAGCAGCTGAACGCTTTCGGCATAACCAATCTGGTGATTGACAACAACAGCCGCATTGGTGGCCAATTCAATATGCAGACGCACCAGTTCTTCTTCTTCGAGAAGGAGAAACGGTTTGGCGGTATGCGCGGCTTCGATATTGCCAAGACCCTTGCGGGCGAAAGCCAGGAGGGAATACTGCTGAACAGCACGGTGTGGGACCTGCTGGAAGGAGGGCGCGTGGCGGTGAAGAATATTGTGACTGGCGAGATGTCATACGTCGACGCCGAGCACTTAGTGGTGGCCACGGGAGCTGTGCCCTTCATGCCCACGTTTGAGAACGACGATGTGCCGGGCGTGTATACAGCTGCTGTGTTCCAGAAGATGATGAACCAGGAGCATACCCTGCTGGGCAAGCGGGTGCTCACCGTCGGAGCCGGCAACATTGGTTACCTGACCTCGTACCAAGGCATGCAGGCGGGAGCCACCATCAAGGCCATCATCGAGGCCATGCCCCGCGAGGGCGGGTTCCCCGTACAGGCCAACCGCGTGCGCCGACTGGGAATCCCCATCATGACGGGCTACACACTGGTGAGAGCCATACCCAACAAAGACTATACGGGCGTGACGGGTGCCGTCATAGCCAAATGCGAGAACTTCAAAGCCATCCCCGGCACGGAGCAGGTGATTGACGGCATTGACATCATCAACATCTGCACCGGCCTCATCCCGGACAACCAGCTGCTGGTGAAGGGCCGCGAGGTGTTCGGCTTCAACACCTACGGTGCGGGCGACGCCATCCGCATCGGCGAGGGTACAAGCGCCGTGCTGCGAGGCCGCCAGGTGGCATACGAAGTGGCTCAAGCCATCGGCATACGATTCAACTATGACGACTACCTCGACATCTCACGCCAGTATATAGACTCGCAGCAGCACCCCGTGCGCATCCTTGCCGAACCCGCTCTGCCCACCGCCGAGCGCATGAAGCTGAAACCTTTTGTGCAGTTGGACTGCCTCTACGGCTTTGCGTGCAACCCGTGCAGCTTCTCCTGCCCGCAGGGAGCCATCAGCAAGCCCACCACCAGCAGCACGCCGAGGGTGGATTACGACAAGTGCATAGGCTGCATGCAGTGCGTGACCAGCTGTCCCGGATTGGCCATCTTCGGCTACGACATGCAGAAACAGACCTGCTTCCTCCCCATAGAGTATGAGGTGGCCGAGGGCGCAGAAGTCTTCCTCGTGGACAACAACGGCGCCAAGGTGGGCGAGGGCGTTATCGAGAAGATTGTCCGCAAACCCAACAAGACCAATCTGGCCCGCGTCAAGGTGACTGTCGGCAGCGAAAAGATTACTGACATCAAGGGCTTTATTGCCAAAGACAGATACCCCGATCCTTTGGCCTTGAAACCGCTGGTGCCTGTCGAGAGCGAGACTTACGTCTGCCACTGTGAGGACATCAAGCTGGACCGCGTGCTGCGTGTCATCGGCAACCGCAAGACCATTTCCGTGGACGAGCTGAAACACATCACCCGTCTGGGCATGGGCCCCTGCCGCGGCAAACGCTGCATTCCGCGTGCCAGACAGATACTCCGCTCCTACGGCATAGAGCTGGTGGGCGATACCACACCGCGTGCACCCCTCTCCAACCAGGTGACCCTTGCCGACCTCTACACCCCCGGCACCACAGAACGGTTTGTCTATCCGCAGACCAACGCCGTGAAGAGGGAACAGGTGGAAGTGCTGATTGCCGGCGGCGGCATAGCGGGCAGTGCCCTGTTCCGCTACTTCTCCGAAGCCAGCCGCCAACCCGTCATGATTAACTACAGTCGCGGAGCTTCGTGGCGTTGCATCGGTGGTGGCCGTCCCGCATTCTCCAATCCCGACATTGCCGACATCGCCGTCCACAACCACGAAATCTTCAAGCAGATGCAGACGGAGTGCAACATCAACTACCGCACAACCCACTACGTCAACCTGGTCCACGACGAGGCTACATACAAGTCGCTTGATGCCTCCCGCGCCTGGAGTGATGCCTACATGATAGAGCGCAAGGACTTCAAGAAGGAGATTTCGCCCCTGTGGGACGACACACGCAACACCTACAGCCATGCTCTGATTACACGTGACTGCTGGCAAGCCACTCCGGGCCGGGTGATCGACTACATCCGCTGGATAGGCGTGCAGAAAGGTGGCCGCTACTACGAGGACTGCGAGCTGCTCCATGTGCAGCGCGTGGGCGGACACTATGTGGCCTTGGTTCGCAACCACGAAGGACAGTATATAGAATACACTTGCGACCATTTCGTCAACGCCATGGGCTGGGGTGCCGAGAAGTTTATCGACCAGCTCGATCTTGACACTGGCCTCTACCCCGTCAAGCACCAGGCCTTCATCACGCGCCGACTGCCCATGATGGGTGTGGGTGGCAATCCGCTCGACATGATCATTGACCGCCGCCACTATAAAGGATTCAGTGCCGTCTACGGCCAACAGTGGGGGCACACAGGCCAGATTATCGGCTGCGCCAGTCCCGACACCGACGCCTACGAGGCTCGGCAGAACATCAAGTACAACAGCAAGGAATTCCTTGAAATCGTCTCCGAGGTCTTTGCCGAATGGATTCCCAATCTGCGTGAGGTGGGCTTCTTGGCTGTCTGGGCCGGACGTTACACAGAACCCCGCTACATCATCGACCCCGAAGTGGGCCTCTGCACAGGCCTGCGCGGCCACGGATTCATGCTGGGGCAGTATTTAGCCAAGCTTTATGTAGACAAATACTTGGGACGCGAAGTGCCCTCCTATATGGAAGACCTGAAGATTGGCGGTCACGGTCTCTCCGAGAACGCTTTCAAGTAAACAACCGATTAAATTGAAAAGTGAAAATTGAAAATTGAAACAAACTAACACATTCAAGCATTCAAACATTCACAGACGCTTTCAAAACTATCGACAAGATGAGTGGGCTTTGCGGTGAGCAATTGACTGCGCGACTGGTTGCCATAGGTCACCCCGCAAGTGTGGCAACCAGCCGCCGAGCCCATTTGAAGGTCGTAGATTGTGTCGCCCACCACAAGAGTCTCCTCCGCGGAGAGGCCGAGGTCGTGGAGCACCTTCAGTGCAAGATCAGGAGCCGGTTTAGGCTTCAGCCCCTCATCCTCGCCATAGACATGGCTCAGCGGGATATACCTTTCAATGCCCAACTGCCGCACCAAGGGATCCAGCGAAATATGGTGGCGGGAGGAGACAATGGCCATCACTACGCCTTGCTGCTCCAGCTGATGGAGGGTTTCCAAGACATGGGGGAAGATGGTGATATGGTCCAGCGCAAGGGAGGGGAAGATGTTGCGGTAAATGGCTGCCGCCTCCTCCACCCGATTTGCGGGGGTTGCAGTGGCGAGGCGGAAACACTCTGTTAATGGCAGTCCGATGGTGGCAGAGACTGCCTCAGGGGCTGCCTCTGGCAGTCCCATCTGCCTCAGCGTGCCCTGCACAGTGCGGATTATGCCCTGGCGTGTGTCGGCAAGGGTGCCGTCGAAGTCGAAGAGAATATTTTTGTATTTCATAGTAACGAAGAGGTAACGCCAAAAGTGCGGAAAAAGTGTTTGAGAATGTGGGAATGTTTGAATGTGTTAATATGTTAGTCTTGTTTCAATTTTCAATTTTCAATTTTTTTTGTGTATCTTTGCATCCAAATATTATATGCCATTATGAACACTTCATCACTGCGCAAGCATTTCGAGCAGCATTTCGGAAAGCCGTCGGGTGGCAGCTATTGGATGGCCCCCGGACGCATCAATCTTATTGGCGAGCACACCGATTACAATGGAGGATTTGTTTTCCCCGGAGCGGTGACACAAGCCATCACCGCCCTCATCGTACCCAACGGATCCCGCACAGTCAGGCTGTGGGCCGTCGACCTTGGCCAGGGCTGCGAGTTCTCCATCGACGATACCAATGGCCCCACGGTGGTTCATTTCCGCTACGTCTATGGCGTGGTGCGTGAACTGATGGAGCGTGGTGTGCAAGTGCAAGGCTTCGATGCCGTCTACCAGGGTGACGTGCCTCTCGGTGCGGGCATGAGCTCGTCGGCAGCTCTCGAATGTTGCTTTGCCAATGCCCTCAACGAGCTTTGCCACGGCGGCCTCGACAAGATGTCCTTGGCTCTTGTCGGTCAAGCCACAGAGCATAAATACATCGGCGTCAAGTGCGGTATCATGGACCAGTTCATCTCCATGTTCGGGCGTGAGGACTGTTTGGTGCGCCTCGATTGCCGCAGTGGCGAGTATGCCTACTTCCCCTGGCGCCCCGAAGGCTACCGGCTGGTGCTGGTGGACAGTTGCGTCAAGCACATCCTTGTGGGCTCCCCCTATAACGACCGTCGTCTCAGCTGCGAACGGGTGGCACACCTTGCGGGAGTGGAAACCCTGCGCGACTGCACCCGCGAGAGCCTCGAGAGCCTCAAACCATCCCTCAGCGACGAAGACTACCGTCGTGCCCGCTTTGTCCTTGGCGAGTGCGAGCGCGTGCTGACCGTCAGCGACGCCCTTCAGCAGGGCGACTACACCACCGTTGGCCGGCAAATGTTCCTCACCCACGAAGGCCTCAGTCACGACTACGAGGTGAGCTGCGCCGAACTCGACTTCCTCGTCGACCTCGCACGCAGTCTCGGAGCCACAGGTGCGCGCATCATGGGCGGCGGCTTTGGCGGATGCTCCATCAACCTCCTCCCCGACGAGGTGTACGACACCTTCGTGGCGGAAGTCCCGCAGCGTTACGAGCGGCACTTCCGCCGCTCCTGCCGCATCATTCCTGTTGCCATAAGTGGCGGAGCCTCCAAAATTGAAAATTGAAAATTGAAATGCGGCAACCACGTCCGCTCCCCGTTTCAATTTTCAATTTTTACATTTCAATTGAATTAATACCGGCGGAGGTTCTCCGCCTCACGAATTTACAAAAAGTCATGAAGAAAATCCTATTCGCCGCGGCCCTCTGCATGCTCCTTGTGGGGCAGGACCTTGCCAAAGAGAAACGTTTCACCCTCTCGTCGCCCAATGGCAAACTTGTCAGCCACATCGTCTCCACCGCCGAAGGCGAGCTGACCTACGACATCGTCTTCCGCGGCGTCACCCTCATGCTCCCCTCCCACATTGGCCTCAACCGCCAGTACGGCAACAGCGTCACCGCCGACATGTCACTCTCCCGAACCAACACCCGCACCATCGACGAAACCATCCCCTCCCCTTTCACCCGTCAGGCCTCCATGCGCAACCACTGCAACGAGCTCACCTTGCAACTTAAAAACGGCCTCGCCGTCGACTTCCGCGCCTACGACGACGGCATCGCCTACCGCCTCCGCACCACCGAAGCCTGCACCGTGCGCTACGAGAAAGTGGAATACAACTTTGCGGGCGACTACCCCGCCACCGTCCCCTACGTCATCAACTACGACGAGGACGACTTTGCAGTCCAGTTCACCTCCTCATTCGAGAACCTCTACGAGACCCATCCCCTCTCACAGTTAGACCCCGGCCGGATTTCCTTCCTGCCCCTGTTGGTACATGCTCCCGGTGGTGTCAAGGTGTGCCTCACCGAGACCCACCTTGAGCATTTCCCCGGCCTATACCTCTCCGCAGCCCAGCGTCCCGACTCGCCCTCCGACGTGCGGCTCGAAGGCGTCCACGCACCCCTTCCCAAAACCCTCGAACAGGGCGGCCACAACAACCTCCAGCTCCTCGTCAAGGAGCGCGAGGACTACATTGCCCGCCTCGCAGTCGGCGACTACATGCCCTGGCGCATAGCCATCGTCACCGCCTCCGATGCCTCCTTGGCCGTCAGCAACCTCAGCTACCTGCTGGCAGCCCCCTGCCGCGTCAACGACATCAGCTGGATACGCCCCGGCAAAGTGGCGTGGGACTGGTGGAACAACTGGAACATCGAAGGCGTGGACTTCGTATCCGGCATCAACAACGACACCTACAAGCACTACATCGACTTCGCCTCCCGCTACGGCATCGAATACGTCATCCTTGACGAAGGCTGGGCCGTCAACGGCCAAGCCGACCTCTTCCAAGTGGTGCCGGAAATCGACCTGCCCATGCTGGCGGACTATGCCCGCCGGCGCAACGTGGGACTCATCCTCTGGGCGGGCTACTATGCCTTCGACCGCGACATGGAGCGCGTCTGCCGCCACTACAGCGAGATGGGCATCAAAGGCTTTAAAGTCGACTTCATGGACCGTGACGACCAGCTCGTCACCGATTTCTACTACCGTGCCGCGGCCATGTGTGCCAAATACCATCTCCTTGTCGACTTCCACGGTGCCTTCAAGCCCGCCGGTCTCAACCGCACCTACCCCAATGCCATCAACTTTGAAGGAGTGGCCGGCTTGGAGCAACTCAAGTGGGCTCCCGCCACGTGGAACCAGGTGCAGTACGATGTCGAAATTCCCTTCATCCGCCAGGTTGCCGGTCCCATGGACTACACCCAAGGAGCCATGCACAACGCCGCCCAAGGATGCTACTCCCCCTGCTGGAGCGAGCCCATGAGCCAAGGCACCCGTTGCCACCAGCTGGCCCTCTACATAGTGCTCGAATCCCCCCTCAACATGCTCTGCGACGCCCCCTCCAACTATGCCCGCGAGCCGGACTACACCCGCTTCGTCGCCTCCCTGCCCACCGTCTGGGACGAGACCGTAGCCCTGCAAGGCGAAGTAGGACAATACATCGTCATTGCCCGCCGCAAAGGCAACAGCTGGTACATCGGCGGCATCACCAACTGGACTGCCCGCGACGTTGAGTTAGACCTCTCCACCCTCCCCGGCCTCAGCGGCACCCCCTCCGTGCTTCTCTATGCCGACGGAGCCAACGCCCACCGTAAGGGCACCGACCACACCGTGCGCCGCCTCAGCCTTGACGGGTCAACCCTCCGGGTCCACATGGCCCCCGGAGGCGGCTTCGTGGCGCAGATACAAATGCCCTGAGCCCTCCCGGCCCCCTCCTCGCCCCACCCCCGTGCCGACCATCGGCACCCACACTCACCGATGGCGACATTTTGAGACACATTGCCACACCAAAGGCAGCGAAACGCACACAGCTCGCGGAATATTTGCATCCACGCCTGCCAGAAAGGGTCACAAAACCCGTCTATACAGGCAATTAATCCGCCCCTCCAACCTTCGTTCAACGCTCCTTCAATATTGAATAAATATAGAAGGAGCGTTGAAGTCGTGTTTTAGAGAAGCTGAAAAGAAAATGCGGGGATGTGGGAATGTGGGAATGCTCGAATGTGGGAATGTTTGAATGTGTTAGTCGCGTTTTAATTTTTAATTATTAATTATTAATTGTTGTTAGATCTTGGTTTTGCGGACGGCGAAGAGAACGGCGAGGCCGCTGAGGGCCATGACCATGATGGTGGTGTTGAGGAAATCCACCGTCCGCATGGCGACGGGGAAGGCGGAGACGACGAAGTTGCTGCCCATCTTGATGATGCCGAAATGCTGCTGGAGGAAGCAGACGAGGAATCCGACAGCCAAACCCGCAAAAACGCCGATGGCGGAAATCATCAGCCCCTCGATGCGGAAGATGCGGCGCACGGCGCGGCCCTCCATACCCATGGCGCGGAGGGTGGCCACGTCATGCCGCTTGTCCATCATAAGGAGGGAGAGGGAGGCCACAAGGTTGAGGGTGGAGATGAGGACGATGAGGGCGAGGATGAGGTAGATGCCCAACCGCTCGGAGCGGAAAACCTTGTAGTAGATGGGTTGCTGCTCGAAACGGTCGAGGACGCGGTAGCCGTCGCCTACCGCTGCACGGACGCGCTCCTTGACCCGCTCGGGCTTTGCGCCGGGGGCAAGGGAGAGGCAGAGCTGCGTGCACTCGTCGGGGGCATAGTCCATCAAGTAGCGGACAAAGTCGATGTCGGTGACCACGTAGCGGTTGTCTATGTCCTGCTGGATGTAGAAATTGCCGCCGGGAAGGGCGTAGCCGGTGTTGAAAGCCTCCTGCATGGTGAGGCCGAGGGCGACACCCCGTTTGGGAATATGCACCTGGGCGGGTACGTTGGAGACCTCGCGCACGCCGAGATTGTAGTACACCTCCGCACCCATCAGGAGGTAGTGGATGACGGTGGTGTCCGCTACGCCGTCGTCGGCAGGGGCCTGCAGCGTGTCCACTAAGCGGTATGTGCCCTCGTAGAGCAGCGTGTCGAGACCCGTGACAAGGTGGTAGGCCTTGTCCACACCGCGCAGGGAGACGATGGCCTGGTTGTGGCGATAGGTCATCTCCGCGTTCTCCTCCACCACTTGCGAGACGGCGGAGACCCCCTCGACACGGCCGAGGCCGGAGAGCCCCGGAGAGGAGACACGGAGTGTTTTGCCTTGGGCGGGCTGCACCACAAGGGGAGCGTCAAAGGAGTTGAAAAGGGTCTGGGTCACCTCGCCGATGCCGTTGTAGACGCTCAGCACCACGATGAGGGCGGCAGTGCTGACGGCAATACCTATCAGCGAAATCTCCGAGATGACGTTGATGACGGTGCGTTGCTTGCGCGAGAAGAAGTAGCGCCGTGCTATGTGGAAACCGAGGTGCATCAACCCTTCAGCAGCGAATCGATACGTTCGGCGTAATCGAGAGAATCGTCAAGGAAATAGTCCAACTGAGGGATGATGCGCAGCTGTTTGCCTTCGCGCAGACCGAGACGGCGGCGTATGTCGGAGCTGTGGGTGAGGATGGCATCGACAATGCCCTGCTTGGTGGCGGGCTGTTCGGGCTGGTCCGCATAGGCGGGGATGGTGCCGATGGGCATGATGCTGATATGGACGCGGGCAATGGAGAGGTCCGGCGAGATGCGCACACCCGTGACGGTGATGAGGGAGTTGCCAAGGACGGGTTTCATTTCGCGGAGAAAGATTTCGCCGAGGTCCTGCTGTATGAGTCGGGAGATTTTATTTTGTCGGGTGGATTGCACGGGGAAATTAATAAGTAATTGTTCAAATTTATTTTACATATAATTGCCATATAATTGGCCATTAATTAATGGATAATTCACGGTAATTCGTGTAAAAAAATGTACATTAATTTTGATTGCTTACTTAATTAAAAATTAAAAATTAATACCTGCGGAGGTTTTCCGCTTATTGTTACCAACGCCAGCCCACGCGGATGGGGATGAAGACAGAGCCTTGGGTGAACTGCACGCCTGTCTCCACAAACAGGCTGTGGTAGTTGCGGTCCATCTGCTGCAGGGCATGGTCGTAGAACCAGTTGAGGCCGCCGTAAACCTCGGCGTAGGGGGAGATGGTGTTGCCGTAGTTGTTGGGGTTCATGAGGAAACTGCCACCGAGACGGGCGCCCACCATGGGGGCCCAGATGTTGCCCACGGGACGGTAGTCCATGTCAATGAAGGCGAGGGCCATGTTGCTGCTGCGGTCAAACTGCATGGGGCTGAGACGTGCACAGAGGCTGTAGCCCAAGCCGCCGCCAAGGAAGAAGTCCTGGCTGATGTTCACACCGGCCATGACGTTGAGACCCATGGCCTCCTCGGCATTGTTGAGGTTGTAGCCTGTGCCGGGTTCCTTGATGTTGGGGTTGAAAGTCTCCTTGGTGGGAGAGCCGTAATTGCCGACGAAGTGCAGGTAGCCAGCTTCTACCTTTAACATGAATTCCACGTTGGGTCTATCCTGCGTGTACTGGGCCCGGAGAGTACCCGCGGCCATAATCATAACTATCAGTAAGACTGCTTTAATATGTTTCATTGTACTATAATTTGTGACTGCAAAGATAAGAAATTATTTTGGATTATTGCAATATATGTTCCTGCGGGCAGGGAGGGATGGAGGGTGTCGCCATCGGACAAGCCACTCATTTCCAGTACTTTTTTACTACAAAGGTCGTAGATGAGAAGATTGAATTTTTTGTCATAGCCGTCCAAGCTGACGGTGAATTTGCCTGTGGTGGGGTTGGGGAAAAGGCGGAAGGAGGGCTGGTCGGCTGGAGCCTTGACATCCATCAAGGGTGCTTCGGGGTCGCAGACGCCTAAGGTGTACTGCCCGTTGAAGAGGTGGGCGCGGAAGTAGCCGCCATCGATGCCGCTGTTGCCCGTGCGGGTGCGGGAAATAATCTGCCAAGGGCTTTCGGAGGATGGGCGATAGAGGAGACAGAGAGAGTCCAAGGTAGTTACTTTTTCATAGAAACCCTCGTCGACGTAGGCAGCACCATTGCCGCCGTAGTAGCCCCGGTTGTAGAGAAAAAAGCCTTCGGGGTTGTTGGTCAATGTGCCCGTCACCTGCCAGTAGCGATTGGTCATGCGGATGATGCCGGGGACACTGTCGCCCACGGGGTGGGCAAAATGGTGCCCCACGTGCACCCAGGGAGCGGGAGCCGTGGGGGCTTCGGGCAGATAGAGCCGGCAGAAGGTGTAGGCCAAGGGGGTGGTGCCCCTGCTGGTGAGGCGCACGGTGTCGGTGGAGCAAGCATCGGAAATGCGGTGGTTGTAATCGACTATCGCAAATTCGGGATGGAAAGGAAGCGTCAGGGAGAAGGTTGCAACAGAGTCCTCCATGGTCAGCCATACCTCCTGGCGTTGCGAGCGGTCGACACTGAAGAAGGTGACCGGCACGCGGCAGCCGTTGGCATAGCGGTCAGTGCCGCGCAACAACTGGCGCAGCGTCAGGACACAATAGTTGCCTTCGGAAGCGAAACGCTCCAGCTCATAGTCCACGAAACCGGGGTTGAAGACGTGGAAGTCGAAGAAGGGAGTGAGATCCATGCCGCTGTAAAGGCTGAGGCTGTCGCGGAGGGTGGCTGCATCGATGTTGCCGAAAGCACAGGAGGCAAAGAGACGCTGCATGCAGGCGTAGAAGAGGGAATCGCCCAGGGTGCCGCGCAGGGAGTGCCACACGAGGGCGCCTTTGTTGTAGGTGGTGGTGCCGTAGGTGTAGCGCTCGTCCATGCCGGAGAGGGAGCGGTAGCCATAATCCTGCTTGTGAGCCGTGAGGATGACTCTCTTGAGGTTTTGCTGGTAGTATTGGTCGGCCACGGCAGGGCCATAGGCAGCAGCGGCCGCCACCTCCTCGCAGAAGGAGGCACCGCCTTCGTTAATCCACATGTCGCCCGGGGTGGTGCAGGTGATGAGGTTGCCAAACCAGGCATGCCCCAGTTCGTGGCATATGGTCATCTGGCAGGGGCTCTCGGTGCTTGCCGCACATTGGGAGACGAGGCCGATGTTGGAGACATGCTCCATGGAGCCTTGGGGGGTGGAGATATAGCCGATACGGTCCCAACGGTAGGGACCGAAGGCACGCTCGTAGGCAGGGACTACGTCGTCCAGAATATCAAAGGCTTGTTGCACTTGGGTGCTGTCGTGACCCAGGAAACCGATGATGGCGGGATAGGTGTCGTAAACACCTGCGTACTCCCTCTCGATGATATGCCACGGGGCTGAGGAGACGGAGACGAGGTAGGTGGGCGTAGGCTGGGTGATGGTCCATTGGGTGGTTGTAGTGCCGTCGGGAGCCGTGGCCTCGTTTTGGCGCAAGCCGCTACAGATGGCACGCCATCCGGGTTGTGAGGTGACGGTGAGGCTGTAGGTGGCCTTGTCGTACATGTTGTCGCGACAGGGGAACCAGGCACGACCAAAGAGGTGGGGATACTCCTGAAAAGCCACTCCGAGGTTGTAGTAGATGTTGTTGTCGAAATGCATGCCGCCCCAGCCGTAATGCTCCACATAACCATTGGAGACGTAGGGGACGGAGAGGAGGTGCGTGTCGCCAGGCTGGCCACCCCTGAGGTAGACGCGGAGGAGGCTCTCGTCGCGGTCGTAGTTGAAGCCGCGGATGACCGTACCGTCGAGGGAGACGGGATGGAGGGTGTCGCAGATGAGGTCGAAAGTGACAGCATCGCAGGGCTTGGTGAGAACAAACTGGATTTCGGCCACACCTCGCAATTGTTTCTGCACAGCGGCACCGAGGTCAACAGTCAAATTGTAGTGCAGCACATCGATGGAATCGGCAGAGGGGTCTTGCGCAAATGCCCAATTTGAGGCACCAAACAGTATTGTCAGGAGAAGAAAAACAGATTTTTTTTGCATAAGAGTATGATATTAAATGTCAACAATTAAGAGGATGTTTCCAACACCCAGACTGCAAAGATACGAAAAAAATATTTTGTATGAATGAAAAAATGTTTGTACTTTTGCAAAGTGATATCAAAACAATATCACTTTAAAGCAACACATCTTCTCAACATTAAAATGATATAGACTTATGGAAACAAAAGAGTTCAACCGCCCGATGAAAGCCATCAACAACGGCTTTTTGCATTTGTTTATCAACCTTGCGATGCTGATTGCCATCGTCCCGGTGACTATGCTGATTGTGGAACGGAACGAGGGGTTAGGCATCGTGTTCTGCATTGCGGCATGCATCTGCTATGTGCTGCACCTTATCGGTTTTATGATTATCCAGCCGAACATTGCCCGTGTGCTGATATTCTTTGGCAAGTACCGCGGCACGGTGACGGACAACGGTTTCTTCTGGGTGAACCCTTTCTATGGCACAAGGCGCATGTCGCTGCGTGCACGCAACATGGACGTGGCTCCCATCAAAGTGAACGACAGGAACGGCAACCCGATTATGATTGGGCTGGTGCTGGTGTGGAAGATTAAGGACACGTACAAGGCTTGCTTCGACATTGAGGTGGACAATACCACGACGGTGGACAAGGAGGGCAACAAGACCACCAAGAGCGACGGCTACAACAATTTCGTCAACGTACAGAGCGACGCCGCCCTGCGCAAGGTGGCCGGCATGTATGCCTACGACAATATCGACCACCACAGCGAGGAGCTGACCCTGCGCAGCGGCGGTGAGGAGATCAACGACCGCTTGGAGAAGGAACTGCGCAGCCGATTAGACATTGCCGGTATCGAAGTGGTGGAAGCCCGCATCAACTACTTGGCCTATGCCGCGGAGATTGCCAGCGTGATGCTGCGCCGCCAGCAGGCGGACGCCATCATCTCCGCCCGCGAGAAGATTGTGGAGGGAGCCGTGAGCATGGTGGACTTGGCGTTGAAGAAACTCTCCGCCGACGGGATTGTGGATTTAGACGAGGAGCGCAAGGCCGCCATGGTGAGCAACCTGCTGGTGGTACTCTGCGCCGACGAGAGCGCAAGCCCGGTCATTAACACTGGCACTCTGTACAACTAAAGGCAACCACTAATTACTCATTTCTGACGAACACGAATAACACGAATAGCTCGAATAATAATTCGTTAGATTAGTGTAATACGT
Organism: Bacteroidales bacterium; assembly: GCA_017479705.1. Classification (GTDB taxonomy): domain Bacteria; phylum Bacteroidota; class Bacteroidia; order Bacteroidales; family P3; genus Colimorpha. The sequence continues at coordinate 68,481 of JAFVCA010000008.1, forward strand.
GTTCAACAATGATTTTTGAAGTGACCTAAAGAAAGTGAAAATTGAAACGGGTGTTAATCAAAGGGAATGAAAAAGAGTTTTGCACTGAGGGTTGATGCCGAGGTTTACGAGGCTATCGAGAAGTGGGCTGCGGACGAGTTCCGCAGCACCAACGGACAGATAGAATGGATTCTGTCCGATGCCCTCAAACGTGCCAAACGCACCCCGCGGAGAACCTCCGCTGGTGATAACGACGAAATTATGAAATCTAATAAGAAGCCTAAATCATGAAAAGCATTAAACAACTGGCATTAATGGCTGCCTTGCTCATTGCCAACCAAGGGCTGGCGGCACAGCATCTGTTTGAGGGCGTTGCCACCTTCAGCTCAGCGGCTACTATGTCCAACGGTACAACCCCGTCGGCAACACTCAGCACCTACTACTACCGGGGGCAAGACCTCTATGTCGACATGCCCCAGAACAAGCTGCGCACCCTCTATCTTGCCAAGGAGAAGAAGCAGTATACCATCAACGCCATGATGGGGAAGCCCATCCTGATGTCCAACGGCATAGACCCAGACACGATGGATGTGCCGCTGTTCGACATTGCCGACGAGTTGGAGACGGTGGATGGCCACGCTTGCCTGAAAGTGCAATACGAGAATGAGAACGAGGCCGTCAGCATCAACTCGACGGTGTGGTTGGATACCACCTACCACATCCCCTTCCACTACGGTCTGAACGAGGAGGTGCCTTGGGGTTTGCCTGTGCGGGAGGAGATGACTATGACCATGAAGGGATCACAGCCGATGAAGATTGTGTACCGGCTGGTCTCCGTGACTGCCGGCAAGGTGGACGACTCCTTTTTCGCCATCCCCGACGAGGAGGGGATGGTGCGCCTGAGCATGGGTGCGGACGGGCAGCCCGTAGTCAGCGGCGACACCACCGGGTTGATGCAGGCTCCCCACTCGGCAATGATTGAGGAGGTGGACTCCGCCGGTTTCCGCAACGCCATCAGCCACGGGCGAACAGTCTGCATGATGACGGCCACATGGTGCGGTCCCTGCCGACTGATGTATCCCCGCTTGGAGAACGTCAGCCAGCAGGTGGGCAAAGCATACCGCTTCATCAAAGTGGACATAGACAAATGCCGTTCCATCGCCAAGGAGTACAACACGCTGACTATCCCCGTGGTCATCCTCTTCGAAGAGGGCAAGGAGCTGCGCCGCCTCACCTCCGCTGCCTATAGTGAGGAGGACATTTTGAAGTTTGTCACAGGACAGGACAAATAATACATTCATCATGGAACGTCGCAGAATCATCGGAATTGTATTGCTGGCAGTAGCAGGTGTGGCCTGCTTGGTGTCGGTTGTTTGGAACCTCATCAGAATGCCGGAAGGCGCAGATGCCCGAATCCGCGTAGCAGTGTATCTGTTGGTGGAGGTGGCACTAATGGCACCTGCGGTATGGGCTTTTACCCATCCCGACTCCAAGCCGCCATTGAAAGAGAAAGGGCAAGAACCAATGCAGAGAATCATCGACCCTGCTGGCTACCGCTACATTACGCTGGGTTTGGCAGCACTGACTCTCATTTTATTAATCAACATCGAGGTTTTCAAAGCCACAGGATGGGACCCGTTTGGAAGCTTGGCCTCCACTATTGCCATCCTTGCCTACTGTATTGTCGCGACGGTGGTGATGTTTTGGTCGACACATAAGAGTATTCAGAAATAAGCATTATGGAGCAACGCAGAATCATAGGATACATCTTGCTGGCAGTGGCTGCTGTCATCTGCTTAGCCTCCAACGTGTGGTTCATCGTCAAGATGCCGGCTGGTGGGCAGAAGGTGGAATATCTGCTCCTTCATGCCCTACCCGAAGTCATTGTGGTGGCAGCCATTGCCTACAACTTCGCCCATCCGGGACGGATGGTGTCCAAAGCCCGGATTTCCCTCACCAAGCCCCATGTCAAACGCAAAGCCTACTACAACATCGACCCCGACGGCTACCGCTTTGTCTCGCACGGAGCCACCGCATTGCTCATCACCATGGCTTTCTGCTTGGATGCCATGCAACTCTTGAACCAGTCGCCTTTCAACCGCATTGATGCCAGTGCTGCCATCTTCGTCCTTGTGCTGCTGACCATGGCCGCCATCATTTGGGGAGAAGTGAAAGCACGCATTGCCAACCCCGACCTATAACACTGCACATCATGAAAGAGAGAAACAAATCTATCTTCCGCCTACTGCTCTTTGCCGCTGGAGCCGTCCTGCTGGCGCAGACCGTGCTGTTAGTGGTATTAGGCAGGGACAGTGAGATGCGCATCGCGCTGCCGCTGGTGCTCTTCTTCAGCGAGGTGGCGGCATGTGCAATAATGGTCTTCTGCATCCTCAATCCGCAGTACAACCGCAACTACACCCTGCGCCGACAGAACGGCCGCTGGAGATGTGTGCGCGAAACCTATGGCCCCGACCCCAACGGGCTGCGCCACATCACGGCTGGGGGCTGCACACTCCTCATTGCACTCGTCTTTGCCGTAATCGCCGCCGCCGTTCTGTGGCCGCATATTGTAACCGAGACCCTGGCAACGATAATCTCCTGCGCCCTTGTCATCGCACTGTGCATCCTCTTTTGCATCGTCGAAAACAAACTTCGTCACAACAAATAAAGACCCCTATCAAAAACACTATTATGCGCAAACATTTCCTCGACAACATCCGCTGGGTCACAGTCCTGCTGGTACTCCTCTACCACGTGATTTATTTCTACAACAACAAAGGTGTCTTCGGCGGCATCGGCGGCTGGGTTGAAGACCCCAAGGCACAGCCGCAGGATGCCATCATGTACCTCCTCTATCCCTGGTTCATGATGCTCCTCTTCCTCGTGGCCGGTATCAGCAGCCGCTATGCCCTCCACCCTGCGTCTGGGCAGACAATAAACACCTCACAGTGGTTCAGGAAACGCACCCGCCAGTTGCTTGTGCCGTCCACAATAGGCTTGTTTGTCTTTCACTGGATGGTAGGCTATTTCAACACCCATGTGGCAACGGTCGACGTACTGGCCAGTGTGCCGCAGCCTGTGAAGTTCTTTCTGTGGGGGGTCAGCGGCATCGGTCCGCTATGGTTCATCCAGGAGCTGTGGGTGTTCTCCCTGCTGCTGATTATTATTATCGCTATCGAGCGCGACCGCCTCTACAACGCCGTGGGGCGACTGATTCGCTCCACTCGCCGTTGGCCCGGAGCCTGTCGGCTGCTCCTCACCGTGGCTGGGGGATTCCTCCTCATCTGGGCTGGGGCACAGGGTTCCATCGCCAACCCCGACCCGCACAGTGCGCAAGGGTTGTGGAACCTCTATCGCCCGGCAGCCTACCTCGTCCCATTCCTCATGGGCTATTACCTCTTCTCGCGCGACAATGTGCAGCGCTTCCTGTCGCGCTACGCCACCCTGCTACTTGCTTTGGCAGTAGTAGCTGGTGTGGCTCTCACCTGTGCCACATGGGGTGAGACCAACACCGCTCCGCTTTATCTGATGCACTGGTCCACCAACCTCTATGCCTGGGTAGCCATTCTCGCCATGCTGGCCGCCTTCAAGGCTTGGGCAGACCGCACCTCCCCATTCGCCTCCTACATGACACGCAGCAGCTACGGCATCTACATTGTCCACTACCTCATCGTCGCCGCCCTCGGCTATATGCTCAAACTCTACACCCCTCTGCCCCCTGTGGCCGACTACCTCATCCTCCTCGTGGCCGTGTTCTGCCTCTCCCCCATCCTCTACGAGCTTCTACGCCTCATCCCCGTTGTCCGCTGGGCCGTCCTGGGAAGGGACAAGCGGTAGCGGCAACTGTCAATTGTCATTTCATAGTATCATCATATAAAAATCACAAACAATACTAACATTATGGACGAAATCCTACGCATCGAAGGCCTCAGCAAGACCTTCACCCTATCGCGCAAGCAGCAGCGGTTGGAGCGCACCAACGCCCGGCACAAGGTGGCGGTGGACGACCTCACCCTCACTGCCAACCGCGGCGAAATCTTCGGCCTTCTGGGCCCCAACGGGGCGGGCAAGACCACTACCCTCCGCATGCTGGCCACCCTCATCAAGCCGGACAGCGGCGATGCCTGGGTCGACGGCAGCAGCATTGTCAGCCAGCCCGAAGCCGTGCGCGGCAAGATTGCTTTCCTCACCAGCGAACTGAAATTAGAGGACTTCTTCACCCCCAACTACCTCTTCGACTTCTTCAGCGAGCTGCACGGCGTCGAGCCCGCCACAGCCCAAAGCCGCAAACGGGCCCTCTTCGACCGCTTCGGCATCGACAAGTTCGCCGAGGTCAAGGTGGCCAACCTCTCCACCGGCATGAAGCAGAAGGTGAGCATCGTCATATCATTGGTCCACAACCCGGACATCATCATCTTTGACGAGCCCACCAACGGCCTCGACGTCATCACCGCCCGCACCGTGACCGACTACCTCCAAGAACTCCGCTCCGAAGGCAAGACCATCATCCTCTCCACCCACATCTTCAGCCTTGTGGAACGCCTTTGTGACCGCGTGGGCATCATCATCGACGGTCGTCTCTCGGCCTGTGGCACCCTCAGCGAGGTCTGCGACGGCCTCAACATCGAAGACCGCTTCTTTGAACTTTATAAAGCACAGAAAGGAGACGAAGAATGAAAAACCGCAACAACACCTGGACCATCATCCGCAAAGAGTTTGCCCGTTTCTTTGGCGACCGACAGCTGGTGTTCACCACCGTCATCATGCCCGGTCTGCTCATTTATCTTATCTACAGCCTCATGGGCGTAGGCATGCGCAACATGGAGACGCAAGGTTCCGAGGACCTCGTCACCGTCCGTGTGGAGAACCTGCCTGAAAGCATGCTTCCCATCCTGACACTGCCGGACAGCAGCATCGCCCTTGTGCAGCAACCCTTCAACCAGGCCGACATCGACGCCTTGGAGGACAAGGAAATCAACGCCATGTTGCTGCGTTTCCCGCCCTACTTCGACTCCCTCGTGGCTGCCTACCAGCCCCAAAGCGGCGTGCCCGCCCCCAACGTGGAAATCTACTACAACTCCGCCAACAATGCGGTGAGCCGCGTCTACGACATGCTGACCGCCTCATTAGGTGCCTATGAGGACGGCATGGCCAACCGTTTCGACATCAACCGCGCCGACGCTGAAGGGCAGACCTTCAACCAAGCCACCGACGACCAAGTGATGGGCGACATCCTCAGCAAGCTCCTCCCCATGCTCATCATCATGATGCTCTTCAGCGGCACCATGGCCATTGCCCCCAGCGCCATTGCCGGCGAGAAGGAACGCGGCACCATCGCCACCCTCCTCGTCACCCCCATGCGCCGCAACGAGCTGGCCTTGGGCAAGATTGTCTCCCTCAGCTGCATCGCCCTGCTCAGTGGCATCAGCAGCTTTGTCGGCATTGCACTTTCGCTGCCCAATATGATTTCCGCGGGCAGCGAGAGCATCGACATCCCCTTCAACTACACCACGCCCGACTATGTGGCCCTGCTGCTGGTCATTTTTGCATCGGTGCTCATCATGGCCTCCGCGGTCAGCCTGCTCTCCGCCTACGCCAAGGATGTAAAGAATGCCGGCACCATGGTCACGCCCTTCATGCTGGTGGTGATGCTGGCCGGCCTCCTGCCCATGTTCCAGACCGAATCCGTCCACAGCCTCTACAACTACTTCATCCCCTTCTACAACTCCATCCTTGTCATGGCCGACGTCTTTGCCCACTCCCTCAACTGGACCAACGTGCTCGTCACCCTCGGCTCCAACATCGTCTACACCGCCATAGCCATCTGGGGTCTCACCCGCATGTTCAACAGCGAGAAGATAATGTTCTCAAGATAACAATCAACAACAATCGGAATAATCGGAGTAATCAGAGTACTCCGACTATTCCGATTACTCCGACAATAAAACATCATGAAAAATCTCAAACTCTACACCGCCATAGCCTACGGCCTTGTCTGGATCATGGGCCTGGTCTTCTGGCTTTCGGGCAGCGAATACCCATCGCCGTTGAGCAACACGCTGGCCTCCATCTGCATGCTCTTCCCGCTTGCGGCCACAGTGGTCTGCCAGGCCTCCGCACGCCAGCCCCTGCTGCGGGGCATCGGCATCAGCTGGAAGGTCAACCGCTGGTGGTTCATCGGCTGGCTCACCATTCCCGCCGCCGTCCTCCTCACCCTTCTCTTCAACTACTGGATTGACGGCAACCATTTCACCACACACAGCCAAGCCCTCCAGCTTCTTTGCGACAACCTGCACCTCAGCCCCACCGCGGCAGTGGCCGTCACCCTCCTCTCCGGCATGCTGGCCGGAGCCACCATCAACGCCCTCTTTGCTTTCGGCGAGGAGAGCGGCTGGCGCGGCTATATGCTGACGCTGTTCAGGGGCAGGCCCTTCCTCGCCGCCGCCGTCGCCACGGGGCTGATATGGGGCCTGTGGCACGCACCCTTCATCCTCATGGGCCACAACTACCCCCAGCACCCCAACCTCATCGGCGTTCTTGCCATGATGCTCCTGTGCATCCCCCTCAGCGCCATCTTCCAATACTTCCGCCTCAAGAGCGGCAGCGTCATCGTGCCGGCCATCATGCACGGCACCTTCAACGCCCTGGCGGGCATGACGACACTCCTCATGGACGACCACAACGACCTGCTTGTCGGCAGCACTGGCCTGGCCGGCTTCCTGGCACTGCTCGTCGTCGCCGCACTCCTGTTCCTCTACGACCGCTACATCACCCGCGACCGCCTCTTCTCCTCCCGCATCGACTTGTAAGCATCGCCACTCCTTGGCCCCCACTTAGCCTATTCTTGTACTACATTTCCTGCTCCGAAGAGGGGCAAATGCGCCCAGGAGCAAAAGCCAACGAGACGGGAGCGAGCGGCGTTGCGGCTCACCTGCTGCCCGACACAATAAAAAAGGCTCCGCTCCGTTATCGTCAGTATGAAAACACCGTCACGTCATAACCCCGGAGCCTTGCTCCGTCTGCGGACACTCCTTGCCGCCCTGGTGCTGGCAGGGCTGCTGGCCGCTTGCAGCGACAAGGGCGTGCACATGCCCAAGCACCGCAAACGCCGCCACTGCGACTGCCCCACCTTCTCCCTCGCCACCCCTCCCTCAACACTCCTCCCCTCCCCTGCCGACGATGGAACAATCCTATATTGACAACTTCAAACGATCGCTCGGCAAATACGTGCCGCCGACGGCGGTGGAGCCCCTGTTCGACTTCATGGCGCAGCACAAAGTGCACCTCCACATCACCCGTGAGCGGTTCAGCAAGCTGGGCGACTACCGCTGGCCGCAGCACGACCACCGCTACCACGAAATCAGCATCAACGGCAACCTGAATCGCTACCACTTCCTGCTGGTGCTGCTGCACGAGATGGGGCACCTCAACACTTTTCTGCAATACGGCACCGCCGTGCAGCCCCACGGGCACGAGTGGCAGCGGGCCTACGCACGGCTGATTGTGCAGTACCGCTCCTGCTTCCCGGCCGAGCTGCAACCCCTGCTGACGGCCTACGCCGCACGCATACCGCTGAGCCGCACCTTGGAGAAAGAGATTGACGCGCAGCTGCACCACTATGACGATGACTACAACCCCGCCACAGACATCACCCTCAACAGCCTTACGCCTGGCACACGCTTCCACATTGCCGCACGCCCCGACCACCATTTCGAGGCCTTGGAAAAACGGCGCACACGCTGGATTTGCCTCAGCCTCGACGATGGGAAGAAATATCTGGTCAGCGGCACGGCACAGGTGGTTGTGGACCACTGAACCCGTCGGCATCCGACCTCTAAACTGAAAAACAACGCACAAAATGATAGATTCAATCTTAGCCTTCAACAAAGAGTTTGTAGCCTCGAAGGGCTACGAGAAGTACTTGACGGACAAGTATCCCGACAAGAAACTGGCAGTGCTGTCGTGCATGGACACACGGCTCACCGAACTGCTGCCCGCCGCACTGGGACTTCGGAACGGCGATGCCAAAATCATCAAAAACGCTGGCGGACTGGTCATCTCGGCCTTCGACTCGGCCATGCGGAGCCTCATTGTGGCTATCTACGAGCTGGGGGTGAACGAGGTGATGGTGGTGGCACACTCGCACTGCGGCGCATGCCACATGAGCTACAGCCATTTCCACGACCAAATGCTGGCCCGCGGGGTGACGGACGAGACCCTTGACACCATACGCCGCTGCGGCATAGACCTCAATGCATGGCTCGAAGGTTTCCGCGACACCCCTGAGTCGGTGCGCCGCACGGTGGAGACCATCAGCACGCACCCCCTTGTGCCACGGGACATCGTGGTGCGCGGATTCATCATCGACTCCGAGACCGGGGCCTTAGAGGAGATTGCCTGACGAGGACAAGACGAGCCGACTGATCCTTACCGCCGAGGCATACTGACTTATTGGCTACTCCACCGAAAGGCGGCGGACGGCGGAGCCTTGGGGGGTGGAGACGGTGACGGTGTAGAGCCCTGCGGGAAGCCCGGCAATGGGCAGCATGGTGGATGCGGATTCAAGGGTGCGGCGCAGCACTTCGCGCCCGGCGGCATCGTGCAGTGTCACTTGCGCCACGCCACGATAGTCACCGAGGGTGAGGGTCACGGTACTATGTGCTGGGTTGGGCGTGAGGGTGAAGCTGACAGCGGCGCGGGATTCGGCTATGCCCTCTTCCTGCGGGTCGGTGGAGTGGTGGGTGGTGTCCGGCATGCTGTCGCCGGTGTAGAAGTAGACGGGGTCGCTCCATGCTGTCCACATCACGGTGTCGTGCACCGGACAGGCATGGTGGCACTTGGCGCGCAGCCGCGCCTGATAATAAACATCGGGCGACAGCCGCTGACGGGTCAGTTCAATAAAGCGATTGCGGGTTTCCTCCACGTCGAGGCTGTCCAACGGCGCATCGTAAGGTCCGTAGGCAAACTGGTAGAGGGTGTGCCCGGCGGCAGTGTCCCATGCAAAGGTGGGGAAGCCCCCATTGATACCCGCAAAGGCAAACCTCTCCACCTCGGGGCAGCCGAAGCTGTCGGTATCGGGAACGGCAAAGATAGGACAAACCAATTCTGACGCTTCAGAAGAATAATAATGGTTGAGTCTATGAGCGCCCACAAACATAGGGGAAGGCTCACCATCATAATGAGGGCGCATAGATATAGATGCAGCAGTATCCCACGCAACCTTCAACGCCCAACCTTCATGGCCTGACATACAATTTGTATCAGCTAATAAAACACGAAACCATGAAGATCCCTCAGCCGAACACCCCCACCAATACCCTACTGGAAGAGCTGTAGGCATGTGCAGAGATCTTAAAAAACCAATATAAACATCCCCACTAACAGAGACAGGGTGGTCGAAATACAAAGAATAGGCATCTAACACAGTATCTATATTGAAGCATGAGGCCGGTGGGTTGAAAGCTATGCGGCAATCGTAGGGGCGCACATGGGGGACTTCTTTAGCATACCGCCACAAAGGTTTTGTATAATGTATTACCGGATGGTTCGTATCTTTATCAAAAATCTGAACGATCATACCTTGAACAAAAACATCATTTCTATATAGGTATCCAACACCATACCCAGGGCAAGAGTCTATAAATCTGTATGGCAGGGCTATACCTGTAACTAAATACTGAGAATCCCCAAGAGTGTGTTTAACAGCCGTAGCATGAAGCGGATGTTGAGAATCATAAGACCAACATGTATCTCCACCATAGTCGGAGAATATTGAATCTTTAAAGAATGGAGATTCTGCGGCAAAGGGGTAAATGGTATCCTGTGCCCACAAGGCACTTATGCCAACTAAGGCAACCATTAAAAAAACAATTCGTTTCATAGCAAGCATTATTTGTGTTAATAGAATGTTTTGTTTCATGGCGGTATGTTTTGTTTGTATCCTTAATTCCGCAAATGCGGTGTTAATAAAATGAGCGACAGGCTGTTGAAAACTTTTCAGGCAACCTGTCGCCTGATTCCATAATTATGTGTACTTTTGTATTGCATTAAAAAATACATAATTATGGGTGCAAAGATA